>JASMTS010000016.1:0-57195 GCA_041694155.1 Candidatus Altimarinota bacterium | reverse complement strand
TGTACTTTCTCATAGTAGGTTTAGTTTGTAATCCATTTGTGTTCATATGCTTGTTTTACCATCCCATGTTCATGTATATGGATTTTTTACTTCTATATATCATGTAAATGGGTTTTTGTATTCATATTCTATTCATTGTAGTTCCATTGTTGTTGATCAGGCTTTGAATCTTATTTTTCAGTCTGATCTTTTCATTGGAGTTTTTGATTTTATATTTGGTATTGTAAACTCAAAGTTTTGTCAGTTTATTTGTTGGATATTTATACTGTTTGGTATACTTTCAAAGTTTAGGGCTGTTCATGTATTATCTATCATATTTGATGGTATTCATGATGTGTCTGTAAAGTTTGAAAATACTCAGTTTATTCACCAATTTACTATTGGTCTATTTTGATTTGTTGTTCATCATATTTTTACTCTAACATCATTTGTATCTAGGTTGTTTGCAAAGGCTCAGTTATTTTGTGTTGTTGTATTTGATAGTCACATATTCACTGTCTTTGTATCTATTTGGACTGGTGGTCTTGGTGCATTTCATGGACAGCTTGATGAATCACATGATGTACTTGAATTACTTGTACAGTTTCATCATACACATGTTGTTGTTGTCGTTGTTACTGATGTTCCACAGCTACTTGTATTTGCTGACCAGTTATTTGTTTGTTTACAGTTTATACTTCAATTACTAGACCATGTTCATTGTATCTCACAGCTACTCCATGATGGTGACCAGCTTGATATATAGCTTGAACATGATCATCAATTTGTAGTTGATGTCGTTGTTGTTGGTTGTGGGGCTGGAGCTGGTGGAGGTGGTGGAGTAGATCAACCTCAGCCACTACTTCAACCACTACTAGATGAACTAGAACCTCAGCCACTACTTCAACCACTACTAGATGAGCTAGACCCTCATCATCATCCATTATTATCTACTATTTGAAGACTTGCTCAATTATCACAAGCAACTCATGTATCAGTCACATGTACATCAGAATGACCTATTCATCCATTATACATATCAGCTGCCAATTGTTCATAAGAACTAGCATTTTGTGCATTATTGACCCAATCATCCAATTGTTCTTGATGTGCTCAACCTACTATAACTGTTGTACCATCTTTTAAAGTAACTTCTTGAGTTAGGTTTGCATAAGTTGTATTTGAAAAAAATACAAAAATGATTAATAAAAATATTTTATACATACAGGTTTATTAAAAAATTAATAGATAAGTTCATTATTTAGAAAGCTTTTCAAGCTAGGGTTTACATCTAATATATCATTATGTTGAGACATATATTCATCAAAGTTTGATTCTTTATCATAATTTATAAGCATAAATTTTAGATAAGATACATAGTCTTTTGTATATTCTCTTTGATTATCCATAAGTATTGGATCTAATTCAACTTTTGATTCAGCCAAAGACAAAAATTTATAAGACTCTTCATACTCACCTATAGCATATTTATAAAGTCCATAATATAGATATGCTCTATATCAATTAGAGTTTAATTTTATAGATTTTGTTAAGTTTTGTTCTATTTCTTCTCAATATGTTTCATAGTCTTTGTTATAATATCATCTTGCTAGTGCGACATATCACATAGGATACTCAGGATATACTTCTATAGCTTTTTTAGCATATTCTATTGATTTATCTATATTTGGTTTTTTAGGATTCAAATTGAACTCATTAGAGCTAAGAGAATAATATATTTCTGATTTTAATGCATTATCCTCTACTCATAATCAATATTCAAAATACTGTTTGGCTAAATCATAGTCTCATTTTCTAGATAAGTATCTAGCAATATTTACTCAGTATTTATAATTAGAATTATCTATTGAATAAGCTTTATAGTAATAATTATAAGCAGTTTCAAATTCTCCCATCAAATCATAAACATGACCTATTTGATTGTATAATATAGCTTTTTTATCATCATCTATAGTTTCTAGATTTAATCATATATTATAATATTCTAGAGATTTTGCATAATTTTTTATTATTTCATTAGCAAAACCTAAAAAATATAAATTTTGAAAATTTTGTTCTTGTTTTGATAATATATCTATTACTTTTTGAGAATATTCAGATTCTTTGTAAGAATAAACTCATTCTTGTAAATAAGAATAAATAAGCTTGTCTTTTTCTTCATATGACAAATCAGAATAACCTCATTTTTGTTGCAAATGATTTATAGCTCATGAAAAACTTCATGATTTTATCATTTTATCAAGAGATGAGTCTACTTCTTTATCAGTTGATTCATTATTTTTTATGTTATCTTCTGATAAATTATTATTTGTTATTTGATTATCTTGAGTTGAACAAGAATATAAAAATAATAATGCAAGTAAAATAAATATTTTTTTCATACTAGTTTATTATTAAATAAATATATATAAATATTATCATAATAATAGTTACAAAACAAAAAAAAGCAAAGAAAATTATTTTTTCTTTGCTTTTTTTAATTCAAGTATTTGATCTCTTATATCAGCAGCTTTTTCATATTCCATATTTGCTGCTGCTATATCCATTTCTAGCTCTAGTCTAGAAATCTCTTTTGTAATAGATTTTTTATCTACTTTTGAGTAATCTTTTTTGTCAGTATTTATTCACATATCTTTTATTTGACTATATACTGTTTTTGGTGTTATTCAATATTTTTCATTGTGTTCTTGTTGTAAGTTTCTTCTATAATAAGTCAGGTTGATAGCTTTTCTCATAGCTTCACTTACAATCAATCAATCATCATTACATAGTTTTGCTTTGTCTATTCTATATAATCAGTCTTCTTCTTGACTGTATTTAGATAAATCAAGTTTTTTTAGTTGTTCTGAGTACATATACACTTTACCATGTTCGTTTCTAGCAGCTCTTCAAATAATCTGTATAAGAGAAGATTCACTTCTAAGAAAACCTTGCTTATCAGCATCTAGTATACATATTTTACTCACCTCTGGTAAATCAAGACCTTCTCTAAGAAGATTAACTCATACTATTACATCTATTTTTCACTGTCTTAGTTCTTTTAGAGTTTCTAATCTTTCCAAAGTATCTATTTCGCTATGTAAATATTTTACTTTTATACCATTTGATAATAAATAATCTGTTAGTTCTTCACTAGATCTTTTTGTAATAGTAGTAATAAGTAATCTTTCATTTTTTTCTACTACATCACTTATATTTTTCATTATATCATCAACCATATATTCCATTGGTCTAAGTATTATTTCTGGATCCAAAAGTCATGTAGGTCTCATCATTTGAGGTACTATTCTAGTATCTTCACTTGATTTCCATATTCAGTCTTTTATAGGGTCAAAATTATAAAAAACATCTGGATCCTTACATGATCTTTGTATATCATATTTACCAGGAGTAGCAGATACTGCCACTACATTTTTTATTTTTGACTCAAACTCATCAAACTTTAAAGGTCTATTATCCATAGCACTAGGAAGTCTAAATCAATTTTCTACTAGATTGGTTTTTCTGGCTCTATCACCTGCATACATTCATCCTATTTGACTAAATGTCATATGTGATTCATCGACAAGCATCAAGTAATCATCACCAAAATAATCCATAAGGGTAGCTGGTGCATCTCAAGGCTTCCTACCATCTAAGTACCTAGAATAGTTTTCTATACCATTTACATATCCTACTTCTAGCATCATCTCCATATCATACTCTACCTTTGCTTTTAGTCTTTCTTGTTTTACAACATCTCACATAGAGTTAAAAAACTCTAACCTGTCATCTAGTTCTTTTTTTATTTCTGGAACTATTTCTTCTATTCTATCTTTTGTAGTAACAGTATGTTTTGCTGGAAATATAGTCACTTCTCTATGATATTCATATATCTCTCCAGTCATGTAGTTTCTACTAGTTATTTGACTAACTTCTTCTCACCAAAACTCTATAGTAAAAACTGTTTCTTGACTAGCAGGAAATATTTCTAGCACATCTCACATAACCATAAAATTACCTGGTTTGAAGTCAGATGCAGCTCTTCTATATTGAAGATTTACAAGTCTTTTTAATAAATCTTCCATTACATATTCTTTTCATACTTCTATATCAAAAACTTGTTCCAGATATAGACTAATATCACCTATACCATAAATACATGAAACAGATGCAACAATAACAACATCTTTACGAGTAAGTAAGTCTTGGGTAGCAGCATGTCTAAGTCTATCTATCTCTTCGTTGATTGTAGCTTCTTTTTCTATATATGTATCAGTTTTGGCTACATAAGCTTCAGGTTGATAATAATCATAGTATGATACAAAATAATGAACTGCATTATTTGGGAAAAACTCTTTGAATTCTTGAGCAAGTTGAGCAGCTAATGTTTTGTTATGAGCGATTATAAGAGTTGGTTTGTTTATCTCTTTTATCATATTTGCCATAGTAAAGGTTTTACCACTTCATGTAACTCACCAAAGAGTCTGAAAGTTATGTCATTTATCAATATAACTAGTAAGTTTATCTATAGCATTTTGCTGATCTGGACTAGGTTTATATTTAGATTGTAAATCAAACAATTTTTCACTCATTATTATTTTATAATTAGTATTTTAAACAATACTGCAGAGTATACACATTTTTTGATAAAAAACAAAAAACTAAAAATTAAAATCAATATTATTTAAATAAAACAATAAAATAGATAAAAAATTTTATTATTTTATATTTTTATGTTAATATATAACAAATAAAACTAATTTTTAACAAGTTATGACAAAACATTATAAATCATTTTTATTAAAAACTTTGGCCCTAACATCTATTATTGTAGGGGGTTTTAATATTTGATGATTGTTTATAAATGCTCAAGTTGATGATAAAAATATACAAAGTCAAAACACAAATAATAGCTATGCAAATTTGGAAAAATCTGAAATAGCAAAAACTTGAGTTGCAATAACAACAAATTTATGACTTAGATTTAAACAAAGATGAGAAATACCAGCAACTATTTATAAAGATGTATTTTCTTTGGATGAATTACAAC
Source organism: Candidatus Altimarinota bacterium (assembly GCA_041694155.1). Lineage (GTDB taxonomy): Bacteria > Patescibacteriota > Gracilibacteria > BD1-5 > UBA6164 > JAAZVM01. The sequence goes on along the minus strand of JASMTS010000016.1, from coordinate 52,163 downwards.
TACAAAATTATGATGGTAATAATATAATTATAGCCAAAAATATGGCTATAACTCAAGAATATAAAGACATATTGAGAAGTGATTTCAAACAAACATTAGAAGACTCTCTAGATAAGCCTGCTATGTTGGAAGCTATAATAGAGCAATTGGAATACAGATACGAAACAGCAACTGATCAAGTAAACAAATTAAATGAGCAAAAATGAGTCTTAGAATCAGCAATGACACAAGCAAATACAAAAAAAGAAAATATAAAAACAAAAATAGATTCGGATTTTCAAGCAAATAATCCAGATGCTAGTATTCAAAATATTTCTGATTATTTAGAAGCACAAAATAATTATTATTATGCTAGAACATATGTAATATTTATAAACCAATTTTTAAGAGAATATCAAATATTAAATGATTATAATAAAAGGTTGCTAGATGTACTTATAAATAATAAAAATGCTATAATAAATAGCTCTTACGTAGTTATACCAGATACTGGGGAAGAACTACTAAAAGAATTTGATCTACTATACGAAGAAAGTGATTATAAATCACAATAACTAAAAAAAAGAAGCAATTAATTGCTTCTTTTTTTTAGTTAGATATTTCCAATATAAACTCTCTTATAATTTCTAAAGTTTTTCTGTATTTATCAATATCATTTTCCAAAACAGTCATTCTAAATCAATCAAAACTAGAATTAAAACCACTTAGAGGGACAACACATACTCATTTTTTGGCCAATAGAGAATAACAAAACTTTTTATCAAACCTATTTGATTTAGAAATAACATTATCTATTAATTCTTTTATATCATTATTTTCTAACTCAACTTTATAATCATTGTCAAACTCATCCAAATTCAATACTATAGATAAATAAAAAGCTCCTTTTGGTTCTATAAATTTTACCTGTTTCATAGGGCCAAAAACTTCATTAGCTATCTGAGATCTAAGCTTGTACTTTTCTAATCTATCAGATATATGTTTTTCAAATTGTTCACTAGAATATACTTCTGGAATAACATACTGAGGAAGTGTTGTAGAACAAACTTCTAACATTTTTGATGCAAGTATAGTATCTATATATTTAGAAAAATTTTTGTCACTTTCTTTGTTGTATACTTCTATCCATCCACACCTAGCTCATGGCCATGGTAGTTCTTTTGATATTCATTTCATAGATATTCAAGGAACATCTCATATTATATCAGATAATAAAACTCTATTTGATGAATCATAAATAAGTTTTTCGTATATTTCATCAAAAACAACAAATAGATTATATCTTCTAGCTATATCTATTATACTTTCTAGTACTTCTTTTTTGAATACTGCTCATGTTGGATTATCTGGATTTACTACAAGTATAGCTACAATATTTGGATTATATTTTACCTTGTTTTCTAGCTCATCCAAATCAGGATTCCATCAATTATCTGGATCAAGCTTGTATGTTATATGGTCAGTTCAAGCATGACTAGCTTCAGCAGAACTATGAGTAGAATATGCAGGGTTTGGTCATATAACTCTAGCATCAAAAGCCAAATTTTTATAAACCTTGTTTATAGCATCTCACAAACCATTAAAAAATATAATATTCTCTTTTTTTAATTTTGGATTTTTACTACATAAAAAATCCAAAGTCTTATCTAATCATCTAGTAGGACTATATCAATATACTTCATCTACAAGACATGCATTTCATACTATCTTTTTTAGCCAATTAGGTATTTCTTCTCATTTCATAACAGGATCTCATATGTTTTCCCATATGATATCAATTCATGTTTTTTCTATTTTTTTGGCAACTTCAACTATTTCTCTTATCTCATAAGATAATTCTCAAGATCACAAATGTAACAAATCTTTTCTCATAATTATTTATACTGTTATAAAAGGGGCAAAAACCAATCTATTATTGGAATTATCAACAAAGTCATCACTCAAAAAATCAAGGCTTATTTCACTTCTATATCATGCATTTCATCTCTGAAGCATATGATATCAATTAGTTTTTATTTTGTAATAAATATCATATCTATTACAAGTTCTAGGACATATATCATCAGTAGCATACATTCATCTACTAGGATTTTCTATAGCACTAGTATCACAAAGTCTACCAGTAAATATAATAGCCCAAGGATAATATAAATCTATTCAAACATTTCAAAACCTAGAGTTATCAAACAAAGATTCCCTATTTTGCATATAATCTAAAGCTACTCTATTAACAGAGTATTTCTCTAAAAAATTCCTAAAAATATCAAGACTAACTTCTGAAGAGTTATAAAACTTCATTTGCCATTTTACTATCTCTGATCTAAGTCTAAGTTTTTCTTTTTCTGATTTATTTTTTATTAATTCTCATGCTGGATGAGCTTCATATCAAAAAGTATCTATTAGTGGTGTTTTTAATATTTTGTGAATTATTCTACCAAAAATAGGTTTAAGATTAGTATATTTACTATTTATAAGTCTTAATATTCAATAATCATTTACCACTATTTCTATAGGATTTTTTATTTTCAAATCATTTAAATAATCTAGTCACTCCTCAAGTCTATCAAGCATTTTGTCCCCAACATATGGAGTAACAAGTGTAAAACTTCTAACTTTGTGTGGAGGATAATTTTTATTAAAAGTATGAAATTTATCTATGGCTTGTTCTAGTTCTTTTTTAGTAGGGGCCAGATATTCACAATTGTCACTTCAATAATAAATACCTCCTATCTTATTAAATGCATCTACTCAAAACTTTTTCTTTATTTCTCTTATTCACAAAAAATTGGTTTCATATTGAGGAGATATAGTGTTAGCGAGTTCTCAAGGAAAATTTTGCATGAAAAAAGAAGCAAGTTCTTTGTCTTGCTTTCATTTTGAGAGTAAATCTCACTCATTTAATAAATCAAAATATTCTAAATTAGTTCAAATGTGTATATAAATATCCATTATTATTTAGTTTAAATCTTGTAATTTTCACTCATCAGCTAGTTTTTTAAGCTCATCATATCAACCTATAAGGTTTTCTTTTGCTACATCTCAGTTAAATATTTGAGGTATAGTTCTCATACCAGTAACACCTGCTAATTCAACTACTTTATCAAATTGACCAGTATAATCAATTCATTTGTATTCTATATCCATAGAATCTAATAATGATTTTGCCATGTCACAAAAAGGACACATATCAGAATAAACAATAGTAATCATTGTATTATTATTTTTAAAAAATAAAATTAATAAACAAAATCGACTTTTATTTTTTTGTTACCAAATTTTTCAGAAATTCAAGCCTCTCTAATAGAAACAACTTCTTCAAAATCTTTAAACCTATCAATTATTTCTTCAAAACTTACTTCTTCTCATTCAAAAGTAGCTATTTCATAAATTCATTCTTCATAAGTTCAATTCAAAATATCAATTTTGCTTTCACTACTAATAGATAAATCATGTCATAAAATAGGTCACAAAGATTTTTCAAACATAGCAACTAATTCTCAATGACTTTTCAAACTTGTTTCTCAAAAAACAAAAACTATTTTATTTCAAGACTTAGAAAGACTCTCTATATAATCAAAGTCTAAATTTATTTTTTTATTACCATCCAAAGTAACATTTCAAGAAAAAATATTCATAATAAAAATATTAGTAGTATTAATATATATAATAAAAAAATAACTTATAATTGCAAAGTTATTTTTTTATTATTAATCAAATATTATCTTTTTTAATATATCTACTATTTTATGTTTTGAATGTTTATAAAAGCTATTATCTCATAATAAATCATGCTCTATAACATTTATTTTTCTTCTTTGTAATTCTTGTTTTTCTCATGGAGACAAAAATAAGAAATCTCCTCACTTAACTGATATATCATTTTTAAAATTTTCTAATTGTTCTCAACTAAGAGATATCTTTTTATTATTTACAATAAAATAATCTATTCTTTTTCATAAAAATCTTTCTATTTTATTTACAAAGTCTAATTGAGTAAGACCTGTTGTTTCTCATCATTTATTAGTAGAGTTTCATATATATATGATTTTTGCATTAGATTCTTTTATAGAGTCTTTTACTCATCATATTATAAAATTAGAAATAATAGAAGTAAAAAGATCTCATGGTCAAATAATTATATAGTCACTTTGAACTATAGCATCATGGACTTCCCTATTATGAGTAGCATCAATTGAACAATCCATAAGACATAAATCAGCAATTCAAGAATTATAATTTGCGACATTTGATATTCTATCCTGAGATTCTACAATATCTCCATTTCACAAAACAGCTCTTATATAAGCTTTTTTTGTAGTTACAGGTATTACATCAGATTTTACATCCAATAAGTCATGCATAAAATCTATCATTTTATCATAGTCTTTATCCAAATTGTAGTATAGACTAGCCATCAATATATTACCAAATTTATGACCATTTAATCATTCGCTCAAAGGAAGAGTAAAATCAAAAAAATTATTCATTTTTTTGTTTATCAGATTGTATAAATCTCATGATTGTATATCTACAAATTTTTTTAATTCATCTTTTAAGTCACCAGCTTTTCAAAAAAATAATAATTCTTTATTTACTTGTTTGAATAGCTCAAAAATACTAAAGTTTTTGATTTTTTCTTGATTTAAAAATGTATATTCAAAAATAAGCTTGAAATAATCTCTATATTTAGACTTAGAAAGAGAAAACAAACATCTTCTAAGATCTCATGGAGGTGGCAGATGTATACCCAACTCATTTTCAAAAGCCTTCATAAGCTCTCATGTGGTTCTTCAATCATCACTCATTGAAACTATTGATGATATTTGTATATCATCAATTAAATCTCAATATAATGCATCCAACAAGTTGGATTGACCATTACCTCATCAAATAGTTGTTATTTTTTTCATTTTAGTTAATTTTTCATTCTAAAAGTTCTATTTTTCATATATTTTCTAAAAGCCTTTGTTTTGTTATTTTTTTTCATATTTCTACTCATGGTTGATCAAAGGCATCAAATCAATAAAGCTCTCATAATATAGCTGTTTGAAACTCAAAAAACAATATAAGTTCTCAAAGAGTTTTTTCATTTAGTTTATCTAGCTTCAAAGTATAATTGATTTTATTGTATTCAGTTATAGATGTTTCTGTTCAATATTTTTCTGTATGCATCAAGTTCGAAAAACTAAATTTTTCATTACAGCATATATCATAATCAACTAGGAAATCTTCTAATTCCAAAAACATTATAAGCTTATCATTTGGTCAGTCATAGTATAATTGCAATTGACTATGTTGATCAGTTACTCATATAGAATCAGATAATGTTACTCAAATTCATCATTTACCAAGACTTTCTCAAATCATTTGCTTATACCATTGTCACAAATAATTAAAATTTGATATATATGGAAAAAATACTGTAATATTTTTTCATAACTCTATATATGAATGATACTGTATTAATGAAGTCAAAAGAGCTTGATTTTTCATCATGTCTTCATCCAAGTATGAATTTTTACTTTTTGTTACTCATGAGAGTAATCATTTTATATCTATTCAAACAAGAGCTAATGGTAATAATCAAACATTTGTAAACACAGAAAATCTTCATCCAACATTATTTGGTATATCAAAAACTTCTAATCCTTTTTTTAGACACTCTTTTTTAAATCATGAATCTTCTCATGCAACAATTGCAAAATGATTTCTATAATCTATTCAATTATTTTCTAATTGATTTTTGAAAAATTGAAACTGTGATATTGTTTCTAGTGTTCATCATGATTTTGATATAACTATAAAAAGTGTTTTTTTATAATCCAAAATATTTATTAATTGATCTATCTCTATAGGGTCAACATTATCTAAGATATGTAGCTTTGGAAAGTTGTTTCTTTTTTCTTTTGATAGTAGATTATAATATTTTCATTTCAAAGCAGTAAATATGCTACGAGTACCCAAAGCGCTTCATCATATTCACAAAACAACTACATCATCATATTTATCTTTTGATTTGGATACAAAAGAATTTATTTTATCCAAGTCATTGTTTATATCCAAGTCAATAAATCAAAGTTGTCACTTATCATGTTTTTGTTTTATTGACCTGATAGATTGTTTTGCCTTGTATCAATATTTTAGGTTTAAAAAACCTATAGGAAAAAGCAAATTTTTTAAATCTAATTTTATCATATTATTTTATATTTAAACTTTTTATATATTCTCTTAGCTCATCTTTTAGTTCATCGTTTTTTAATCAAAAAGCTATTGTAGCTTTTAAAAAACCTAATTTACTTCAAGTATCAAATCTATCTCATTCTATATTAAGACCATATATATCTTTGTCTTTTCTCATCATTTCAAAAGCATCAGCCAGTCTTATTTCTCAAGTTACTTTTTTGGATGCAGCATCTTCTAAGTAAGGAAATATATCACTATTTAGAACATATTTACCTACTACTCAGTTTCTAGACTTTGTTTGACTAGCATTAGGTTTTTCCAAAAATCTATCAACAACAAAACTTTTACCATCTCTAAGACTAGTTTCTATAACTCAATAACTAGAAACCTCTTCATCGCTAACAGGAATAGTAGCTATAACCGGACAGTTTTTTCTATTATAAGTTTCTACTAATTGTTGAGCTGCTGTTTTTTCTCACTCTATAATATCATCTCAAAATAACACTAAAAATGGCTCATCTCACAAGAAATTTTTGGCTCTAAGTATAGCTTCACCATCTCATCTAGGATATGGTTGTCTTATATATGAAATATTTGCCATAGAATTAAGCATCTTAACTTTATCTAGACTTTCAAACTTATTAGATGATTCTAATTTTTTTTCTAGTTCAAAATTTGAATCAAAATGATCTTCTATAGCTCTTTTATTTCTACCTGTAACAACTATAATATCAGTACATCAAGCACTAATAGCTTCTTCTACCAATAATTGCATAACAGGCTTATCTATTATAGGAAACATTTCTTTGGGAAGAGCTTTTGTTGCAGGTAAAAATCTAGTTCACATACCAGCGGCTGGAATAACACATTTTTTTACTTTAGACATAATAATATTAATTTAAATATAAAATTTCTGATACTTTTTCACTATATTCTTTTTTTATTGATTTATTCAGTAAAAGTATTTTTGAATAATCATCTATAAAAGCTATTCTTAATTCTCAAGATAAGATAAGTTTTAAAACTGACTCATTTGAAGAGCTTATAAGTTCTCATGGTTTATATTCAGCGAATACTTCATATCATGATTCATTAATATCCAAAAAATAATCCATATGTTCACCATTGAATGCATCAATAGTATAATCTCAAAAGCTAAAATTATCAGATACAACCTTATCTTGATAATCTTCTCAAACTAATTCTGACATATAAACAAATAAATTGTTTAATCTAGTATTGTAAGTATTAAGATATACATCATCTTCTGTTATAGATGTAGTATCATTAGTATAATTCAAAGACATATTATATTATTTATTATTTAAGTAAATCTAGTGTTTTATTATCCTGAACATGAAACCATTTACCGTTATGAAAATAGGCTTTGGATCTATTATTCTGAACATAATCAGGAAAAAAGTCAGTTTCTAATTTAAAATTTGATTTATTATTAGGAATAACATCAGAGTCAACAATATATATACCAGTATTAACTATAAATGAAATATCTTCTTTGGTTATAGGTTTTTCTACAAATTTTACTATATTATTTCATTCGAGTTTTATATTTCAATATCATCTTGATGCATCAATTGGTTTGGCAACAACGGATAAATGAGTGTTATTAGTATTATGGTAATAAATAAAATCTAATAAATTAAAATCATGATGATAGTTATCTCATAAAAACACTACAAGCTTATTATATTTTTGAAATAACTTTGAATCATTAACTACCTTTCAAGTCTGATCTCATGGTTTACAATCTACAATACTTACAAAATCATATAGTCATTTTTTTTGTAAAAAATTTATTACTTTTTCTTTATAATGACCAACAGCAATATATATATCATTTATATTTGATTGCCTTAAGATATTAATATTTTTTTCTAGTATTGTTATACCATCTATCTCAATAAGACACTTAGGTATATCCAATGGATACTCATTATCATTCCAATTATTATCATTAGCTATTATAAGTCACCCTATATCTTCTTTTAGCTTTAATCACTCTCTTATAAGACTTTCTATAACATTTGACCTGCTTTTAAAATTTATTTTATCTACTTTTTCATCTATTTTTTCCAAAAGCACACTATCTATAGAAATAGCTATTTTTTCTTTATTTATCATAAAAAATATTTAAATAAATATTTGTAACAAAGCTAAATATAACCATTAATAAAACAAAATCAAAGTAAAAAATAAAAAAGTATGACTTAGTCATACTTTTAATTTGACAAATAGTTATTTTATAGTTAATATAGTTTATACAAAATAAAAACAAAAGGATAAATTATGGCAAAAGCTATGGAAGGATTATTTCTATTAATAATTATTTTACTTATTATATATGGAATAACATTTATTATAGTTGATGGTTTCATTATCAATGATACACAAATTTCCCTATATGTTACTGGAATTGTTGATGTTGCTTTAATAGCAATATTAATATTTATGATAAGAAGAAATGAAAAAAACAAAGCTCATAAATATTATAGTGTTCAAGAAATGATAGATAATTATGAAAATCTAAGTGATGATGAAAAAAAATATGTTGAGGAATATCTAGATGACCCAAAAACAATGGATTATTCTGGTAGACCTAGAAGAAGATAAAAGAGACCTTTTAAAAAGTCTCTTTTTTTAATATAATTTTAATATATTATTAGTATAATTTTATATTAAAAACATATTTATTGCCTAATTTTAGCCAAAAAAGCTTTTGACTAAAAAAACAAAATTAGTATATTAAATATGATTTGCAAATCATATTTAATATACTAATTCTATAAAATTATGAAAAAAGTATTTTTATTTTTACTTTTGTTTTTAATTTCTATTATATATACAGCTAATGCTAATGATAGTAAAATAAATATGGAGGTAAAATATATCCAAACAAATTTAATTAAAGGAAACTATAAAAATTGAATATATTTTAATAAAGAAGAAGCATTGAAAAAAGGATTTAGTAATGAATCTATAATAATTTGAAAAGAAATAACAGAATTAACAAATGAAATTATTAAAAAATTCAAAGAAAAACATATAAATAAATCATATTCATCTATTAATTCAGATATAGATATAAATAAATATAAAAATTTAAATAATTTTTTAAAAACTGAAAATCTTAAGAGTATAAAAAATAATAATAAATCGTTAAACTTTGATGCTACTGAAATATGTTGAACATTTTGGAACCCTAAACCTACAAGTTCTGCACCATGGAAAAATTTATATATTTCATGAGTTCCATTATCAGATTTTTTAATAAGTCTATGATACCATGAAACTCCTATATTGTGATTTTGATGAGGATGGACTAGGCCTCAAAGTTATGAAAGTTGGATTTGTTGAAATTGAAGTTTTAGAGATCATGCAATAATTAATATAAATTGATATATAAAGATACAAGATTATAAATGATTCTCTCCTAGATGAGAACCAAATCCTGAAATAAATACTTATACTTGGCCTTATGCCGCATGGCCTGCTTATGTTTACTGGTGGCATGATAATTACTAACAATAAAAAATGAAAAAACAAAATATAATATATTGAGTAATTTATTGAATAATTACAATTATTTGATTATTTTTTATATATATTTTCATTACTAGTTCATGATTATTTTATAATAAAAATTATTCTCTTAAATGTGAATACTTTTTAACTAATTCTGAATTTGAAATATGGAAAGAAAATAATTTATGAATTATAAAAGATTTAGAATCAATAAATATGTGATGAATTTATTTTGATAAAGAAACATGTATATGAAAAAATTGAATAATTATTTATTATTGAACTACATGAGAATACAAAAAAAACCTAAAATATATTTCAAATAAAAAAACTATAAATTGAATACCATATAAAATTATAAAATTTAAAAATACATTCAAATAAAACAATAACAAAGATATTATTATCTACATAAAAAGATAAAAAGAGACCTTTTAAAAAAGTCTCTTTTTTAATATATAGTTTTTAAAACAATATCTTTATCTTTGTCTTTTAGTCATGCTATACAAGTCATGACTTCTTCGTCTCACAATGGAAATCATGGTTCTCACCTAAATGATTTATCAACATTCTCTTCTCAGGATTCTATGTGACACATACATGCTCAACACATACCAGTATAACATGCTGCAGGAAGACTAATACCTTCTGCCTCAAGCTGCTTTAAAAGTGTTTTATTTAAGTCGGCATCTATTTTTTTTATTACTTCTCAGTTTGAGTTTTTTATAGTAATCATATTATTCTATATCAAATTTTTCAAATAAAATAGGTGATTTTTTAGTTATAACAAATTTAGGCTTATCATTTCTCAAAGAATCAAACTCTCATGATTCTAATTTTTCTAAATAATCAAAACCTAAAGCATTTAAAACTTGAGACATTTTTTCTGGAAAAAATGGATACAAATTAAGTGAAACTTGTCTTAATCATTCACATACAGTATATAAAATTGTTTTTACTTCTTCTATACTAGATTCATCTTTCATAAGTGTCCAAGGTTCTTTTCTAGTAACATAGTTATTCAAACTATCCAAAAATTTAAAACTAAGGTCTAAAGCTCATTTTAAATTATTTTGATGCATAAATCTAGAAAAATAATAATTATATGAATTGATTGATCAATTAAACTCAACTACTTCATCTCACTCAAAATCAATTCAATAATCATTTTCATCAGAAAAAACTTTATCCAAGTCAGCAATTAATCAATCTTCTAATTTTAATTTCATAGTAAGAACTACGGCTCTATTTAAAAGATTTCAAAAATTATTAGCCATTTTAGAATTATAAGTCAAAATAGCATCTTTTCTATCATAATCTCAATCTCTACCAATAGTAAAAGCTGATAACATATATAGTGTAAGTAAATCTTTGCTATATTTCTCACTATACTCAATTGGCTCTATAACATTTCATATAGATTTACTCATTTTTTTACCATCTATAGTAAAAAATCATCATGTTAATATTTGATCAGGCAGATAAGAGAAGTCTTTCTCTTTATCAAAATGTATAACTCAATCTACTTCTTTTCATAAATCAAAATATGAAGCCAACATAGCAGGCCAAAAAATAGCATGAAATCTTATAATATCTTTTCAGACACAGTGAATTATTTTTCAAGATTCTGGATTTGGTCTTATCCAAAAATCAGTTTCATCTACGAAGTTTTCATTGTTTTTATCTCAAGCTCTACTATATTTACAGCTTGTATAATAATTAAATAATGCATCAAACCACACATAAGTAACTTGTGATTCATCAAAAGGTAGAGGTATTCAAAAACTATTAGTTTCTCTTGATATAGAAAAATCTTCTAATCATCTAGAAACAAATGCTTTTACTTCATTAAATCTAAAATCTGGATTTACAAAACTAGAATTAGCCTCATAAAATTCTTCAAGCCAAGTTTGATATTTTGAAAGTTTGAAAAAGTAGTTTTTTTCTTTTATTTCATCTGGGGCTTTTAAATGATCGGGACAAACTTTTATGATATTATCAGTTACCTTAACCTTATCAGTTATAGGGAATGTTTCATGAGTAGTTTTATTCATGTATACTAGATCTTCATCTTTTTTGAAACTTTCACATCAAACACAATACATTCATTCATATTCACCTTCATAAATATCTCATTTATCATGACAATGAGCTAATACATCTCTTACAAGCTTATGATGTCTATCACTAGTTGTTCTTATAAAATCTGTATAATCAAAGTCAAAATAATCCCAGACTTTTTTGTGTTCCAAAGCCATATAATCTAAATATTCTATTATATTCATACCTGCTTCCTGAGCTTTTATAACTGCTTTTTGACTGTTTTCATCAATACCAGTAGTAAATCTAGTTTGTTCTCATATAATTTTATGATATTTATGTATAACATTTGCTATAGTAGATGTATAAAAATGACCTATATGAGGTATTCAGTTTCAATAATATATTGGAGTTGTAATATAAAATTTTTGTTTCATTTTATAATTTTTGTTATTTCAATTAATTAATATATTTTATAATATAACTAATTATTTTTTTGTAAAGAAAAAATAACAGCTTAAGATAATAAACTGTTATTAATTTAAAAATTTTTGACCACAAACCATACAATAATTTGCTTTTTTAGGATTTCTTGTCTTACATCTAGCACATATTTTTCTTCTTTTTGAGTTTTGATTCTTTTTATCCTGTTCTTTTGATGTCTCCATAAAGACCATTATAGTAACAGCTGATATAAGTCATCATAATAAAGGTCCTAAAAAGACTAAAATACTTCATATAATCTTACCATAAACAGTAACCGGCACAATATCTCAATATCAAACAGTAGCAGTAGTTACTATTCACCACCATAACGCTTGTGGTATAGAACTAAACTCACTTCAAGGAATACTAGATTCAAAAAAATAAACCAAAAACGAACAAATAAACAATATAACAAAATACAAAGTAAAAACTGCTATATATTCATCAAAATATATTTTTAATGAATTAATAAATCATGAAGTTAGAGGTATTCTTTTTAATAATCTAAATATTCTTAATATCCTTAACACTTTTAATATCTTGAATAATCAACCTGTAAATAACCCTAAGAAAAATGGTAAAAATGATAAAAGATCTATTATTCTTATAGGTGTAAACAAGAATTTTAATCAATTTTTAGTCTTTATAAACCTATAAATATATTCTATTGCAAAAACTAATGATATAAAAAAATCAAAGATAAATATTTGTTTTTGATATGTTATTTCATTATCGCCTATGCTTTCAAATATCAAAACCATAGGAAACAATATAACCAAAACTAAAATAAAATCATCTAAAAAAGACCCAAGTTTTGAATTGGGATCATCCAAAATATTTTCATATTTTGATTTATCATAATAAAATAAGTTTTTTAGTTTTTGATACATAATTTATAAAAATATAATTTATACAATATAATAATATCATAAAACTAAAAAATAAACAAAAAAACACCTAAATATAGGTGTTTTTATTTATTAAATTCATCTAAAGCTTTCAATCTTTTCAAAACACTAGGATGTGTATAATGAAAAAATTCATAAATAGGATGTGGAGTTAAGTTTGATAAATTATTTCTTGATAATTTTATAAGTGCTGACCTCAATTTTTTTGGCTTATAATTCAAGGCTGCATATTCATCTGCCTGATATTCATTTCTTCTAGATAAGATATTTCAAAATAATCAAAAAATTATTGATAATGGTGTAAATAATATACCAAAAGCTACCAATGATACAGCAAAACTATAACTATTTGCTCACAAAGCAAATGATATTTCAGTATAATTTAAAGCTAATCATAAAACAAAAAACATAATAAATGTTTGAGTCAATCAAAAAGCAAGCATTTGAAGAGTATGTTTTTTCTTATAATGACCTATTTCATGAGCCAATACTGCAACAAGCTCATTATTTGTTAAATCTTTGATAAGTGTATCAAATAAAACTATTCTTTTTTTAGGTCAAAATCAAGCAAAATAAGCATTTGCTTTTGAGCTTCTTTTACTACCATCTATAACATAAATATTATCTAGTTTGAATCAAACACTACTAGCAAAATTTTCTATATCATCTCTTAGTTTTCATTCTCCTAGAGGTGTTTGTTTATTAAAAATAGGAACTATTATACTACTATAAAACATCATCATAAATATAGATAATATAGTAACAAAACCCCAAGCAAAAAGCCAAAAATAATTTCCAGATAAGGTAAAAAACCAAGTAATAAGAGCTAATATAGCTCATCATAATATTAAAGTAAGAAGTATAGACTTGATAAGGTCTACAAAAAATAACTTTTTAGTCATTTTATTAAATCAAAATTTTTCTTCTATAACAAAAGTAGAGTAATAAGAAAAAGGTAGTGATATTAATGTTTGTAATATATATAAAACCCCAAAAAATCATAAAGTAGTAAAATATATATTACTAGATATATTATAAAGGTAGTTATGCAAAAAACCAAAACCTTCAAATATTAGCAGTAATATCATTATATTAAAAAAAAATATACTTGAAATATTTCAAAAACTATATTTTGCTTTTTCATATTCCATAGATTTTTTATATTTTTCTTCATCATATATTTCTTTTAATTCTTCTGGAAGTTTTGAAGACCATTTTGTAGTATTCAAAAAAGATAGTGTTTGAGTTAATAAAAACTCTAAAACAAATACGACAATTATTATAAAAAATATACTCTGCACACTAAGTGATATATCTAACATAGTTTTTAATAAAAAATAATAGTAAAATACCTAAGTATTTTACTATTATATATATGAAGTCAATATTTTTTAAAGTTTTTCTAGATAGCTTCATTCTCTACTATCGACTATTTTATAACCTTCTTCAAGTATTTGATCTCTCAAAGTATCTGCCAAATCAAAGTTTTTTTCAGACTTTGCTTTGTTTCTTTGTTCAAATTTTGATTCTATATGTTCTGGTATAGAATCTATTTTTGTAACATCAAAATCTATTATAGATAAAACTTGATTAAAAGTTCTAAACATATCATTTATACTAGATAATTCTCAAATAGAAAATAATTTTTCTCTAACTCAAGTATTTACAAATTTTATAAAATTATGAAAAACTCAAAGAACTTCAGGCATATTGAAATCATCTTCTAAATGATACATATATTCAGATATATAATCTTGCATAGTTTCTCTAAAATCCTTTGAAACTTGAGCAGTGTTTTGACTAGTTTGTATTTCTCTATCTACTATTTTAATAGCTTCATCAACACCTTTTATAGTATTAAAGTTTGATTCTAATTTTTCAAATGTAAAATCTACTTGTGAATTATACTTGGCATTCATAAAACTAAGCCTGATAGCTCTGTACAATATAGAGTTATCAATATTTGAATATTTTTCTTCTAAATCTTTTAATGTATAAAAGTTATTAGCACTTTTAGACATTTTTTTACCATCAACCATAAGATGACCACTATGTAGCCAATATTTAGCAAACTCCTTTCTAGTACAGCTTTCTGTTTGAGCTATTTCATTTTGGTGATGAGGAAAAATCAAATCAGTACCTCACATATGAATATCTATTTGAGCTCAAAAGTATTTCATATTACAAGCACTACATTCAATATGCCAACCTGGTCTTCACTTTAAAGTCACATCTTTTCAGTCTATAGTAAATGTTTCATTCCAATAATTATCACCATCTGAATCTTTCCAAGCTTTCCATAATACAAAATCAGCAACATTTTCTTTATCATATTCATCACTATCAACTCTAGCTCATGCTTGTAATCAACAATTACACATATCTATTCATGCTAAATTACCATATTTTTTGAATGACTTAACATCAAAATATATACTTCCATCATCTCACAAGTAAGCATTTTTTCTATTTATCATAGTTTGTATCATTCTTACCATTTCTGGTATCAAGCTAGTAACAGGAACAATATCATCCGCTGGAGTTATGTTAAGTTTTTTGATATCTTGTAAAAATATTTTTGTATATTTTTGAGTAAAATCTAGTAGATTTTCACCAGACGCCTGACTATCTCTAATAGTTTTATCATCAACATCTGTTATATTCATAACAGTTTTTACATTGTATCATAAAAACCTAAGAGTTTTTACTACTACATCTTCAAAAACAAAAGTCCTAAGATTTCATATATGAGCATAATTATAAACTGTAGGACCACAGTAATATACCTTTACTTCTCTACTACTAAGAGGTTTAAACTCTTCTATTTTTCTTGTCTTTGTATTATTTATTTGCATTTTTTATTTCTTTTAATTTTTTAAATAATAAATCGCTTGTCTTAAGTGGGTTCATTTTTTTAAATTGTTCATTTCAAATAACTACATTTGGTCATTCTTT
This sequence comes from Candidatus Altimarinota bacterium, assembly GCA_041694155.1. GTDB lineage: Bacteria > Patescibacteriota > Gracilibacteria > BD1-5 > UBA6164 > JAAZVM01. The sequence continues at coordinate 36,048 of JASMTS010000016.1, read as the reverse complement.
ACATCATCACATACATGGGCTAGATTCTATTTCTAAATCATCTAAATCAAAAAACTCTTTATCGTTTTCTAATCTTTTTATTATGTATTCACTCCATCTCTCACTACAAGTCTTTCAAGTACATACTTTTACCTTCATAATGCTATTATTTTTAATAGTTAATAACTTTATATTATACATAATAATAAATATGACAAAAAAAAGTTAAAAAAAAGTTTGATTATAATTTTTTTTTCATATAATACACAAGCACAAGAGATATGCCGGGGTAGCTCAGGGGTAGAGCAGGGGCCTGAAAAGCCCTGTGTCGGTGGTTCAAATCCGCCCCTCGGCACCATGTTTGTAATGTATAATTAGAGTGTAAATTTTTAAAATTTATGCTCTTTTTTTATTGTTAAAAAAATTATAATAAAAGACTAGTTTTAAAAAAACTAGTCTTTTTATTCTTCTTCATTTCTATAAAAATTATTAAATTGGTATGGTCTTTTTGGGATACCAAAATAATCTACTAAATAATATCATATATCTTGCCATATTTTTGAAGCAGTAGATCAACCATAAACACTAGTCCTAGGTCTTTCTAATGACACAATCATTACAAATTTTGGGTCTTCAATAGGTCAATATCAAGCAAAAGAAGCTACAGTAGAAGCAACTCATTCTTCATATTTTCATTTATAAGCAATTTGAGCAGTTCATGATTTTAATGCAAATCTATAATCATCTAATGCTCATTGTTCTGCTGCTCATCACCAACTATGAGTACCATCATACATCATTTGAGTAACTTTTTGAGCAGTATCTTCTTTTATAACTCTTCTTTGTTCTTCAGGTTTAAAAACAACTTCTCTTCCATCAGGATATGATATTTTATCTATTATTTTTGGTTTTATATATATTCAACCGTTTGCCAAAACATTGTATGCGGCAGCAACTTGCATTTGAGTAACCGACATTCATAATCAAAAACTACGAGTCAAAAGTCATGCTTGTGACCAAGTTTCCCATGGTTCAAGTTTTGAAGCAGTTTCTCATGATAATTCTATACCTGTTTTATAACCTATTCAAAAATCTTCAAAATACTGATGCATAAGTGTTTTTCATACTCTTTGTGCTATTCTTATCATTCATACATTACATGACCAACGAAGAGCATTTGAAAAAGTATGATATCATAAACATTTATCACTTACATTTGAGATTTTAAAGTTATCAATAGTAACATATCAATCATCTTGATACATAGAGTTTTCATTTATTTCTCAAGTATCAAGTCATATAGCAACTGTAAGAGGTTTTATAATAGATCATGCCTCATATAGTGAAGATATAACATGATTAGTATATACTTCTGATCAATAATCGTTTTTATATTTATACTTAACAAGTGCTCTATCTCATAACTCTTCCCTAGTAGCTTCTCTTAGATATATTTTTTTTCAGTCAAATATAAACTCATTTCAGTCCTTTCTATCCTCTACATATATAGGAAATCATAGCAAATCTGTACTTGGATTTGGATAATCATCATTTTTTATTCTTTCAAGCTCATAAACATTTCAATATTCATTTACATTATATGTTGGATAATGTGCCATAGCTAGAACATCTCAAGTTTTTGGGTCCATAACAACTACTCTACCTCTATTTGCTCTGAACTCTTTTACTCATTTTTCTAATAATTCCTCTACTTTTTTTTGTATATTTCTATCTATTGTAGTATGAATTTTTACTCATTCAGAAACCAATCATTGACTATCAAGTTCTATAGGATTGATCATTCTTCATTTTATATCTTTTGTTGAAACTATTACTCAATTATTTCATTTTAATATTTCATCATAATATCACTCTATTCAATAATGTCACTCTCAAGCATTATCTACAAATCAAGTTACTTGAGAAGCAACATCTCATTCAGGATAATATCTACTAGGATTAGGTGACAAAATTATAAATTTTGATATAGAATCTTCTATTGATAAAAGACCTCTCTTTAGAGCTTCATTTTCTTCATCTAAGTAGTTATTAACATATTCAGATCATGAAATAGATAATTTTTTGTATATAGGTACATATCTCAGATCTCTTTTTCTAGTTAAATGTTTAAGTGTTTCTTCATTTATACCAATAATTCTAGAAAGATTTTTAATACTATTTTGATTAGTGTTATCAAATTCTTCTGGATTTACATAAACATATTGTTCTCAAGGATATATTCATTTTATATTTAATGATTTTAATTCCTCTATTTTTTGTTCATCCAACTTTTTATCTAATAAAACACTAGTTACTTTATCTTTCATTATATTATCTATAATTTTTTCAGATAATAAGTCTTTTATGTATTCTTCTTCATATCTAAAATCTTGTATTTCCAAAACTCTTAAATATCTAAGAATATTATTATAACAAGTATTATATCATTTATTTTCACAAGTTTCACTGTAAACTAAATCTACCAGAAACTCAGATAGTTTTTGTTTGTCTCACTGCATTTGAGGATCGATAGATATATCATATAGATTTAGTGAAGTAGCTAGTACACTTTGTGATTTTCAACTACTGTAAATAGATCATCTATTTAAAGGTACACTAAATTCTCAAATTTGTTGAGAATCAGCAAGTCATTTATAAAAATCATATTCCAAAACAGTATAAGAAAAAAGAGTTTTTACAATTCACAGAAAAAACACTACAAAAAATAATATTATAGTGTGTAATCTAGACCAGTTTTTTAATAAAAGTTTTAATTTATGATTAAAATTTCAATTTATTTTAAACTTTTTATTCATATTTTATATCTTTAATACATTAGATTTTATATTTAGAGGTATTATATCTTCGTCATAAATTGTTCAAAATCTTTTTTCCAAATTATCAAAATATTGATTATCATTTTTATTTATAACTTCTGATTCAAAGATTTTTAATATATTTGGCTTATTATCATAATAAAAATAAGATTTATAAAAAGCTAATACTACCTCTTCTTTCTCTCAAACACACTCAAAAGGTTTGATTCATTCAATTCACAATAATTCTATAAAAGTTGATTCTAATTCTTTTTTATAAAATAAATCTTCTCAAAAAATACTCAAAATTTCTTGATTATTCAAAAAAGGTCTAAGAATACTAAAACTAAAAGCACATTTAGGGCATGAGTTACACCAAAAACTAGATTTTAACCTCTTTTTTTCATCAATTTTAAAGTTATTATTACAACTAGAAAATACTCAAAAAAACCTTTTACAATTATTAGAAAAATATTCTGCTATTTTGTACTCATAAAATCACCTTAAAAGAGAAAAATAATAAATATTTTTTGATAAATTTTCTCTAACATAGTGCATAAAATCAGACTCAAATTCAAGTGACTTACTCCATTGATGATTTACATCTATAGAATTCCATACGGTATTTCAACTATTAGCAGATCTCTCATTTGATAATACTAGATATTTATAATTATATAGATATCAAACAGTAATGATAACAAAAGCTATTATTCATGTTATAGGTACATGTCAATTATAATTTCAAATCTCATTTAGATGTATCAAATTAGGACAAATTTTTCTTTTTGTTAATAAGATATCTTTATTTAATAAATCAGCACAGTTTTGTTTTATAGAGTCATTTTTTCAAAAAACATATAAATCATAATCATAGTCTGATTTGGAATACAAGTCTATTGAAACTAATGAGTCTTTTCATCATCATAATGGTATAAGAGATTTGTCTCTTAAATCAAAATCCTTATCTACTTTTGATACAGGATTAAAAATAGTATTTTCAAACTCAAATAATCAACTAGGGTCAATATTATTTGTATATAAAAACTCTCCCAATCAATTTTTATAAAATTTTTGCCAAAAACTTATTTGTGTTTTTGATAAATATCATGATTTTATATATAGTTTTTTAGTAGGATAAGCTTTATAATAACTTATCCCTAGAGCTATATGCAATGAAAACAAAAAATTGTCTAATATATCATAATCAATATTTTTATTTAAATTGAATTTATCACTTGAAAAATCTATTTCTTCTGTAAAAAAATATTCATTATCAAAAGAATATTCAAATTTTGCTATCAAGCTTTGACTATCAAAACTATATGACTCAAAATAAAATGATTTAAATTTTTTCATAAATTGTTTTACACATATTTAGTATATATATAATATAATATTTATTAATTTTAGTTTTTCAATAAATAAAATTTATTTGCAAAAATAAGGTTTATATATATAATCTGAGTACTTTCAAATCACTGGTGTATTTTCCGGTTTTTGAAAAGTTATTATATTATAATTCGTAAAAATACATTTATGGCAATTACAAAAGATGTAAAAAGCAAAATAATTTGAGATTTTGCAAGTAAAAAAGGTGACACTGGTTCATCTGAAGTTCAAATAGCTATATTAACAGCTAAAATAGAAAACTTAAAAGAACATTTATTAGAACACAAAAAAGATAACCACTCTAGAAGAGGTATCTTGATGATGGTAGCTAAAAGAAGAAAACTATTATCATATCTTAAGAAAAAAGATGCTAATAAATACAACGAAGTATTAGAAAAATTAAAAATAAGAAAATAAAAAAAAGAGAAGATTTAAAATCTTCTCTTTTTTTATATCTTTTTTATTTTTCAAATATTATATTCATGTAAAATATCTTCAAAATGTATTTTTACTCTATCTAAAAACCTATCAATCACCAAATAGTCATAATCTAATATTCTTAAATCTAAATCTATTTTAGTTTTTGAGTTTCAGTATTTACTGGTATTAATAGCATCTACATCTATTCACATACTAAAAATAATATCTGATAATTCTTTTAATACTCATATTTTATTATCAAATAAAAATTCTACATGAATAATAAGTGATTCTTCTTTTTCTCAATCTATATAAGCAGAAAGAAGTCTATCTTTATTAACATCATCTAAAATTTTACATTTTCTTTTATGAATAGTTATTATTCATTTATTATTTACATGAGCTACTATGTCATTTGTAAGTTTTCTTCTACAACAATGACATAATTTATATTTTAATCATGATTCTCATCAAATAATAAGATCTTTTTTATTTGGTGAAGGCTTCTTATCTTTTGATTCATTTACATCCTTATAAGCTTCTTTTAAAAGCTCTTTTTCTTCTTTTGTAACTACTTTTTTACTGGTATTAGCTCAAGGAGTTGATCTAAGTATCCTTTTCATAAGAGACGCTGGAGGCAAAGAAAAATTACCTACTTGTTCCAACAAGGCCCATCTTTCTTCTAATGAATAAGTTTTTCAATCAACTGCTTTTAATAAGCTAAGATCTTTATCAAATTTTCAATATCAAGATTTCTCAAGATATTTAGACATCAATTCTTTTCATCTCTCTCTATGTAAATCTTTGTCTTCTTTTTTCAGAGAAAATTTTATTCTATTTCTAGCTTTTATAGTTTTTACAAAAGATATCCGGAAAGGATTAGGTTTTTTATTTTTATCTATAATGATTTCTACTACATCTCAGTTATGTAATTCTTTATCCAAAGGATATACTGATCAATTAACCTTTGATAGTGTTATATGGTCTCACAAATCAGTATGAACTGCATATGCAAAATCAACTGGAGTAGAACCATTAGGAAGATTTATAAAGTCTCATTTTGGAGTAAAAACAAATATTCTATCTTTGAAAAAATCTAGTTTTAATGATCAAACAAAATCACTATCTTGTATATTATTTACTAAATCTTTTAATTCTTTTACCCAATCTATATCAGTTGCTATAGTACTTCATTTTTCTTTGTATTCAAAGTGAGCAGCAACTCATAAATCAGAATACTCAAGCATTTTAAATGTTTTTATTTGTATTTCTGTTGGCTGCCTTCTATCAGACTTAAATACTCACATTACACTAGTATGAAGACTTTTATATCAATTAGGTTTTGGTAAAGCTATATAATCTTTAAATCTTTTAGGAAGAGGAGTCCAATTGTTATGTATTATTCACAATACTTTGTAACAATCAGCTTCTGTTTCTACCATTATTCTAATTCAAAATAAGTCAAAAAGCTCAGAAGCATGTGTTAATCATTTTTTTATCAACTTTTTATGAATAGAATATATAGATTTTACTCTGTAGTCTATTTCATAATTAGATATTTGATCTTTTAATAAATCATTTAATTCAACTTTTACATTTTGTATAAATGCATTTCTTTGTGTTTCTAAATCCTTTAATTGTCTTCTTAATTTTTTGTATGATTTTGGGTCTAATATTTTAAAACATTCTTCGTCTAAGTCATTTTTAAAATGATAAAGACCTAGTCTATCAGCAATAGGAGAATATATTTGAAGTGTTTCAAGTGCTATTTTTTCTCTTTTTTCTTTTTTTGGATGATGTTTTAAAGTCTTCATATTATGAAGTCTATCTGAAAGTTTTACAAAAATAACTCTCAAATCTTCAGCCATTGCTATAAACATCTTTCTAAGACTTCATACATCTCTATCTTGTCATTTGTATCTAACCTTTGAAAGTTTTGCTAATCATTCACACAAAAAAGCTACTTCTTGTCAGAATTCTTCTTTGATATCTTCTGCTGTTTTGGGTGTATCCTCTATTACATCATGCAAAAGACATGTTTGTATAGTATATATATCAGGTTTTAGTGACAAAAGCATCATAGTAGCTTCGACTGGATGCAGTATATATGGATCTCCTGAAAGCCTATATTGTCATTCATGAGCATCACGAGCATACAAATAAGCTTTTTTTATTTCTGACTCAATATACTCAAAATTAAGGTTTCACATATATTTTGAAACCTTTTTTATTATCAAATCTACTTTTTTGTCTATTTTTTTATAATTATCCATGAATATTAATACATTAATATTTACTAATATATAGTATATTAACAGATATATTTTTTTTGTAAATATTTTCTTGTCTTATTTTAAATAAAATATATAATAATTTTGTTTATTTAAAAAATAACTAGTTTTTATATATGAAATTTAATATTAATAAAAAATGATTCTCTTTAGTAGAATTATTAGTAGTAATTACAATATTATCTATAATATCTGTAGTAGCATACCAAAACTTTGGTTGAGCAGTAGATAAAGCAGTTTCTGGTAGAAAGATATCTGATGTATCTACTATAGAAACTTCTTTACAACAATTCAAAGTAGATAACAATTATTACCCTGCTGTATGAGAATATGATGCTAACAATAATATGTGGGGTTATAATAGTGGTACAACAGCTACACCTTCAAATACTTTAGATGTTACCATGAATTGAGCTGAAATAGAAACAATTGATGGAGCTGATGGTGGTTGAGTTATAGAAAATAATACTAATACTAGACAAATAGGTGCAAAAGGTACTATATCTCAAGAAGAATTGGGTAAAAATTATCTAACAAAAGACTTATATGATCCTGAAATATGAGATTTAACAGAAAATGATAGTGGTAATACACTTATAGAAATGTGAATTGGTAGATATGTTTATGCAGTATATAGAAAACCTTCATGACCAGACTGGGGTGGAAATAATAAAACAGGTACTTACTATAATATAGCATATACTGTAAAAAAAGAAGCTAGTGATACTTATCTTACAAAAATAGTATGAGACTATGATAGCCAATCATGTTTTGATGATGCTGCAACTTGTCCTGAAACACTTATAGGTTGAGACTGAAGTGTATATCTAATAGACTGACAAGAAAAATGAAAAGATAAAGATGGTGGTGACTTAACAAATTTTGGTTCTACAGCTGACAATCAATGAATACCATACCCTGTAAATGATTTTGAATAATAAAAAAAATCTGAGATTAATCTCAGATTTTTTTTATTATACTTATTATATTTCTCTTGTTATCAAATAGTCTATTTTCAAAAATTAGATATCAAGTTTTATCAAAAAGATAATTTAACTCTTCTATACTAAAACTGTGATAATATCTATCAAAATCTCATATTTTAATATTATAATCACTTGATCAAAATTGATTTGTAGAATTATCTATTTTAGAAGATAAATATTTATTATAGTTTAATTCACTATCAAGTGACCAATTAGTCATAAAAATAATTCAATTGTCATTAAGAAGTTTTTTTGCTTCATCCAAAACTATTTCCCTATCTTCCAATGAATCTAAGTGATGAAAAGAAGCTATAAAAACAATAAAATCAAACTTTTTTCATATATCGAATTCTTCTAAATTTAACATATTTAATACATAAAAATCATTATTTTTATGTATTTTTTTTGCTTCTTGAATCATTTCACTAGAAGAGTCAGCTCATATATACAAAAAATTTTTATTATCTATTTTTTGTTCTAGATGTGATAATAATCTACCATTACCACATCATATATCAAAAATATCAAATTTTTTATCAAGCAAATAATTATCTATAAAATAATCTAGTTCTTGCCACCTCATATTTTTTCTACTATTTGAAAAAGTAGAAGCAAATTTATTATAATCTACATTCATAAAAATTACATTTTATTAGGCATATCTATTCATAAAATAGAAAAAGTATCTTTTAATACAAATCAAAATAATTTCACAAGCTTTAATCTTGATACTTTTTTATCAAAATCTTCTTCATTAAGAATATGCACATTATTATAAAAAGAATTAAAAGATTTTGTAAGTGAATAAGCATATTTACAAAGTATGTGAGGAGAGTTTGTTTTTGTAGAATCAAATAAGGTATCTTTATAAATAGATAATAACTTTATCAAATCACTTTCTTCATCAGTACCAAATACTATATTATGTTTTATAGAGTCAATATCTTCTTTATAATTATTTAATATATTTATAGATCTAACATAAGCATATTGAATATATGGTCAACTATTTCATTCAAAAGTCATAAATTCATCCCAATCAAAAACAACATCATTTTCTCTAGATTTTTTTAGATATCAATATTTAATAGCTCATATTCATATAGTTTTTGATAATTGTTCTAACTCATCTCATTCTATATCATCTCTTTTTTCAAGTATTATATCTTTTGCTCTATTTTCAGATTCATCAAGTAATGCATCAAGTTTTATTATTCTACCCTTACGAGTAGACATTGCTCAATCTTTTAGAGTTATAAAACCATTATATGCATGAAAAAGCTCACAATCACCTACCCATCAAGCTTGTTTTGATATTTCAAAGGCTTGTTTTAAATGCATTTGCTGCCTAACATCTACAAAATAAACGATTTTTTCTGGATTCCAATTATCAATTCTGTATTTGATAGCAGCCAAATCAGAAGCCAAATATCAATGAGTACCATCTCTTTTTTGTAAAATACAGCTTGGTATTTTTAAATCTTCATCAAAATTGACTCATACAGAATTATCATCATTTTTTGTTGCAATTCATTTAGAAATAAGAATATCTACAATTGAATGCATATCATCTTTTAAGTCTGGATAATTTTCCATCTTTGGTAATCAAAGTCACTCATAAAAACTTTCTCATATATTATAGTCTGGTTTTACATTCAACCTAGATAATTGAGAATTCATAGCTTCTATAGAATAACTAGTAAATTTTCTCCAAAGCTCTATAGATTCAGTATTTCAAGAAGATAAAAGCTTAAATTCATCTCTAGTTTTTTGCTCTAACTCTTCTCATACTTCTTCTATTTCAGATGTAATTTTTACATATAAAGACAACAAATAATCAACAGCATTTTTTTCTAATTGTGATTCATCTCACCACATTTTATAAGCTGTAATAAGCTTACCAAATATTATTCACCAATCCCCTATATGACTATCAGATATAACATCATATCACAATTTTTTGTAAGCATTTATCATAGCTTGTCATTGATTTGGAGTACACATATGACCTATATGTAAAGGCTTTCATACATTTGCTCAGATATAATCTACTACTATTTTTTTTCAATTACCTATATTTGAAATATCATCAAAATATTCATCAGAATATATATTTATAAATAAGTCATTAAAACTAGATTTATTTATAAATATATTTAAATAAGGACCTTCTACAGAAGCTGAATCTATTAATTCATATCATGTTATTTTTTCAAGTAACTCGTTAGCTATTTGATTTGGGTTTCTTTTTAAGTCTCTTGATAATAAAAATGCACCAAATGCAAAATCTCCTAAATCCTTCTTAGGCGGTATTTCCAATTTGATATCTTGTATATCAAGATCATATTCTGATTTTATTATATTTTGCAATAAAGAAATAATTTTATCTTCCATAAATATTTTTTATTATTTATATATTTTTGGCTCACAGTATACAAAAAAAAAGTAAAAAATAAATATTTTTTACTTTTTTGTAATATTATATAAACATAAAATTGAATAAGACAAAGAATATTCAAGATATAAAAGCAACAACTGGAACAGTAATTAACCAAGCTGAAACAATTTTAAACATCATATTTCTCTGTACATATTTTTCTTTTTTACCATGTTTTTTTCTATGTAAGTATTCTCTCAAAAATCATACTCAAAAAACTCAACCAATTGCTACATGAGTAGTACTAACAGGTAATCATAATTGACTTGCTATTATAACAGTTATAGCAGCAGATAATGCTATACAAAATGCTCTTATTTGATCTAACTCTGTTATTTCAGAACCTACAGCCTTGATTATTCTAGGTCAAAAAAGAAGTAAACCAAAAGATAATCAAGCTCATCATAGTAACATTATCCAAAAAGGAACTCAAACATTTCATGATATTCATGAGTTAACAAGAGAGTCATAAATTGCAGCCAAAGGTCATATTGCATTAGCTACATCATTTGATCAATGAGCAAATGTAAGTAAAACTACAGCAAAAATCAAAGGAATATTAAATAATTTTGCAACTCATTCTCTATTATTGGATATTTTGGATGCCTTTTTTCATATTATAGATCTTAAGAAGAAATAAACAAAAAATCAAACTAATAATCATAAGTGAGAAGCATAAATAAAATCTATTTCGACTACTTGTTTAAGTCACTTTACTATCAAAAAAGTAACAAATGCCCATGACATTATAGCAACAAAAAATGGAACCCACTTTTTTGATTGAGAAACTTTATCATCTCTAAATATAACTAGGTATTTTATACCAAACAAAAATAATGCAGCAATAATTCAACCTAGCAATGGAGAAATAAACCAACTAGAGACTATTTTTCACATAGTTCACCAATCAACAACTCAAAATCAAAGTGCAGCAATTCATCATCACATAACTCAACCTACTATAGAATGAGTAGTTGAAACTGGTGCTCTGAAAAATGTTGCGAGATTAAGCCATAATGAAGCGGAAAATAATGCAGAAAGCATTATAAAAATAAAAACATTTACATCATTTATTAATCAAACATCAATAATTCACTTTTTAACTGTATCTACTACTTCTCATCAAGCTATCACAGCTCAAAGCAATTCAAATATAGCAGCTATGATAATAGCATGCTTCAATTTTAATGCACCTGAACCAACAGCAGGTCAAACACTATTTGCTACATCATTGGCTCATATATTTACTGCCATATAAACTCATAAGAATACAGCTAATAGTAAAAAAAAATTGGCTTGAGTCGATAAATCAGTTCATACTAATAAATGTACTCAAACCAAGGATAAAATAACATAAAATACAAAAGCTAAATACTTCATAAATAATATTATATAATAAATATATATAAATGATTAAATTAAAATATTAATAATAGTCAAAAAAAATAACTTTACATAAAATAATTTTATTTATAAATATAAAAAATTGACTTTTATATTAAAATATTAATAATAAAACTAATTACTAAATATATATTAATTTGTACAATTTAAAATGGACAATATCAATAAAATAATAGAAAAAAATAATAAATATCTAAGAGAAATAAATATAATAGACAATAATATATCGCAAATAAAAAACATTCTAAATAATATAAATAATCAAAAAATTACAATTATATCATGAATGAGAGAGTCATGAAAAAGTAAAATAATTTCGTATTTAATAAATAAAACAAATATATGAGAAAATTATATATATTTTAACAAAGATTTAGATAATCTTAATATAATTAAATCAGATAATGAATTGGATAAATATATATCATCAAAAAATAGTAAATATATTTTTTTGCAAAACTGCTGAAGTGTCAAATGAATAAAAAATGTAATATCAAAGTATTACAAAATTAATAAAAAAATAATATTAATATGAAATGATATAGTTATTCCTAATATAAATATTTTTGAAACGAATATATCTATAGATAAAAATAATATAGAAAATAATATAATATACTGAAATATAGATAAGCTAAAAGCAATAGATGATAAAAAAATATGATTAGAATTAATAATATCAAATTTATTCTTAAAAAGTATATTTGATTTAAAATCAGTAAAAAATATAAAATTGTATTATTTTGTTATAACATTTTTAGCATTTAATAATAATTATTTATCAAATAGAGAGTTATTAAAATCAGCTCAAGAAATTGAAACAATATCACCAAAAACATTTTATGACTATATTGATTTTAGTATACAAGAAAAAATAATATACAAAGTAGATCTATATGATATAAAAAAGCAAAAAATAATTAATGGTAAATCAAAATATTATTTTAGTGATAATTGAATAAGAAATTATCTATCCAACTTTGAACTGGATAATAAAACTTTGTGAGAAAATATTATTTTTGTATACTTAAAATATAACAATTTTACAGTTTATTGATGAAAAAATTGAGTTTTTGAATTAAGCTTTATAGCAGAAAAAGATAACAAAAAAATATACATACACTTATCAAACAATATAGATAAAAACGAGATAAAAAAAGAAATAAATAAATTATTAAAAATACCAGACGATAATAAAAAGTACTTGATAATAGAAAGTTTTGATAAATATAATATTAGAAAAAGTATTTACGATGAAGTAGAATTGATAGAGCTAAAAAATTTGTTAATAAAAAAATCCCTATAAGGGATTTTTTTAATTATTATTCTTCATCTTGATTGTTATCATCTACTTCCCAAGGTAATTTTCAATTATCTTGACCTCCATCTGGAACAAATTTTCAATCAGAATCATAATATTTTCTTATTTCTTCAATTAAATCATCTGAAAAATATGATTCAATATTATTTTTTCATAATTTATGAATATTTTCAGCCAATATATCAACTCTATCAGCTGAATCAAATTTTTCACCATCAGGTCATGATAACTGAATATCAATCATATCTAATCAACTTAAAACTCAAGTAGTTGAAATATTTATATTATTATTTTGAGTTGGATTATTTCATCAATTTTGATCATTATTTCAATTATTACCTACATCTCATCATCAAAAACTAGTATTTCAATCTAAAGCACGAACATAATCAGAATAATCATCAAATTTTCAACCTTCACGTAATTTATTATTTTGATTCTGAATCAAGTGTCTTCATACTTGATCTTTGCTTTGTCAAATCATAGATGAAGAATTAAGATTCTCAAATCATACTGATTCTAAAGCTTCTACCAATTTATCTACATGTCTTTTATTATCAAAATTTATATGTGGTAAAGTATCTTTAATTGCACGCTCAATTCAATCTGTATCACTTTCACTTAAACCTCTAAAATTATCTTCAATTCTTCTGACATTTTTATCTCATCATCAAACAATCATATCACTATAATTTCTTCATATATCAGCTCATTTTTGTGAATGATATCATTCTATTCAAGACTTAAATGAAGAAGCTGCACTACTCATACTTTTCATACTTTGACCACCAAATATTGGAGCATACTGAGGAGACTTTGTAGCAAGTTGTCATACTTGAGTACCAAATGCATGTAATGGTTCTACTACGGCTTTTGTTACTTCATTTGTTCTAAGTGCTGCCATAACAGCTCACCATAATACAACTATACCAAATATTTTCATTATAAGAGTACCTATTACTCATAGAGCTCAATTAGATTCACTAAGAGCTGTTTGCCAAATATCCGATATATTTTCTTCATTAGCTGCAGCTCATTTAACAACTAATGAAAAATTTTTACCTTCATCTTCATCTGAACCTATAATCAAAGTACTTTCATTTTCATCATCTGTTCATGAAATAATTTTAACAGATTGTAATCAATCAATAGCAGTAGATGTATTACCTGCAGCCATTCACTGAGCAACTACAAATATAAATAATAGACCAAATGTAAGAGCAAGCATAGTATATACAGGTACCATTGCTAGAGATATGAATTGCTTTATATTGAACTTATCAAAAAATTCTCATCAACCACTTGATTTATCAAAAAAGTACATCAAACCAAAAAGTGGAGATATCATCATATATATCCATATATATATTCATCTAGTCATCAGAACTAATGCTAATGCTATCATAAGAACAGCATATACAACTATAAACAAGATATCAAAAACTAGTTTTACAACTAAGTCAAGTATGGTTTTTATTTTGGATTGATCAAAGTTATTCAATTGGTCTATATTTTCTAATCATATAACACCATAAGCATATGTCCCTAGTACAGAAAATATTTTTGAACTAGCATCTGAACTATCCATTAATTCTCATATACTAGTTTTTCAAGCATCTTCTTCACAATGAAAAAATGAATTAACATTATTATCTCAATCTCAAGAGTTATTTGTTCATGATTTTCAAGACTCTTTTTCTAAATTTATAATACATTTATTAGGTACATTTACCTCTGTAATTTTACTATTAAATCACGGAAAGGTATCATAAGGTAAGTTTATAGCTGATATAGTAAGTATTGAAGATATTGAAAGTATAAAATTAACCAGAAACCAAGATATTGGAACTATCATTATTCATATAAAAAACTTTGGCAAAGCTTGTTTTAATTGATATTTATCCTGTCATTTTCATATAATATTCATAAAAGCTATCCATATAAGGATAAAAGCAAATACAAAATATACAACATTTGATACTAATATCCATATTTGTTTGAAATATCAATTCAAGCCAAAAAGACTACCATTAATCCATTCTGGAGATAAAAACATAACAGCTAAATAAGTAAGAAGTGACAAAAATACTGTTATAGTAGATCATATCCATCTTATTACTTCTGCTACTTTTTCAGTTGTCTCTGGATCAACTGACATTATATTATCACTATTAGCAGCAAAAGTAGTATCTCATAAATAGAAAAAACCCATTATCATAAAAGATAAAAGTATGATATTTTTTTTATTTTTAGAGAAAATATTTAATAATTTATTTAGCATAATTTTGTATATTGTTAAACTAAAGTGGTTAATTTTATTCAATTGAATTCAAATAAAATTTGTAATACTAAATAAATTTTATCACAATTTAAAAATCAAAGCAAAAAAAAGAACCTATTTATTTTTAGGTTCTTTTAAATTATTTTAATTTTTCTTTCAAAAGTTGATTAAATATTTTTGGATTTCATTGTCATTTAGATGCTTTCATACATTGACCAACAAAAAATCAAAAAATATTTTCATTACCAGATTTATAGTCTTCTACTTGAGAAGCACAATCTAATAAAACTTGATCTACTATAGCTTCTAATGCTCATGTATCATTTTTTTGTCTTAGATTGTTTTCATCTACTATAATATCAGCTTCTCATCAATTATTAAAAAGCTCTTCTATAACTTGTTTTGAATTAGTACTAGATAATTCATCATTATTAACAAGTTCTATAACTCTAGCTAATTCTTTTATATCAAATTTTAATTCATCAATATTATTTATTTCTTCCGATTCATTGATAATAGCTAATAATATAGTTGTTATATATGAACATGATTTTTTAGGATCTTTAGTTAAATCTACAAGCCCATCAAAATACTCACTTAAAGCTCTATCAGTTGTTAATAATCTAGCATCATCTTCTGATAATTTATATTCTTCTAAATATCTTATTCTTTTTTCTATAGGTAATTCTGGTATACTAGATCTAGCTTCATTTATAAAATCATCATCAAGATTTAGAGGTAATAAATCCGGTTCTGGGAAATATCTATAATCCATAGCATCTTCTTTACTTCTTTGTGTAACAGATACTCATTTATCATCATCCCATCATCTAGTTTCTTGTTCTACAATTCATCCTCATTCAATAATTTTAATTTGTCTTTTTGTTTCATGATCTATAACTCTACCTATAGCAGAAAAAGAATTAACATTTTTTGTCTCAGTTCTAGCTCAAAGTTTATCACTTCATTCTGGAGCTACTGAAATATTTACATCACATCTCATTTGTCATTTTTCCATATCAGCATCTGATACATTACATGCTCTCATTATTTTTTGTATCTCTTTTAAAAATTCCATTACTTCTTCTTTTGTATGAAAAACTGGTTCAGTAACTATTTCCATAAGTGGACTACCAGCTCTATTAAAATCACAAAGAGTTTTTCATCATGCATGTATAAGTTTTCATGCATCATTTTCTAAGTGCATATGATGTATTGCAAAATCTCTAACTTCTCATTCTACTATTGTTTTAACTGATCATTCACCTACTATAGGTTCATACATTTGAGTAATTTGATAAGCAGTTGGGTTATCTGGATAAAAATAAGTTTTTCTATCAAAGCTAGATATATTATTTACCTTACAGTTCATAGCCATCCCCCCAATAAGTCATAATCTTACTACCTCTTTATTAAGAGCTGGCAACATACCAGGAAATCACATACATACACTACAAACATTTTTATTTGGTTCTGAAGCTAACTCTACAGCATTTTTACAAGAACAAAACATTTTTGTTTTTGATTTTATTCTTACATGTATTTCTAATCAAATTGTCGCTTTAAATTTATTCATTTTTTTACTATACTAAATAATAATTATACTATATTTATATCTAAATATGAGTAATTTTCAATTATTTTTTTAAATTTTATTTGATTTAAAATATTAATATGATAATATATCTATTGTAAAAAAGAAGTTAAGTAAAAAAGCCTTTATATATTACTTAAAACCTTTTTTTGATTTTTATATGATAATAATAAGTGAAAATATGGAAATACAAGTAAAAATACATGTTAACGCTGAAGAATCTAAAGAACCAACTGAAAGATTAGTAAAACATAATATTGAAAATAAACTTGATAATTACTTAAAAAAATACAATGATAAAGAAGATGCAGAATGAGTAATAGAAGTAAAAATAGAAAAAAACAAAAAAGAAATGTTTGATTGAGTTGTATCTGCTAAATTGGACATAGATAGTTTTAGATATTCTAGAGAAGATTACAAAAATTTAGACGATTTAATTAATCACTTATTTGATCACTTCAAAGAAGAACTATCAAGTAAATAATAAAAAGTAGTAAACCTATTATAGGTTTACTACTTTTTATTTTAAATAATTTCTCATAATATATAATCCAAAAAAACAACTGACTTATCAGATAATTGTAATTTATTTTTAGTTTTTATTAAATATCACATATCAATAAATTGTTTTATTTTAGATTTGTCCAAATATTGGATATATTGATTATCTATACCTCAAGTTCTGAGCATAAACATTATTTTTTCTATAAAAATATCACTATCATTCAAAAATACCTTTGTTATATCTTTGTACTTGTAGTATTCTAAAAATTTTTCACTATTAGAATACCTATAATTATCTATGTATCAATGGGCCCCTAATCAATATGCAATAGTTTGTTTATGAGTCCAGTATCATATATTATGCTTACATTCATAAGACTTCTTTGAATAGTTTGAGATTTCATACTGATTGTATCATTTTGAATATAAATTGGATTTTATAGAGTTATATTCATTTAAATAATCATCATCTTTTAATCAATTAATAGACCAATTTGATGGATAAGTTATATTATCAAAGTTTGACTCTTTCTCATCAGGTACATCATAATATTCTTCAAGCATATAAACTGATATATGTTTTATAAAGCTATATTTATTAGTTAAATAATCAATATTTTTATTTATTTCTCAACTAGATACATAAGGTAGTCATATTATAAAATCTATAGAAACATTATCAAATCATATATTTTTAAAGTTTTCCAAAGCTTTTATAATATCTCATTTTCAGGCTCTTCATATCTCTTTTAATGATTTTTCATTTAAAGTTTGAACTCACATACTTATCCTATTTATTCAAAGTTTTTTCCATCATATTATATTTTCTATGGTTACATTTTCTGGAGTAGTTTCTATAGATATTTCTATATTATCATCTAAAATATACTTATCTTTTAATGTATTAAGTATAGATTCAAATTGATTCAAATTTAATACTCATGGAGTTCATCATCAAAAATATATAGTATCTAGTTTATTATTATGTTTTATTCATAAACTTATTTCAGATATCAAAAAGTTAACATATGTTTGTATTTGAAGGTTTTGAGTTATACCAAAAGATGCAAATCTACAATATTTACATTTACTACTACAAAAAGGTATATGTATATAACAATTATAATTTTTCATATTTATATTAAAATTAAAATTAAAACCGAACTAATAGTTCGGTTTTTAAAATTAGTCACAACTTGTTGATAAACTTTCAAAATTTACAGCTTTCTTTGTTTTACAAATAAGAGATCATACAAAATCTTCAAAATTTGATTCTGCATAAGATGAATTATCTAATATAGGAACTATTCATCTATCATATATATTTTTAATTCATTTATCAAAACTAGATAACATATATTCATCAACATAAAAATCTTCTAATACAACATTAAAATCATCATGTATTTTTTTTGGTAAAAATTCACTATCAAGTGATAATAATGCTGGAAGATAATATTTAAAATTATTTAAAAAAGTTGTTGCTCAATTATCAGTTGCTAAATAAGTCAAAAAATCTTGAGCTAATCAAATATTTTGAGTATCTTTATTTATAACAAAATAATTATAATTTATTAAATAATTTCCTTCTCAAGAAAAATATTGAGGAAAAACTCTAGCTTGTAAAAATGAGCTTGAATATCAATATTCTGCTATATCATTTATCATACTTGGATATCATACAACCATATGAATATCTCATCTAGAAAATAAATAAAGAGAATTTTCTCATAAATTAGTTAATTCAACAAATCTAGAATCATAAGAATTATATCAATCAGTATCTCAATATAATAAGTAAGATGCCATTCATTGCTTCAATATAGTTCATGTTATATCTGATAATTTTTTTACATCTCATTCAAGCATAAAAAATTGTAATAGTATATCTCATGCATTTTTTACAGTAGATCAATTTCAAATACCGATAGGTATTGATCATGGCTTTCTTTCTGATAAATTGGATACTGTATTGTTCAAGCTAGAAATAGTCTCCAAGTCAGAATGCCTTACATTCATTCTATTATAAAATATTCATAGAGTTTCGTACCCCACTGGTATTCATTTCAAAAATTCATTATCTCATTCTCAAGATATCAAGTCATCACTAAAAACTCATTTATATACTTTTCTAAAATCATTTGGTGAAATAACTGATGATGATATTCACATAACTTGATTTGCAAATACAGAATTTTCTTCATTGTTATTCAAAACAAATAAATCAGGTCATGTTCATGAAGAAATAGCAGATGTTAAAGCATATGTATATTCTTCATAATCAGGAAAAGTTTCAATTATTATATTATTTGATTCATAACTTGGGTTTAAATTTTTGAATCATTCTATTATAGAATAAGTATCATTTCAGGCTTCTCAAACCATCCATATTTTAAAAGTATTTTGCTGTGATGTATCAGGCTCAGTAGTTGTACTATTACTTGATATAATAAGCAAAAATATAAGAGATATAAGAATTATAACTCATACAGCTAGAAAAATTACTTTATTTCTATTTAATTCCATTTTTTATATATTAGATAATAAGTGTAGATGTATATGCATAACTTCTTGTCATCATTTTTCTCATACATTAAAATTGAGTTTATAACCTTCAGAAATTCATAAATCATTTGCCAATTTTTTGGCTACAAAAAACATATCCGCCAACAAATCTCTATCAGATTCTTCTAAGTCATTTATAGTTGGTATTTCTTTTTTTGGTATAATAAGCAAGTGAGTTTTTGCTTTTGGATTTATATCTTTTATAACGATAATATCATCATTTTCAAAAACTATATCACTTGGTATTTCCCTATTTATTATTTTTGTAAATATAGTAGACATATTTTAATAGTTTACTTCATTAAAATTAAAATCAGTTTCTTCATAACTAATATTTTCAGTATTAATTGATGAATATATAATAGTAAAATATCATAATAAAGATAACAAAACCATTATAAAAAGCAAAAATTTTGTAACTTTTTCTATTCTATCAGAAAAATTTTTAAATTTATATGCATGTAATTTTGCTATAATAAAAAATCACCATAAAATCACCAATAACAAAGTATAAACTCACAAATAAATAAAAGTCATTTGTAATATATTAAATATTAATTATGATATGATTATCAATAAAATAATTATAACTCTTATTTTTTATTTGCAAATTTTAAAATAGTTTGATATAATATATTTAACAAATATTTAAACATTAAAAATTAAAATATGGCTGAAATTAATCATAACTGAAAAAAGTTTCAAATAAATGAAGAAGTACAAGCTCAATATAATGAACTTGTAGATTTGATAGTAGAAACTGAATCAATGGATGATGATGAAAAACAATATTGGTTTGACATAATGCCATCAATGACAGATTCTCAAATCGACAGACTTTTCAATATACTTGATACAGAAAAGAAAAAACTTGAAGCATTAGAAAAAAAATATCAAAATGAAATAAAACAATTAAATGAAAAACATCTAATTGAATGGCAAGAGTTTCAACTAAAAGACTCAAAGAAAAAAATAAAAGAAGCTCAATCAAAAGAGCAAGATGAAGATGCAGAAGATGTATTAAAAATGCTAAATGATTTATAAAGAACCTATTAAAAAATAAGGTTCTTTTTTTATATATAAAATAAAACACTCCAAATTGGAGTGTTTTATTTTATATAATTAGAAATCACTTTCATGTTCCATTTCTTTTTTTACTTCTGATAAATGTTGTTCTGATACATCAACATCTTCTTGATCAGGATCAAAGTATTGTTCATCTATATTATCAATTCTATTTTCTTCGTTAAGTAATTTCTTGTATTGCTCACCAGCTGGTACAAGTCTACCTATAATTACATTTTCTTTCATTTCTTTAAACTTATCTATTTTACCTGAAACAGATCAGTCTACTAATACTCTAACTGTTTCTTGGAAAGAAGCAGCAGATAACCAAGACTCAGTATAAAGTGAAATTTTTGTAATACCAAGTAGTAATCTTTCAGCAATACCTGGTTTTTTACCTTCTTTTATAAGTTTATCACTTTCGTTATTAAACTTGATTATATCAACTATATCTCATGGAAAGAATTCACTATCACCTTTTGATGTAATTCTTACTCTAGAGAACATTTGTCTTACTATAAGCTCAACGTGTTTTGAACTAACTGTTTGTCATTGAGAAGAATAAATAGCTTTTACTTCATTTACAATATATTCTTCTGCAGCTAATACTCAAGCAACATCTTTTAATTTTTGTAAGTTAAGAGCTCATTCTGTAATTTTTTGTCATTTAGTAACAACATCTCATTCTTTTACAAGTAAAGTCTTACCTACATCAAATCTATATTCTACTACTCTTGGATCTATATCTTTTATAGTAATAACACCTCATTCAGCTTTTTTAACTTCTCATGCAAATGTAGCATTTATTTTTTGCTTATCAATATTTGATCTAGCTATTATTTGTTTTGGTTTTATAGTTTGACCAACTTTTACAGCTACATCATAAGTAGCATCATCATAGTAATATTCATCAGTATTTAACTCTTGAGCTACAACTCTAACTATCAAATCATCATCTGTTCTTTCAATTTCTACAACTCAATCTAAGTCAGAAATTTCTGCAACAGCTTTTGGATTTCTAGCTTCAAATAGTTCTTCAACTCTTGATAAACCTTGTGTCATATCTCAACCTTCTTTGGCAACTCATCATGAGTGGAAAGTTCTCATCGTTAGCTGAGTACCTGGTTCTCAAATAGAGTGGGCAGCAACTACTCAAACTGGAGCTCAAATATCAGTTTCTTTGTTAAGACCTAAATCTAGACCATAACAAGCTTTACATACTCATCATTCTGTTCAACAAGTAAGTACAGATCTAACATCAACTCTATCAATTTTGTTTTCATTAATAATAGCTAATATTTTGTTATCTATTATAACTCATGCTTTTATAAGTATATTACCTTCTGAATCTAATACATCATTTGCTAATGTATGAGAATAAATTTTGTCTTCAAATTTTTCTTCAAAGCTTGAAGTGTTTTCTCATCTTATAACTGTTTTGTAGTGAACAGTTTTACAGTCTTCTTCTTTTACTATTATGTTTTGACTAGAATCTACAAGTCTTCTTGTTAAGTAACCAGATTGTGCTGTTTTAAGGGCTGTATCTGATTTACCTTTTCTTCAACCATGAGTGGCAATAAAGTACTCTAGTGTAGAAAATCATTCTTTTAGAGTAGATTGTATAGGTAATTCGATAGTAGCACCACTAGTAGAAGCAACTAATCATTTCATTCAACATAATTGAGTAATATTTCACCAATTTCATCTTGCTCAAGAATCAATAAAGTTGAATATATGATTATTTGGTAGAAATAATTCCTTCATTTCTGACTCTATAACTTTTTTAACATCAGCCCATATTTGTATAGATTGATGATATTTTTCTTCTTCAGTCATAAATCAAGTCCACCATTTCTTTTGAATATATTTAACTTTTTCTCATGCTTCTTGAAGTAAATCTTTTTTATTTTCTGGTATAACCATATCATCTTTTGATATAGATAAACCTGAAATAGTAGAATATTTGTATCAAAAGTTTTTTATTTTATCAACAAATTGTGCAGTAGTTTCAGAACCTAATTCTTCAAAACATCTAGCTAATATTTTTTTCAATGCTCATTTATTTAATGTTTCATTTATAAAACCTAATCATTCTGGAACTATTTCATTGAATAATAATCTACCGTAATTAGTTTCTTCTATTTTAGAGTTAACTCTCACTCTTATAGGAGATTTTATTCATAAAACTCCTGCTTCATAAGCAAGTCAAACATCATTTATATCAGAAAAAACTTTTCATGCTCATATACCTTTTTCATCCAAAGCTGTAACATAATAACAACCTAGAATCATATCTTGAGATGGAGCAACAATAGGTTCTCATGAAGATGGAGATAACAAGTTTTTAGAAGTAACCATCAATTCCCTAGCTTCTTCTTGTGCTTTTTCTGTTATTGGTAAGTGAACAGCCATTTGGTCACCATCAAAGTCGGCATTAAATGCTGGACACGTTAATGGGTGAAGTTGTATAGCTTTTCATTCTACTAATACTGGTCTAAAAGCTTGGATTGAAAGTCTATGAAGAGTAGGAGCTCTGTTCATAAGTACATATTTACCTTCAATAACTTCATCTAAGGCATCCCAAACTTCTTTTGATCATTTTTCTACAAATTTTTCAGCATGTTTAATATTATAAACAAGACCGTCTTCTATAAGTTTTGCTATAACAAATGGTTTAAAAAGTATTAATGCCATTGTTTTTGGTAATCAACACTCATCCATTTCAAGCTCAGGTCATACAACGATAACAGATCTAGCAGAGTAATCAACTCTCTTACCTAGTAAGTTTTGTCTAAATCTACCTTGTTTACCTTTTAAAACTTCTGTTAATGATTTTAATTTTTTCTTATTAGCAGTAACAAAACCTGATCTATTTGTTCTAGTTTCACCAGTTAATAACATATCAACTGATTCTTGAAGCATTCTTTTTTCATTTTTCAAGATTACATCAGGTGCTCATAACTCAATAAGTTTTTTAAGTCTGTTATTTCTATTAATAACTCTTCTATATAGATCATTTAAGTCACTAGAAGCAAATCTTCAACCATCAAGTTGAATCATTGGTCTCAAGTCTGGTGGTATAATAGGAAGAGCTTCTAATATAAACCATTCTGGTCTTTGTCCTGATTTTAATAAACTAGAAGCTAATTTTATTTTTTGAAGAATTTTCTTTTGTTTTATTTGAGTTGAATTTTTTAACTCTATTTCTTGTTCTTCAATAAATTTTAATAAATCTATTCTTTCCAAAAGAGCTTTTATATGTTCTGCTCAAGTACCTCATTTAAATACATGTGGAAATCTTGATTCTAAAACTCTATATTCTAATTCTCATATAACTGCTCAAACTTGTAAAGTTTTTAATCAGTCTCTTAATTCTTCAAACTCACTAGTTAATTCATCCATTTTAGACATTAACATAGCTTCTTCAGTCTTGAATTTTTTTTCATTTAATTCACCTGATTCTTTTTTCAGTTTTAATTCATTTAATTCTCTTTGAATTTCTTTTTGCATTTCTGATTTAGAGACTTTGTATTTATCTTCTAAATCTTTACTTGCTTCTTTTAGCTTATCTTCATAAACATCAGTAATTATATATGATGCAAAATAAACTACTTGTTCCAGTTTTTTTACTGGCAAGTCTAATAAAAGACCTATTCTACCAGGTACTGATTTAAGATACCAAGTATGAACAACAGGAGCATATAAGTCTATATGGGCCATTCTTTCTCTTCTAACAGATGCTTTTGTAACTTCTACTCAACATCTTTCACAAACTATACCTTTATATCTTATTCTTTTATATTTACCACAAGCACATTCATAGTTTTTTCTAGGACCAAATATTTGCTCACAAAAAAGTCAACCTCTTTCTGGTCTTTGTGTTCTATAGTTAATAGTTTCACTTATTAAAACTTTACCATGTGATAAAGATCTAATTCTATCAGGACTAGCAATTCCCAAAGATATTCAAGCAAGATTATCAAGGTTTTTACCTTTTGTTATATCTTTTTTACCTATGTCTTTTGCTATTTCTGAGAAATCAGTGATTTTGTCATTTAGAAAATTATCTAAAGATTTATCAAACATTATGATTATAATTAGAGATTAAAAATTTTTTATCAAAGAAGAAAGTTTTACTTTTCTTCTTTGTTATCTTTTTCATTTTGTACTTTATTTTCTATTTTTATTACTTCGTCATATCTTGCTTCTGCTTCAGCTTCTTTTGCTTCTAGTTCTTCTTTATCTAATAAATCTAAATCTAATCAAATAGATTGAAGTTCTTTTAAAAGTACATTAAACGATTCAGGAATATTTGGTTTTTTAATAGGAGCATTTTTAACTATAGCTTCATAAGCTTGTGTTCTACCGGCCACATCATCAGATTTGATTGTTATCATTTCTTGTAATATGTTAGCAGCAGCATATGCTTCTAGAGCCCAAACCTCCATTTCTCAGAATCTTTGACCTCAATTTTGAGCTTTACCTCAAAGAGGTTGTTGTGTAACCATAGAATAAGGACCTACTGATCTCGCATGAATTTTTTCTTCAACAAAGTGGTGAAGTTTTAACATAAACTTAACTCAAACAACAGTTCTTTCTTTGAATGGTTCTCATGTTTCTCAGTCTATTAATTGAACTTTTCAATCAACATCCATTCATGCAGTTTCCATTAAAGAATTTATTTGTTCAATAGACATACCATTAAGTATTGGAGTAGCAACTGTTATTCATAATTTTTTTGCAGCCATACCAACATGTGTTTCTAATATTTGTCATATGTTCATTCTAGAAACAACTCATAGTGGATTCAATATAATATCAACTGGAGTACCATCTTCCATAAATGGCATATCTTCAGCTGGAACAACTCTAGAAACTATTCATTTGTTACCGTGTCTACCAGCCATTTTATCTCAAACTTCTATTTTTCTTGTTGCAGCAACAAAAACTTTTACTTGTTTGAAAACACCAGTTGGTAAATTATCACCATTTTCTCTTTTTAATACATGTACTTGTAATACCTTACCTCATTGACCTGATGGTAATCTAAGAGAAGAATCTTTAACATCTTTTGATTTATCACCAAATATTGCTCTTAAAAGTCTTTCTTCAGGAGATAATTCTTGTTCACCTTTTGGTGTAATTTTACCTACTAATATATCACCTCATTTAACATATGCTCATGTTCTTATTATACCATCAATATCAAGATCTTTTAATTTTGAACTAGATACATTTGGAATATCATCAGTAGTTTGTTCAGGTCATAATTTTGTTTCTCTAACATCAATAGTATATTCATTTATATGAACTGAAGTATAATAATCATCTTCAACTAATTTAGATGAAATTATAACAGCATCCTCATAGTTATAACCTTTCCATGGCATATAAGCAACAACTAAGTTTCTTCAAAGCGCCAATTCTCAATTTTCTATTGCATGACCATCACATAAGACATCTCATTTTTTTAATTTTTGACCATGAGAAACAATAGGTTTTTGATGAATAACTAAATCATGATTCGATCTTTTGAATGTAGTTAATTCATATATTTTTTTATTTCAGTTTTTATATAAAACTGTGATATGTTTTGCATCAACTCAAATAACTTCTCAGTCATCTTCAGCCAATATAGCATAACCTGATCATTCTCAAACAACTCTTTCCATACCAGTACCTACTATTGGAGCTTCTGGTCTTACTAAAGGAGCAGCTTGTCTCATCATGTTTGAACCCATTTCCGCTCTTGTCGCATCATCATGTTCCAAAAATGGTAATAGAGAAGTTTCAACTGACATCGTTTGTTTTGGAGATACATCTATATGAGTAACCTCTCTAACATAAGATATAGTTGGCTCATTACCAGCTCTAGAAGAAAGTCTAGTAGATTTAAAATTACCATATTCATCTACAGGAGATGTAGCTTCAGCTATAGTTAATACTCTTTCTTGGTGAGCATCAAAATAGTCATATTCGCTAGTAACATATCATCTTACCTCTATTTTTTTTGCTTTTATTTTTTCTTTTATTTCTTTTGCTTGATCTTCAGTTATATAATTTTTATCTTCAACTATAACGCTACCATCATCTCATCTAATATCTCATAATGCAATTTTATTAACTGCTGATTTTCAATCATTTTTTACATCATGGTGAACTATTCTAAATGGAGTTAATAAAAAACCATATTTATCTACTTTTGCATAAGATGCAAAGTGTAGTACTAATCAAATATTAGGCCCTTCTGGAGTAGCAATTGGACATATTCTACCATATTGAGTAGGGTGAACATCTCTTACTTCAAAAGAAGCTCTTTCTCTAGTCAATCAACCAGGTCATAGAGCTGAAACTCTTCTCTTGTGCCCTAATTCTGAAAGTGGATTTGATTGATCCATAAATTGTGATAATTGAGAACTTCAAAAGAATTCTTTCATGATAGCAACTATTGGTCTAGAGTTTATAAATGTACCTGGTGTAGCATCATCCATTTCTACAATAGTCATTCTATCTTTAGCAATTCTTTCCATTCTAGCAATACCAACTTTGATTTTATCCATTACTAATTCTCAAACAGATCTTACTCTTCTGTTTTCTAAGTGATCAATATCATCAACAAAATGATCTTTTGCTCAGTATACTAGATTTAAATAATAATTTAGAGAAACTATCAAATCTTCCAATAGTAAAAATTTACCATTCTCATCTGAGTACTCAGTCTTAAGACCTAATTTTGATTTCATTTTTAATCTAGCTATTTCTCCTAGATCAAATCTTTTTTCATCAAAAAATGTTACATTAAAAAGTTCTTCTACTCTTTCATCAGTAGCAAGATCACCTGGTCTTAGTAATTTATATAAAACATGTAATGCCTCTAATCTATTAGTAGTTTTATCTTTTTCTAGAGTTGGCCCTATATTATTAGCAATAACATCATCTCATAAACCTTTAAAAGCATCTAATATTTCAGCATTTGATTCTAATCCATAAGCTCTAAGTAAAACAGAGATAGGTAATTTTCTTTTTTTATCAATTTTTACATTGATAATTCATTTTTTTTCTATATCTATTTCAAACCAAGAACCTCTAGCTGGTATTACTTTTAAAGAATAACCTTCTTCTCAAGTAGTAAAAAATATACCAGTAGATCTAACTATTTGGTTTACTATTACTCTCTCAATTCAGTTAACTATAAAAGTAGCCATATCTGTCATAAGAGGTATACCTCCCATGTAAACATCTTGTTCTTTTATTTCACCTGTTTCTTTATTTAACATTTCAAGTCTCACTTTAAGTGGAGCTTCATAGTTAAGGTTTTTTCTAGTACAAGTTACTGGATCATATTTTGGTTCTTCCAAAGCAAAACCTTTGTAGTAAATATCAACTTTTTCTCATGAATGATCTGAAATTGGAAAATTATCAGAAAAAACTCTATCTATACCATTTTCCAAAAAATCTCTATAAGAATCTAGTTGAACCTCAAGTAAATCAGGAATTCATACAACAGATTTGTCATTAGTAAAAAAATGACGACCTTTTACATCATACAAACTTCCTACTTCAGCATTTTTAGAAGTATTTTTTGCCATATTAAAACAAACTTATTTAATAAATAATAAAATTATTTGTTTCTTGAGACTTATCATCAGTTACACAATCGTTTTGCCTCTCATTTTTCGTGCATACGAAAAAATGCCCTACTTTACCAGAAAAACACAATCAAAAGTAGTGCAAACACGAAGATTATATGAATAAATAGCCAAAAATCAAAAGTTTTTTCCTAAAACTTGATATAATTTTTTTTTGAAATAAAATCAAATAAATATTTTTAATAACAAAATAAATGAGCAATTATTTCAAAAGAAAAAAAATAAATTTGAAAGAAGAAAATACCAACTTAAATGATAGAAAAAGACTTAGAGAAAAAAATGTATTAATCAGAGTTATAAAACTTATAATATGGATTTTTGTAATATTAATGATTATTTTTTATATTAATTATTCAAACTTTAAGGATAAAGTCTTAATCAAAAATGAAACAATAATAAAAATAGAAAAGTCTGATACTTTTTACAATTTATGACAAAAAATACAAGAATTAGACAATACATATTATAAATTATATATAAAAAACAATAAACCTGATTACACTTTAAAGGAATGAAATTATAAAATAGATAAAAACTCGAAAATAGAAGATATTATAAAATCATTAAATGAACCTATATTAGAACAAATAAATATAACAATATTAGAGTGATGGAATATTTTTGATATTGATGAATACCTAACTAATAAATGATTGATAAATAGTTGAGAATATATAAGTTATGTAGAAGATCCAGAAAAAATAAAAAAATTATGAGAATTTTATGATTTTATAAAAAACCAAAACACTTTAGAAGGTTTTTTGTATCCAGATACATATAATGTCAATACTAATTTCAAAATAAATAATTTTGTTATACAACAACTAAACACATTTGAAACCAAAGTATATAACAAAATCTTGACTAATCTTGATTATAAAACAATAAATGACCTGGTTAATTTGGCCTCAATAGTAGAAAAAGAAGAAAAAAAATCATCTGAAAAACCAATAGTTGCATGAATACTTAAAAAAAGATTAAATGCATGATGGATGATATGAGCAGATATAACAGTATGTTATCCATATAGACTCACAAGTGAAGAATGTAAAATGGTTGTAAGTAAATACATAAACAAAAAAAATGAATACAACACTAGAACCATGACATGATTACCAAAAACACCAATAGCCAACCCTAATTATGAAACAATAGAAGCTACTCTAAATGATAAAGAAACAAAATATTGGTTTTACTTGCATAATGTAAGCACATGAAAAATATATTATGCTGAGACCAATGCACAGCATGAAGCCAATAAGTCATATATGTATTAAAAGTATAAAACAAAATTGTTTTATACTTTTTTTTGTGTTAAAATTTAATTAAATATTATTAAAAAATAAAAATAAATGAAGCATATAGACTCTATTTATTGAGCTGTTTTATTTACGGATATAAAAAACTATACTCTAAAAACATCTCTCCTAACAAAGTTACAAATAATCGATTTTTTAAGTAAACAAGAAGAAATAATAAAGCCAATTACTTTAAAGTATTTTTGAAAAATAATAAAAAGTATTTGAGATTCTTATATGATAGTTTTTGAGAATCCTAAAAATGCAGTAAAAGCAGCAATTGAAATACAAAATGAAATAAAAAAATACAACGAAACAATCAAGTTTAATCTAAAAAAATAGAATTAAGAATAAGTATAGATTACTGAATAGTAGAAAGAGAAATAAGCAATAATAGATTAGATATTTTTTGAAATACAGTGAATATATCTTCAAGAATACAATCTATAACAAAAGAAAATAGTATTTATGTAACAAAAAATATAATAGATAATATAAAAAATGATTCAAAAATAAGTTATATAAATATATGAAAAAACACATTCAAATGAATACTTTATAAGGTAGATATTTATGAAATTGTAGATCAAAAAGATGTAAAAAATATAAATAAAAAAAGTTTTTTAAAAAATACAAAGTATTTAAAAATAGATACAGATTTGATTATAAATAATGAAATAAAAAAAATAATATATAATTTTTCTTTGGTTTGATGATTAATATCAATACAAAAGATACCTATAATAGATAATTATTTGTTAATATTTTTATATTTGTATATGTTAATTGAAATATCAAAAAAGTACTGAATAAAAATAACAAGCGAAGAATATAAAGAAATAATTATAACATTAATATCAAGTTTTTGAATATCATCATTTATTATTATGATATCAAAAAACATAAGTAATTGAATAGATTCATTAGTAATATTTCTAATAACAACTACAGTAGTTTATATATCATGAAAAATAATAGATCTATATTTTTACAAAAAATCTAAAACTGTAAAATCCAAAAATAAAGAATTAAAATATTTATTTAAACAATAAAAACCAATATATTTTTTGGTTTTTATTGTTTTTTTATATAATAAACTATATAAAATACCAATAAAAATAATAATTATGAGAAAATATATATACCTTATAATATCTATATTAATACTTAGTTTATTTAATACTAAGGCATTAGCAGTAGAAGACTACTCAAAAATATTAAAACAAATCCCAAACAACTTTAGTGATGAGTGTTATCAAAACACTTATACTATTGATAAATCAAAAATATATAATGATGAAATAGAAAATGGTCTTAATAATTATAAATTGACAATAAATAATTATGATGACTTAACACTTACACAATCATGATTTATTTTACCATACAAAAAAATTTGAGAAAATTTAAATAATATAAAATATTTTAATGAATATAATATAGAAGTCATTGAATCAAATGACAACAACTTAGAAACTTACACAGAATTAGATACATTAGAGTCAAAAGAAACAATATACGAGATAGAAAAGGAATTAAAGTCTTGAAATTTTGATTTTAATTTAGATTACGAATCAAAAAATTATAACCTAGGTATTTATATATCACAAGATAAAGAGATTTTTTCAAAAGTATCAAAAAATAATATATATGATTTTGATTTTAAATATATTAAACTAAAAGCAGAATGTAAAAATTTTTGATGCATAAGAGAAAAAATAAAAATATATGAATTAAATATAAAAGAAAATAATAAAACAGTTGTAATAAAGTCTTTTTTTAATGAAAATATAAATATATATTCTAACTATAAATGTTCTCAAAAAGAATTTGATGATAGTCCAAAAAAATATGATAATTTTAGTTTGGATAATAATACAAGTACACTAAATATAGAATTAACAAAAAATAGCAATTTTAACCCTCAAAAAGAAATTGATAGTGATAATGATTGAATAGTAAATGAAAAAGACAACTGTGTAAATATATATAATCCTAAGCAAAAAGACTCAAATTCAGATTGAAAATGAGATGCATGTAGTGATGATGACAATGATTGACTAATATGAGAAATAGATAATTGTCCACTTTTATATAACCCAAAACAAATAGATCTAGATAATAACTGAATATGAGATGCTTGCGAAAAAGATCAAGATCAAGACTGAGTTTATGATAAAATAGATAATTGTCCTATAACAAAGAATCCAGAACAAATAGATTCAGATAATGATTGAGTAGGAGATGTATGTGATAACTGTGTTAACAAATACAACAAAGAACAAAAGGATATAGATCAAGACTGAATATGAGATGCTTGTGATACAGAAGACAATAGAGCTATAGAAAGTAACAGATGAATTTTTATAACAATAATGTTAACAATAATAATAATTTTTTGAATATCTATATTCTATACAGTTAAAAAATTTAAATAATATATAACAATATAAATTATGTTTAAAATATTAAATCGTATATCAATAGCATTATCAATAGTATTAGCTTTTTGTATAACTATATTTTTAACAATCTACCTTTGATGAATAAAATATATTTGAAAAGAAGAAATAATAATATTAATATTGTTAACTGCATTATTTTCATCAATTATAAAGTCAGTATTTTTTTCAAAAAGCTTTATAACTCAGAGGTTAGAATTCTTTTATGAGGCTATTAAAAAAAGAGAATCTAGTAATTATAAAAAAATAGAAGAAAAAGACATATCAGATATAAAGGAAACAAATAAAACAAAAATAAAAAATAAAGAAAATAATTTAATAAAACAAGCAGAACACAAAACAACAAAACAAAAAAAAGATAAAACAAATCATTTGATAAAACTTTTGAAAGATATTTTTGGTAAAAACTTACTAGCCAAAATATGAGTTATATTAGTATTTTTATGAGTAGTGTTCTTATTAGCATTGGTATGGAATCAAATACCTAGTTTGATAAAACTAGTATTATGATTTTTTGTAGGTTTTTCTACTTATTTTGCATGAGTAGCACTGGACAAAAAATGAATCAAACAAGAATCAAAATTACTTATATGAACATGAATACTTATAAATTTCTTGGTAATACTTTGATGAAAATTTATTTTAGAATGATCAGATTTTGACCAAAATTATCTATCTACTATATCTACTTTTGTATTATTAATATTAAATACATTATTTGCTATTGTTACAGGTCTATATTACAAATCAAACTTTATAATATATTTATCATTTTTGTTTGCTTTTATAAATCCATTTTTGACATGATGAGACTCACAAACACCTTATGTTTTACTTGTTTATTCTATAATAGTTTCTATATGAACAATTGTAGTTTGATTAATAAACAAAAATAATATATTAATTGTAAGTTGATTCATATTATCATCAATAATATATTTTGTAGCACCTTTTGATAGTGAGTTATGATTAATAACAAAAGTATTTGTTTCACTATTATCATGATTGGCTTATATATTGAGTCTAAAAAGAAATGATTTTAAAAAGTTAAATATTATATTTTTTATATTATGAATATTTATAACATTTAATTCTATTTATCTTGTAGATAGTTTTGAAAGTATAAAGAATATAACTTTGATAATAATAAGTGCTATATTAATATGATATCTATTAATAAATTACATTTTTTCTATAAACGAAAAATATTCACAACTTTATTCAGTATGAAGTATATTCACTATATTATCTATAACATTTTTATTATTTACAAAACAAGATGCTAATGCAACTATAATATCTATAATAGTTTTAGTATGATTAATTGTAACAGTATTTCCATTTTTTAATAAAAATGTTTTATGAGAAAATAATTCTCTGACAAATATAAATATATGAAATATAGTATGAATTATATTTTTATGATGATTTTTATTTAGATACTGAAGCGAAACAATACCATGATTAACATTATGATTTGCATTTGTATGATTGGCTATTTATTATTTTTTATTATGAATAATAATAACTTATAAATTCCCTATAGAAAAAACTATAAATATAGAAAAAATAAAGAATAACTTATATAGTTACTTTGCAATAAGTATAGCATTATTTACATTATCAGTTGCTTTAATTTTTGAAGAATCAAATATTATAATATCTATAATATGGCTTATAGAAGCTAGTGTGTTATTCTTTATGTATAACAAGACTTCAAAACAAAAAATATTTTATATAGCATTAATAATATTTTTTATATGAATATTAAAAATGTTTGAATATTCTTTGGATATCATTAGGTGAAATTATTACTCTCTTATTTCTATCTTTACTATAACTGCCTTATTAGCATTTAATATAAGAAATACAACTTATAAACAAGATATTACAAATAAAAATATATTTCATGATATAATACATATATTATGAATAATATGAACAATATTTTTAGTAAAAAATGTAGTTGATATAGAATGATTAAATATTTTATTAACTTCTATTATAATAGCATTTATGTGATGAATATATGCTTATTATGGGACTAATTTAATCAAAATATTTTATATAATATGAATAGCATTATTTGCATCTAGTCATATAGAATATTTTGATTACTTAACAAGAACAAATAATGATGATTTATTATATTTACACTATATTACAACTTTATTATTAGCTTTAGGTGTTTATTTATATAATAGATTAAATATAGTTAGAATACAAAAAATATTATTAAATATTGTATTCTTATTATATAGTCTAATAATAGTGTCTATGTATATTTATAACTACTTTCAAGATACATTTGCAGTAACTATATTCTGGTGAGTAATATCTATTTTATTCATTGCCAGATGAATAAGTAATAATAAAATAAAATATAGAACACTAGGTCTTTATTTATTGACACTTGTTATACTAAAAGTATTTTTGTTTGATATATGGTACTCTATAGAAGATGCTATATCTAGAGTTATAGTATTTATAGTTTTATGAATTTTATTGATAATTGTTTCTATAAAATATTCTAAAAAATATTGAGATAATCTAATATGAGAATTTAATATAAAAAACTTTAATAAAGTCGATATAATTCATGAAGTAAAAGATGAAGAAAGCGATGAAATAATAATAGACAAGCAAAAAATAACATCTCAAATAAAAAAAATAGATATAAGCGATATAGAATCAGCAAGCTTCAAAATAAATTGAAAAACTGAGTTTACAACAAAAAGTAAAAATTTATTACAAATAACAAAATATGTAATAAATAAAACTTGAAAACTAGAATATGAAGGATGAGAATTAACAGACTTTTATGACTTTTTGATAACAAACTATATAACAGAATTAAATTCAAGAGATCTTAAAAAAGTAAAAGAAGCTTTTAAAGTATTTGTTGATAAATGATGAGAAGTAATAATAAAATAATATAAAAAACATTAAAATATGTAATATTTTAATGTTTTTTATATTTATTAATATTTTTATTACCATTTCCAACTATATCAAGTACATGAATTATTTCATAAATCAACTCAAGATTCATTTATTTGGGAAGATTGACAGCATGGATGATAAAAATGAGAATATGAACCACTCCAATTAATATACATATATGATCAAGCATTATGAAATGTTGTAAATTTATTTGAAAAATCAACCCAAGATGATCAATCCCAATAAGAAATATTGCTAAATATATTACTTACACTAGAACTACTCATATCCGTATTTGAGTTTCTTTCAAATTTTACTATTACTCAATTTGGTAAAGTATAATACATTCTTCTATTTGTTAAACTAGAAAAAACAGAAGGTGAAATATAATTTGTACAATGTTGAACATTATTCTTAACAGATAAACTATTATATTCATTAAGACTAATTGAAATATTTAATTCAATATCTACAATATCTTCTAAACTTTCATTACCATAAGAATCTCTAAATTTAACATAAACAGTTTTTTGTCAATCTCATGTAGTCAATTCATGTGATATTGTATCTGTACAAGTAGTCCAATTATTTGGATTAGTTGTATTTCAATATGCTATCTCTACTGTACTTCACATATACTC
>JASMTS010000015.1:0-62459 GCA_041694155.1 Candidatus Altimarinota bacterium | reverse complement strand
CAGTATTTCATCAATCTTCTTTTACTTCTTGATTTAACCAATTATATATTGTTTTATGATGTACTCAATATTCTTCTGATGCTTTATGTACTTTTATTCAATCTTCTTTTACTGATTTTAATATTTTATTTTTTAACTCTTCTCATATTCTTTGGGCCATATTTTGGATTATTAAGTTATATAATATTTCAGTGTTTTTTATGTTATATTCGCTAGCTCAATATTTTATAATTTTTCTTTACACTGTGTGTCCAATTATATACAGACCTGTCATATTCACAATTTGTGCAAAAGTCAGACATTTTGTTAATATAATTTCAGCTAGAAATATATGGTTTTGTAGCAAGTCTTCATCAATCACTAAATTGACTCATTCACATTACATTTGGAGTTACTACCCATTCAAAAGCATCACTGTATTTTTCAAAAAACCATTTATTAACCTCTAAAGGATTAATTCATGTAAGTAAACAATAGTTTCATATAATCATTAATCTTTCTATATGGTGTCAGTAAGAGTTATCCAAAACTCTTTTTATACTAGTTTTTACACAATTCATTTTACAACTATCAATATTTTTTCACCAAAAATAATCAGGTAGTTTATTTTTATTATTAAAATAATTATTAGTATA
Organism: Candidatus Altimarinota bacterium; assembly: GCA_041694155.1. Classification (GTDB taxonomy): domain Bacteria; phylum Patescibacteriota; class Gracilibacteria; order BD1-5; family UBA6164; genus JAAZVM01. Next base: position 61,824 of record JASMTS010000015.1, on the reverse strand, counting down.
AATATCGCCCTTATAATACTCAAAAAAATGATACATGTATTCCCTCCAACCTAGAACTTGCCTTATAAATCATTCTTTATTATTTATTGCAGTATCTTGATTCAATATCACATTTACTACTTCTTTTGGTGATAATAATCAAAAATTAATAGCTGTAGCAAAGTTAGAATGATGAACATAATCATCATTTTGATACATTGCATCTTCTAATCTTCAAAAATTATTTAGATGGTTTTTTACAAAATAATTTAATAATTTTATAGCTTGTTCTCTATTGCTAGGATAGTTAATAAATCATTCATAGTCATAAAACTCCTTAGCTTTTAATAGTCAATTAGTTTCTTCTATAAAAAAATTATTAGATTTTTTATGATTTTTATCAAATCATCTATTTTCTTTGTCAAAATTCCATTTTCATCAAATAGGCTTGCTTCAATCCATAAGTATACCAAACTTTTTTCTCATAAATCTATAAAAAACCTCCATTACAGGTGGTTTTTTATATTGAGATAAAAATTCTTCATGACTAATAAAAAAACTATGATTATCATCTAAAAAAACAATTTTTATAGAGTGTTTTTCTAGTTTTTTAGAAATATTTATAAAATTACTATATACATAGTTTTCAGTTGGCTTGACTAAATATACTATATTAAATCAATTATTTTTACAATAATCTAAAATACAATTGTAATAATCTTTAGATATTAAAAAATCTCAATTATATTTTTTAGATTTAAGTTCTTGAATAAAGTTGTATCAAAGTGCATAATCTAATATCTTTGATCTTATATTTAAATTTAATTGTTCATTATTAAATCTAATTTTTCAATTATGATGAATATACAAAAAATTATTTGATAAACTTGTATCAAAATAATTTATATTTATCTGATTATATAAAACTAAAAATAAACTTTTCATTATTTTTATAATAATTTAAATAAGTAATTTTTTGTATCTTCAAAACTAGATTTATGAATAATTATATCATCCTTATACAGTATTCATATTTCATTATCTCTTAACAGTACCAAATTATCCCATCATTTCAATTGACAAACTTTATACCAAATATTAAGCAAATTTTCTCTATCTTTATAATCAATTTGTAAATATTTGTTCTTTAAAGAAATTTCATATTTTTTTCTTTCATAAGACCTAAGCCTATGAGAAACTGCTCTAGATCATATATTTGATCATGATTTCTTACCTTTAGTCAAATTATCAATATGCTCTATTTTCATAATACATGATATATAAATTAAAACAACAAACATAATAAAAAAAATAAATAAATTTGCAAATATACTTTTATGTATATAATTTATATATAGGATTGAAGCCCTTAGTACAAGTAACTTAAATAAATAGTTATTTGTTATAAAATGAAAAAAGATATACAACTTATTTGGTTCAAAAAAAACCTAAGAACAAAAGACAATGAAGTTTTTCAAAAACTAGATTCAGATATAAATACTATATGATTCTATTTAATAGAGGATGAAATAGTAAAACAAAAAGATTTTTCTTATTTTCATCTAAAATTTATAATTGAAAGTTTGATAAATTTAGAAAAAAATTTAAAAAAAATAAATATTAATTTAATAGTAAAAAAAACTTCTTTTGAAAGTTTTATAATAGAAATAGAAAGAAAATTTAATATAAAAAAAATAGTATCTACTCAAGAGACATGAAATATCGCGTCTTATAATAGAGATATAAGAGTTATAAAATTTTTAAAAAAAGAACAAATTGATTTTATAGAAGTAATAAATAATTGAGTTGTTAGATGACTAAAAGATAGAAATAACTGGACTAAAATATGGAATGATAGAATGTCTAAAGATTTATATGTAGAGAAAAAATTTAAAAAAAATGATTTATTTAAAAAAGAAATCAAAGAAACTAAAAGTATTTTGAAAAAATATAAAGAAAAAACAAAGCATCTAGCAACTCAAGTATGATGAGAGGATTCAGCTTTACAAGTTTTAGATAGTTTTTTGGAAAAAAGATCTTTTAATTATTCATATAATATTTGAAAACCTTACGAATCTTTTAATAGTTGTTCAAGATTATCACCATATATAAGCTATTGAAATATATCAATAAAATACATATACAAAAAATCTATTCAAAAAATAATACAACTAAAAATAATAAATGATAAAAAGTCAATAAATCATATAAAAAATATAAATTTTTTCTTGGCTAGAATACATTGGCAATCACATTTTATACAAAAAATGGAGTCAGAAGTAGAAATAGAATATAAAAACTTAAATAAAGAATTTGATTATATAAGAAATAAGTCTGATATAGAAGTAATAAATAATTTTTTTAATGCAAAAACAGGTATACCCTACTGTGATGCAGCAATTAGATGTCTAAAAACTACTTGATGGATAAATTTTAGAACAAGAGCATGTATTGTAAGTTATATATGCAATACTATGATGCAACCTTGGCAATCTATTTGAAAAAGACTTGCCTGTTTATTCACTGATTATGAACCATGAATACATTATTCCCAATTACAAATGCAGTCATGAACTACAGGAATAAATACTATAAGAATCTATAACCCTATAAAACAATCAAAAGAAAAAGATCCTAAATGATTATTTATAAAAAAATGGATTCCTGAATTAAAAGAAATCCCAAGTGAATATATACATGAGCCATGGCTATATTATAAAAAAATAAAATGATATGATAAAAAAATAGATATAGAGTCTTTAAATAAAATAGCTAGAGAAAAGCTATGGTCTACTAAAAAAAATATAAATAAAAAAAATAAAAATATGATAATAAAAAAACATGCTAGCAGAAAAAAAACAAATAATAAAAAAACAAATAAAAAACAATTAACTATTTTTTAATATGAAAATACTAGATAGATGAAAATATAAAGAAGCTAAAATATGCCCTGTTTGCAAAAAATATTTTACAATAAGAAAAAAATGGAAAAATAACTTTGATGAAGTTATTTACTGTAGTCAAAAATGCAAGAAAAATAAATAATTGATATTAAAAATAAAAAATATATAATCAAACCTGTAATAGACGGATAAAGCTCTCGCCAATTTGTTTTATCCTATAAAAAATAAATATGAAAAAAGCTATTTTTTGGTTTAGACAAGACCTTAGAACATATGACAACAAATGACTAATTGATGCAATAAAGGAAAATGACGAAATTCTTCCAATATTTATATTGGATAAAAATATTGTTCCTGATTTTTTGTGATTAGAAAACAAAAAATTCGGTTTTATAAGAGAAGCTTTAGAAAACTTGGATAATGAGTTAAATAAACTTTCTAACAAGTGAATACAAGTTTTTTATGACTTCCCTGAAAAAATAATTCCAGAATTAGTAAAAAAATATAAAATAGATTCTGTATATGCTAATAAATCATATTGAGAATATTGAAAAAATAGAGATAAAGAAATATCTGAAATATTAAAAAAAGAATCTAAAAACTTGATTTTACATTCTGATTTTTTACTTGTAGAACCATATGAAGTAGAACAAAGAAAAGTATTTACTCCATTTTATAAAATATGGCAAACAAAATTAAAAGATACTACAGAACAAAAACCAGAAAGCTTTACAAGTATCAATATAAATGAATGAAAAAAAGCATCAGATTTTATAAATATAGAAAAACACCCATATTTTACTATGGAGTTTTGAAAACAGAGATTAAATAATTATATAAGAAATGATTATGATGATTATAGGAACGATTTAGATAAAGATGGTACATCCAAATTGTCACCATATCTAAGGTTTTGAATTTTTTCAGTAAGAAAAATATATAATATAGCAATAAAAGTAAGTCAAAGCTATGTTTCAGAACTTGCATGGAGAGAGTTTTGGCAACATATTAATTATTATTTCCCTGAAACAAAGCAAATAGAGTTCCAAGAAAGAAAAAGACATATAAAATGGAGGCACGACGAAAACTTATTTGAAAAGTGGTGTAATTGAGAAACATGATACCCAGTAGTTGATGCAGCCATGAAACAACTAGTAGAAACCAACTGGATGCATGGTAGAGCCCGTATGATAGTATCTAGTTTTTTAACAAAAGATTTACTTATAGACTGGAGATGGTGAGAGTCTTTTTTTAAAAAACACTTACTTGATTATGATGAAAATGTAAATTATTGAAACTGGCAATGGTGAGCATCAGTTTGAGCAGACCCAAAACCATTACGTATATTTAATCCAATACTTCAATCACAAAAATTTGATCCAGAAGCAAAATTTATAAAAAAGTATATTCCAGAGTTAGAAAATCAAAATATAAAATCAATACACGACCCTATTGATAATGATTTAAAATATACTAGGATTATAGTAAATCATAAAGAAGCTCAAAGAGAAACAAGACTTGTTTATAAATGAGAAAAAGACTAGAAAAATCTAGTCTTTTTTTTGTTATATATAAAAACATATGTTAAAATTAAATTAAATATTAGTAATAATAATTTTTAATGCTGTGTTTCACATAAAAAATATACATATTCAAAACTTTAGAAGTATTGAATATCAAAATATAGATTTTTGAAAAAACAAAACAGTTCTAGTCTGAAAAAACAATAGTTGAAAAACTGTTATTTTAAAGGCAATTGAAAAATTATTAAACTCTAAAAAAATCAAAAAGAAAGACTTTTTATACAAAGATAAAAGACTTATAATAGAAGTCATAATAGTTAACAAAGGAAAAGAAACTTCTATAAAAATAGAATCAAATTATAACAACAAAAAAGATGAGGTAACAACAAAGAAAATAAATTATAACAATGAAACAAAAGAATTATTAAAAAAAATAAATGTTATATATATACCTAGTGATAGAAAAATAAACAAAGATAAAAAAGAAAATTGATATTTAAAACTAATAGATTTAATATTAAAAAACAAAGAAATAAATCAAAAAAAATCATTATATACAAAACTAGAAGTCAAAAAATTAAATAAAAAATCAGGTAGAAAAAAAACAACTCTATTGATCACATTATTAAAACTATATTTATATAGTATAAATGAAAAATACAATAATGATTTTAATGTTTTTATTATTGACCAACCAGAAAACTTTTTGCACCCACATGCAACAAAAATGATTGATTCAGTATTACAAAAAATATGAGAATTAAAAAACACCCAAATATTTTATTGTACACACTCTAGTGAACTTGTATCAAATTTTAGAAAATGAAAATATGAGATATCTGATATAGTATTTGTAAAAAATGAGAATTGAATAACAAAAGTAAAAAAAGTAAATAATAAATGAGGTAGATTTAATAAAATAATGATAAATCTTATATTCAAAAATGCATATATATTTTTTTCAGATGCAGTAATTCTTGTAGAGTGAGAAACAGAAAAAATATCAATCCCTAATATTTATGAAAATATAGATTGGAAAAAATATCATAAAATAAATAATAAGTCACTAAATAAAGAAGATAAAGAAAATTATTTCAACCTAAATCATAAAAATATAAGTGTAATAGATGTATGATGAAAATGAGCTTTATATGAATGGTACATATTTGCATCTGAACTTTTTGGCAAAGAAAATGTAATAGCATTAATAGATAGAGATGAAAATTTTTATGTAGATCGTGAAATGATAATGAAATCTATAAGAAAAGTATATAAAACATGACCTATATACGAAAATGATTTCAAAAAATATAATTGGATAGTATTAGAGTGAGAGTTTGAAAACTATTATAAAGTAGATTCTATAAAAACTTTTATAACAAAAGTAATAACAACAAGAGCAGAAAAATTTTGAGATGATTTTGACCAAAGTAAATTTGACTTAAGTCTTTCAAAACTAGACTCAAGATTAGCTAAGCTAAAAAAAGCAAAAAAAATATCTAGTCAATATGAAAGACTTTTCAATTCATATTTTAGAAAATACTCAAAACCTACAATAGCATTTAACTTGTCTACATGGTTAGCACAAAATAATTGATATGATGATAGCTTACTAAAGATATTAGCACAAATGATAGAAAAGTTTGATAACAAAAAAAATTAAATAACTAACTAAAAAATATATGTCAAACAACAACAACATTCGTAGTGATAAGAAAACTCTGTTTTGAATAAAATCAAATCCTTCAGTATCACTTTGAACAATAGCAATAATTATACTACTTATAGCAATAACATTAATAAAGTGACCTGAAGAAATGTCTGTATTGATTCATAATATACAAGATAATGTATCATGACAGTTTTGATGGATTTTGATATTGGTTATGAATGTTTTATTAATTTTTTCATTATATCTTTGATTTTGAAAATTCAAAGATATGAAACTATGATGACCTGATGCAGAGGCAGATTTTACAAGAGCATGATGGTTTGCTATGTTATTTAGTGCTTGAATATGAAGCTGATTATTATTCTGGAGTGTAGCTGAACCTATACAACACTATATTTCGAACCCTTTTGTTAGTAATATAAACAACCCAGAATTAGCAGCACAAACAGCTATGAATATTAGTTTTATGCACTGGTGACTTCATTGATGGGCATTATTTGCTGTAGTAGCATTAGCGCTTGCATATTTTTCATTTAACAAGTGATTACCACTAACAATAAGATCACTTTTTTACCCTCTTTTAGGTAAAAAAATATATTGACCAATATGAGATGCTATAGATATAGTAGCAGTAACATGAACAATTTTTTGACTTGCTACATCTCTTTGACTATGAGCAGACCAAATGTGAGCATGAATAGAATATGTTTTTGGATTAGCTAACAATATAGCACTTCAAGTATCATTAATAATATTTATAACTTTTCTAGCTACATTGTCACTTATCTTATGATTAGATAAATGAATACGTAAGTTAAGTGAAATAAATATGAAGATAGCATTTTTATTGATGTTGTTTCTTATAATATTGTGACCTACATTATTCCTAATGAAGTGATTTGTACAAAATATAGGTTCATATTTAGGAGATTTTGTAGCAATGTGATCATGGACAAATACTTATGCTATTTGATGATTAGCTGAAAGTAATTGGCAAAATGCAAACACAATATTTTACCGGGCTTGGTGGATATCTTGGTCACCATTTGTATGACTTTTTATAGCTCGTATATCGAGAGGTCGTACATTCCAAGAGTTTATTCTATGAGTATTGATAGTACCTAGTGTAGTAGTATTTTTATGGATGACTGTATTATGAGGTAGTGCATTATATCAAGAATTGATATGAAATCATGTAGTATCTGATGCTATAAGACAAGCCGAATATTCTACTGCAATATACAAAATGCTTGAACAATACCCTTTTGAAATAATTAGTTCTATAATAACAATAATATTAGTTGCTAGTTTTTTTGTTACATCTTCAGATTCTTGATCATTTGTTGTAGACACATTAACTTCTGGTTGAAGATATGATTCTCCTAAATGGCAAAAAATATTCTGGGCCTCAATGCAATGAGTAGTAGCATCAATATTATTGATTGCATGATGATTGGATGCTCTGCAAACAGTAACAGTATTAACATGAATACCTTTTTGAGTGATATTATTAGTAATGTGTTATAGTTTTTATAAATCTCTCGAACAGGACAAAAAATCAATTACAAAAAAAGTGGTAGAAAAAATAAAAAATGATTAGCTGCATTTAGCTAATCATTTTTTGTTTTAAATGTAATAATAAAAAGCTGGATTACGGTGCAACGTAATCCAGCTTTTGCTTTGTTATAAAAAATGGTGGGTCATCCGGGGCTCGAACCCAGGACCTTCTCCTTAAAAGGGAGCTGCTCTACCAACTGAGCTAATGACCCGTAATCTCTAAAGCTCGTGTATTGTAGTTAAAAAAATCACTAATGCAAATTTTTTTTATACTTTTTTTGTTTTTTTGTAATAATAATATGTTTTTTCCTTAAATATAAGGAAAAAACATATTATTTTTTTTATATTTTACGAATAGCTTTTAGATATTCTCAATTATATTCTACCACATTAGTTATATTTTTTCAATCAAAAACAAAAAGTTTTTTTCATATTGGATAATCAAAGTTAGAATAAACTTTTAATCAATTATTTATTTTTGATAAAGTAATATCATCCAAAATAATAAAATCTTTTTCATCAAAAAGAAACTTTTCTTCTAGGCATTTATCAATATCAAAATTTTCTAAATCTTGAGATAATGATATATCTAAGTTTCCTATCTTTGTTCTTCTAAGTTTTGTTATATATCATCATGTTCATAATATTTGTCACAAATCAAAAGCTATAGATCTTATATAAGTACCAGCAGAAACCTCTGCCCTAATATTAATTTTTGGATAATTGTAATCTAATATTTCAATAGAATATATAGTAGACTTTCTAGCTTTTATTTCAAAATCAATTCAATCTCTAGCTAGATCATAAGCCTTTTTTCATCAAATTTTCAAAGCACTATATTTAGGAGGAACTTGCTCTATTTCTCATAAAAAATTATCACTTATAACTTTTTGGATTTTTTCTAAATTTAACTCTTTTTTGAATTTATCAAAAGAGTCCTTACTTATATATTTAATTTCTTCTCACAAATCAAAAGAAGCTGTATTTCAATCAAGACTAATTTCAAATTCATAAGTTTTTTTATCTTTTTCAAAAAAAGGTATGAGTTTTGTATATTTTCATACAGCAATTAAAAGACCTCCTGTTGCCAAGGGGTCTAAAGTTCAAGTATGTCACATTTTTGAAGTATTGAGTTTTTTTCTCAAAACTCTTATAACATCAAAACTACTCAATCATATAGGTTTATCTATAAAATAAAATTTCATAAAAATTACAAATTAGCATAATCATAGTCACTTGGAGAAGAAAGAAATCTAGGAAAAGTCTCTATTCATAAGTTTGGCTGAATAAATGAAAACTTTTTAAAATTAAAATATCACAAATCTAAAAAAACTTTTCAAACTATATCATCTTTTGAAACATATTCGTTTCTTCATATACAATTAGAAAAACATTCTCTAGAATCAGTAGAATGATTTCTATTGTCTCACATTACAAAATATTGATCATCTCAAAGGTTATATTCTACAGATCATCTAGAAGATCATACAAATGTATATCACTTATTTTCTAAATTAAGATACCCTTCGTTTAGTTTTATATAATCACCCACTCAATTTGGTTTTATATATACTTCTCATCAATCTATCTTTAGATTGTCTCAAGGCATTCATATGATTCTTTTGAGAAAATATTTTTTATCAACTCATATATTAGGCTCAAAAACTATTGCATCTCACCTTTTAGGCTCTCAAATCAAGTAACTCAATCTATCTACTATTATAAATCATCTATCATAATAAGAAGAATACATAGATTGACCACTTATTTGAAAAGGCATAGCTATAAAAGATCTAATTAAAACAACGATTAATATTATTATTATCAAATCTTTGAAAAAATCTATAACCTCTAAGCTATTTATTTTTTTTATTAAACTCATTTTATTTGGCTTTGTTTAAAATTATTTATTCAATTATATTTTTTTTAGAATAAAATCAATAAAAAAATGCTATTTACATAGCATTTTTTTATTTATCATCATCAGTTTTTAACCAGTCTGGTATTTTCATTCAATCATCCCAAAGTTCACTAGAATCTTTGTTTGTTTTTGTTTGAGTATCATTATTAGTACTTTCTTTTTTGCTAATAGTCTTTTTTGTATCAGTAGTATCTTGTTTTTTGTCTGATGATTTATTTTCTTTATTAGATGATTTTTTATTTTCACTACTTTTAGCTTCTTGCTTTTTATTGGTATCTTTATCGCTTTGTTCTTTTTTATCAAAACTAGATTTTAGCCAATCAGGAATATCGTTTTCAGTAGGATTTTCATCTTCTATATCAATTTTAGTTATATTATCTAAATCCTTTTTTGTATTTATTTCAGGCTCCTTACTTTCGTTACCTAAAACTTTTTCTTCTGGTTTTTTAGATTTATCATTAGTCTTTGTTCACTCTAATTTACTATCTGATAAATCTTTATCATTCTTAGAAGAACTAGTTTTTACTTTTTTATCATTATTTACAAAAGATTTATTATCAACTTTTGTATCTTTTTCAGACTCTTTTTTAATAGAAGTATCTTTATCTGATTTTTTTGTATCTTTTTCTATTTCTTTGTTTTTGTCTGATTGTTCAAAACTTCATTTTAACCAATCTGGTATTTGAGATTCTGTATCTTTATCAGATTGTTTATTAATACTATCTTTAGAATCTTTTTTATTATCAATTTTTTTAGTCTCAGAAATTCATTTATTATTTGATGATTCAGGTACAGATTTAGTATTATTATTAGAATCAGACTTATCTTTAGTACTAACTTTAGAATCAACATTACCAATATTTGAGTCATTACCTGTCTCAGGAACTACCTTTTTATTATCGTCATCAAAATTTTCTTCAAAGTTTCATTTTAACCAATCTGGAACATCTCAATTTCAAGTATTTTTATCTAAACCTAATTTTTTGTCTTCAGTTTTAGCTTTACTATCAACAATATCACTTGTAGAATCACCTGTATTTTTTGGTTTATCATTTTTTTCTTCTTTTTTTGGTTCATCATCATAAGCAAATGGATCTACAAAAGATTCATCTTTTGGTTTGTCATTTTTTTCTTCAGATTTTGTTTTATCACCAGAAGATAAGGGGTCACTATTTAAAATATCTTCCACTTCTCAAGAATCTACTTTTTCAATATTTGAACTAGATTTTCATCATGTTTTTTCTGATATAAAGTCTGAAAAAGTTTTATCTTTGTCTTTGTTTGAAACTTTATAATAAATATAAAATATTCCTATAACTAATGTAAATAATAATATTATATAAAATATTATTTTGAATATAAATAATACTATAGATATTGCTCCTGATCAAGAAGATCAACTTATAGCTTCATCATTATTTTGAACTTCTTCTTTTTGGTCTTCAGGTATATTATTTACTCATCAATAAACAAAAGTATTTAATATTGCCTTAAAGTCATTTTTTTCTTTTACTGTCATAGTAGGATCTTCTGCAACATTTCTTAATATTTGCTTTCCTAACTCAACATTTTCTTCTACTACATTGTTTTCGGCTATAACATCAAGCTTAGCAGTTAACAATTGATAACATGTTACCTGTTCTCAATCTACTTCTAAGTTTTCTTCCTCTATACATGATATATTAGTTGGAAGCATATTTTTTAAAGCAGTAAGAGCTATAGCTTTTTCAGATTGTTCAGACTCTCAGTCTACCAATAATCATTCTAATATATCTATAATTTCAGAACCTCACTCTATTCATTCTTCATCAATAAATGTAGAAAACTCTAGTATAACATTAGTTTTTTCCCTATTATCATTCCAAGACTCTTTTAATCTCTGAATATACATCAATCATTTAAGTTTATGTTGTTTTGGGAAAGAATTAACTTTATTTTTTATTTTTTCTATTTGAAGTTTTACAGAATCAGAAACTCATTCAAAAATTATTGAATTTGGATCAATAGTCTCTTCTTTTTCTATATATTCTTTTATAATATTTATATCTCTAGAATTTATAATATTTCAAGAGCTATCTTTTGTAAAAACTCTAACTGTTTGTTCTCTATATTCATTTAACTCTACAACTAATGGTTCTCAAGAAAAGTAACTATTTGAATCTTTATTATCTTCATCATCATCAGATCATCAATTCAAGTCGGAATCAACAGTTATATCATAATCTATAGCATAATTTTCAGCATCTTCATCAAATCAAAAATACAAATATACTTTTTGAGTCTCTTCATCTAAGTTAATAGTTCAATCATCACTATCTATATCATGATTAGAAACTACTGGAAAATCTTCTTGTCTTATTTTTATAATGTTTGCTACATTTTTTACTACCTTTTTTGTTGTATCTCTTACCTTAGTTCATTCAGTAAGTTTTAATTTTACCAAACGAGTTGTTTTTGAGTCTTCATATTCATAAACAAATGATCAATTACGAGATATTGTATTTCAATCTCACATATCCCACTCATACTCAGCTCATTCTCATAAGCTTGTATCAAAAAATATAAAAGTATTTCAGTATGAATAATATTCAAAATCTGGTTTTAATATATTAGATACATTTACAGTTACTGTTTTTGTATTTGAAAATCATTTATTAGAAACCTTTACTTTAGCTCTTTTTTCTCATGATTTTTTATAACTATATGTAGCTATATTACTTGATGTTTCTTTATCATAAAATCAATCCCCATCAAAATCCCAAGAAAATTTAACACTTCTATTTAGGTTTTGTCACAAAATATTTTCTGCATTTGCACTAAAAGTAACTTCATCTCATATTCATACAGAAGAGTTATCAACAACTAAGTCTAATAATGGTGTATTTACATTATCTCAAGTAAGAGTAATAAAATACTTAGAACCAGTAATTTCTTCTGATATAGCTCTTTCTTCATTATTATCCTTCATAACAACTACAAAATAGTAATTACCTGTTATTTTTGGAAGTACAAATGATGTAGAATTTGTCTTAGTAGCTCTAAAATCTTGAGGTTCAGGATCAACATCGGTATAATAATACCATAAATATGATTGTATAACTCAATCTTTATCTTCAGCTCATAAAGCACTGATATCAACTATAACAGGATCACTATCTTGATCTTTTACTCTAACATCTAATCACGATAAACTAGGTTTTAAATTTTCTACTTTTATATTTATAGTTTTTGAATCCTCTTTTCAGTTCTTTTTACTTTTTACAACAAGTTTTAATTCTTCACATCATAATTCATCAAACTTTTTTGTAAAACTTTGAGAACTATATATAGAACGTCCTAGTTTCCAAGAATAAGATAATCAAGTATTTTCTCAAGTTATATCAAGACTTTCTTCTCAAGAAAATTTAAAACTATCTACTCTATTAACTATATATGCTCATTTTCAAGAACAAGCATTTGGATCAAAACCAACTTCATTACCCTTTGGGTCATCTAGAGATATAAAGGCATAAGGTGACTCAGTATCTCAAATATATACATTTCTGCTAAGAGTATTCTCATTATCATTTGAATCTATTACTTTTAATTTTACACTATAAACTCCAGATTTTTTAAAAACATGAGTTATTGTAGATTCATCTCATCACTCTTTTATTCAATCTCAAAAATCCCATTCATAAAATCTAGCTTCAGGAGAATCTGCTATAAATCTTATTGTTTTATCTCTTTGAGAAACTCTTGGAAATATATTAAAATCAACTGATAATACTGATTTGATATCAACCTTTGATGTGTTTTGATTTACTATACCTTCTGGATCAGTTACTTCAAGAACAACAGAATGTTCTCATATAGAATCAAATGTATAATATCAATTAGATCAATTAAAATTTGGTTTATCTAAATCAACTCTATTTCAATCTATTATCCAACTAAATTCCAATTTTCAATCATCTGAATAATCAGGATCGTATGAAGAACTACCATCTAAAAATACTGTATTAGGTCTATGGGTATCTGGAATAGTATATTTGAACTCTGCAACAGGAGCTCTTGAATTAATATATATTATTTTTGTATCAATATCTACTTCTCAAGAAGGTTCAGTAACATATAACATTACATTATATATTCATTTTTCTGTAAAAGAATAATTAAAAGTAGAAGATGATTTATTTAAAATTTCTTCATCATTTTTTATGTCTATTATTCTCCAAGAATAAGTTAAATTATTGTTTCTTGTTGTAGGATTTGCAGTAAAAGTAAAGTCATCTCACATGTATCATTCGTCAGAACTAGACCTTATAGTTGCTATAGGATTACTTACAACCAGGTCAAATTCTCTTGTAACAGTTTTTCATTCATTAGTTCTTAATTTTAATTCAACATCATATTCTCACTCTGTTGCATATATAACTCTCTCTACTTTTGGTCATCATTCATAAGTTCTTTCTATTCAGTTTCAAAAATCCCATGTTGTTCTAGTGAATTTTGCACCTGATGTAGGAGTAGAACTAGTAGCATCAAAAAGCAATCAGTACTTTGCATTTTCTGGAGTAAATTTTAATTCTTCCCTATTTCATAATCTTTCAGAATTTACCTTTAATATAACAGAAGCAACTTTTTCTTCAACTGATATATTAGTCTTTGAAGAAAATGGTAGTACATCAGTAAAACCAGATGAATTTTTATGGTTAGAAGTAACATCCAAAAATACTGAATAATTTCATTCTTCAGTAAAAGTATAATTAATAGAAGGTCTATTTCATAAAATGACTCTTTCTCATCAATTATTTATCCACCAAGTATAGTTATAGTCCTCTAAGTTTGTTCATGTTGGATCTTTTACATTTCATCTCAAAGTAGTAGTAAGTGGAGCATTTCATGAAGATGGAAAAGCTTCAATACTTCATTTTATTTGTTGTATATTTACATCATTAATGTAACTTTGAATAGCTTTTGTAATATTTTGAAACTGTGAAGAGTTTTCCGGATACTTAATACCTCTCTTGATAGAACTTTCTAAACTAGTAAAATAGTTTTTGTTTATAAGATTATCTGGAAGGTAATTTAATCAATTTTTAGCTAACTCAACAATTCTAGCTGATATAACAGGATCCAAAGATCAATTAACATCAAAATAGTTTTTAAGTTCAATAAATTGATCCGTTATTCTGTATCTATATTCATTAAATGTATTTATATCTGAAGGTGTCAATACAGTATATTCCCTATCAGCTGTTGATGCTGTAGGGCTACATATAAATATAAATAATATAACAAAAAATGATATAATAATTCTTTTAAACATACTTTTTACTTATCAAATAGTTTTTCTTATTCTAATATTAGCATAAATAAAAACATAGGGCAAAAATCTAAATAACTAAAAAAGTATTTTATCTTGACTTTTTTTATTTTTATGACAAATAAATATACTTTTTATATACTTTTTATATATTTTTCTTGACAAACAAAAACTAGTAAATATAATTACTCTTAAATTTATTTGTAAAAAAATAAGTTTGGTATTTTATATAACATAAATTTGCTATTATGGATTTAAATAAAGCACAAATTATTGGTAGAATTACTCAAGATCTAGAACTAAAGCAAACTCCTAATGGTCAAAATGTTATGAGTTTTTCAGTAGCTACTAACAGAAACTGGACAGACTCTAGCTGAATGAAACAAGAACAAGTAGAATTTCATAATGTTGTACTATGGTGAAAGCTGTCTGAAATAGCTAATCAATACTTATGAAAATGAAAAAAAGTATACATAGAATGAAGAATTCAAACTAGATCTTGGGAAGCTCAAGACTGAACAAAAAGATATAAAACAGAAATAGTTTGAGAAAACATGATAATGCTAGATTCAAAAAATGATTCTATGTGAGAAAGTTTTAGTAATAGTTCTGATACCAATAATACTCCTGCTGTAAAAAAATCCTCTCCTAAACAAGAAGAAGAAATATCTATAGAAGATATCCCTTTTTAATAAAATCCAAGCTTAAGCTTGGATTTTTAAAGCTTTACAAATCAAATATTTTTTATAAAATTTGATTATATATTTTTATATTTTAATTAAGAAAACTAAATGGATTTATATAGTGTCCTTTGAATTGAAAAAAATGCAAGCAAAGAAGAAATAAAAAAAGCATATAGAAAAAAAGCAATGGAATATCATCCAGATAGAAATCCTGGAAATAGTGAAGCTGAAAAAATGTTCAAAGAGGTAGGTAATGCATACGAAGTACTTTCAAATGATGAAAAAAGAAAACAATATGATATGTTTTGAACTACATCTTGAGCAAGTGCATGATGAAATCCATTTTGATGATGATGAGTTGATGTAGATTTATGAGATATATTCGAATCATTTTTCTGATGAGGTTTCTGATGATGAACAAGAAGACAAAGAACAGAATTTCCAGGTGAAGACTTAGAATATAGGATAAATATAGATTTAAAAACAAGTATTTATTGATGAAAAGAAAAAATAAGCTTTAATAAAAAAGAAACATGTAACACATGTAATTGAGAATGATGAAGTGGTAAAAAAACATGTGGAAAATGTAATGGTAGATGACAAGTCACAAAAACTAGTCAAAGTATGTTTTGAGTTATACAACAAACAGTTACTTGTGATGAATGTTCTTGAACATGAGAAAAATTTGAAAACATATGTAGTGACTGTAACTGAGAAAAAAGAAAAGTTATCAAAAAAGACATAGAACTAGATATACCAGCTGGTATAGATGACTCTATGGTAATAAAATTAACATGAGAATGAAATCATTGAATATGAACAAATGCAAAATGAGATTTATATGTTAAATTTAATGTAGAATTAGAAGAAAAATGACTTAAAAGAGAATGAGTAGATCTATTTTATGATTTAGAAATAGAGGTTGTAGAAGCAGTATTATGAACAACAAAAGAAATAAATATTCCTATATTATGAAAAAGAAGTATAGAAATAAAACCTTGAACTAGTCATTGAAATACTATAAAAATAAGCTGAGACTGAGTAAAACATATAGATAGTGATAAAAAATGAGATCTTTTTATAAATATAGAAATAAAAATACCAAAAAAATTAACAAAGAAAGAAAGAGAGTTATATGAAAATATAGCAAAAGAAAAAAAGATAAATGTAAATAAATGATGAGTTTTTGAAAAACTTTTTTGATAAAAATTAAATAATTAACACTCTCCTAACTTTTTAGATTAAACTAAAAAGTTAGGTTATTTTTTTAATAAAAAAATATGAAAATAATATATAAATTTTTGCTTGTAATATTTTTATTAATAATTTGATTAATATTTTTTGGTGATGATTATAAAAACCAAATAATTAATATACAATTAGAAAAGCAAAATAGTGAGCAGATAAAACAAAAAATAAATAGTTTTGAAATAAACCAAGTTAAAGAACTAGATTCAACTCAATTGTATTATACACCTTACAAAAAATTATTAGAAAATATAGTAAAAAATATAGACAATGCTCAAGATAAGGTCTATTTATCGAGCTATATATTTACAGAAAAAAGAATAAAAAATGCTTTAATAAGAGCTAAAAAAAAATGATTAGATGTAAAAGTTATAATGGAGAAAGATCCATATATGGCATATAATATAAATAATAACTTTTATAATGAATTAACAAAAAAAGATATTGAAGTAAGTCGGTCAAATCAAGATAATTACCTCTTAAATCATGCAAAATTTATTGTAATAGATAATATGACAATTATATCAACATGAAATATAAGCTATTCAACTTTTAATTTTAACAGAGATTTTTTTGTTATAACTAAAGATAAAAATATATTGCTACTAATAGAAGAGTTATTTGTAAATGATTATAGATGAATAAAGTATGATATATATCATCCAAATATATTATTATCTCCTACATATTCTAGAGAAAAATTAAATAAGATTTTTGATTACTCTAAAAAAGAAATTAAAATATATATGCAATATTTTAATGATAATGAATTGGTAAAAAAACTTATACAATTAAAAAAAGAGAAAAACTTAGATATAAAAGTAATCATATCAAAAAACTCAATAAATGATAAAAACACTAAAAAATTAATTGATAATTGAATAAAAATAAAAACCTTAAAAAGTAATAAAATGCATTCAAAAGCAATACTAATAGATAAAGAAATACTTTTTATATGAAGTATAAATTTTTCAAAACAATCAATTGATCAAAATAGAGAGTTATGAATATTACTAAAAAATAAAAACATAATAAGTAAATTCAATAAACAGTTTTATTATGATTTTAAAAATTAAAAATCTTTACAAATCGTTTAAAAAAATATAATAAAACTAATAACTCTTAATAAAAAATATTGTGTTTTGAATCAACAAAATAATAGTTATATTAATAAGTATTATTATTTTTATAGTACTTATATATTCAACATATTTATCAAATAGTTTTTCTAGTTTTGAGGCACCATTTTATCAAAATAATCAAAATGGTGAATTTACTCTAGATCTAAATAGTGAAAACCTTACAAAAAAATCTGTAGATTGAGATAATGGTATAAAAATAAATTATCTAAACAGCTTTGATAAAGTTCTTAGTTATAAAGGAGAAGTAGATTATGAAAACAAGTGAGAAACAAAAAAAATCACATTATGAGAATGAGTTTATTTAATAAGCATAACTGAACTTAGCAGTAGTTATGAAATAATTTTGGACTGAGTAAGACTTAAAAATAATTGACCTACAAATATTTTTTATGACTCTAGAAGCAAAAATAGAAAAACAATATTTAGTTTAAACAATAATGTAAAATTAGAACTACTAGATAATTCATGAACAAAAAGTAATGAAATATATTTATATCCTCATATGTACTTTAAATATAACCCTAACTTTATAGGAGAAGTAAAAAATTGAGATATTCTTAGAATAAAACAATGGTTTAATCTGGATTATTTTTGAGAACCCATAATAAAAGACAACAATATAAATGAAAATTTCTTAAAACAAGTAATCTGAAGTACAGATGAAGAAAATGTAAAAAAAATATTTGAGTATATTCAAATAAAATATCAAAAAGAAAGTCAAATATTAGATGATTTTAAGAAAAAAAATTTTTGAACTATTATATGAGAATCTTTGATCAAAAGATATAATGATTTATTTTTAAACGATTCAAAGAAAACTATTTATTATAAAAATCTAGCTATAAGATATTTATGAGATATAGTAAATTCTAAAGAAATAGAAAGACAAAAAAACAAAGAAGTTATAGAAGTAATGAAAAAACTAAAAAATTACAGCCAAGAAGATTATGAGGAAGTAAAACAAATAATTGATTATTACACTACTATAATAGCAAATTGAAATAAAGAAAATGTTAGTGCAAAAATAAATCTTTCAAACATATACAATGAGTTAGATTGAAGAAAGTGATGATTTGAAAATGACTCACTTATTAGCATAAATGATATTTATTTTTGATATGATTTTGAATGAGATCTAAATTTATACAATGAAATATCAGATGACTTGGATTTATTTATTGAAAATACACTTCAAGATAGCAAAAAATCATACTTGATATTATATTTAAGTAGTCTTATAAAAGAATGATTTAAGCAATTATCAAGCACTGATACACAAATGGAAGATATAATAAAAGTTTTTAATAAATATGCTGATCTTAGTATATGATACTATGATATCAAAGATAATACTAGGATAATAACTTGATTGAGAGAATATATTGACATACTAAAAAATATATCCGAAAAAATAGAATCTAGTTTTTTTGATACAAATGATAAATGATTATTAGTTTTAAAGGAGTGAATAAATATTGACAGTTCAGAAATAGACAAATTAGAAAGAAACACAAATAAAATTATTGAGTTTTACATAAAAAATAAGTCAAACATAGAAGATACTAGTAGAAATAAAATACTAAAACTTAACTTTGAATTAATAGAATCTAACTTCAAAAAATACTTTTTAGCTATAAAAGATTATAATACATATATAGCTAACTATGATGAAGCAAGTAAAGAGTTAATACAATGAGAGACTGTAAATCAATGAAACCAATATGACTTAACACTAAGCGAGGAAAAAGCTTTAAACTATTTAAAACAATTTAGTTTATTAGACTTAGGAGATGTCGAGATATCTATACAAAATTGAAATTATTGTCAATCACCAAAAGAAGAATTAAAAGATAAAGAATTAAAAGACCCTTACTGTTATCTGATACAAAACTTATGAGTATGAAGATGAGTAAATATAGACTTTATATTAAGTCCTTATGAATATAATAGAATAAGTAATTTTGTGATAAATGGAGATCCAAATATAAATAGATGATCTTATAAATTAGATAATGAAAAAATATCTTTAGAAGAAAGAGCGCAAAAAGCACAAAGTCCTGAAGAATTAGAAAAATATAAATTTGAAAACTTCTTTTTATTAACATTTAATCCAGGAGAACAAATTGAAGAAATAAATGATGAAGAGATAAATAATAAAAATGAATGAATAGAAGAATCTACAATAGTAAGAGTTTTCAAAAGGAATAAGTTATTATGAGAAAATGGTGATTTTAAAACTGTAGAATGATTAATAGATATAAAATACAATGATATAATAGTGACTCAAGCATGAGAAGATATGGATGAAGAAGATTATAAGGTACAAGTGAAAGAGTCAAGAGTATCATATACAGAGTGAAATACTAAGTATTACTGATTATTTGGTTGAGAATATAACTTTTTACCTGACCATAGTTTTGTTAATCCTTATATAATATTTCAAGATGAAAAATGAAATAACTTATTAAATTGAAATACTATAAATCTTATATGAAAATATCCTATCATTGAAATAAAAGATGAGCTTATAAAGGTATTTGAAAAATATAATGATATAAGTTACATATTAACAAACCTTAACAATAAATTTTATACAAGAGAATTTGAAATAAGGTACCAAAAAAATATAAATGCTTATTTTATAGAAAACGAAGATATAAACTTGATAATTCAATGAGATGAGATAAAAACATTAAGATACAAATGAGAAAATTATACAAAACAAAAAACAAACATAAGGGATATAAATAATATTTTAAAATTAATAAATAATTAACATGAAACAGACAAAAATTGCAAAAGTAACGGCGATTCTAGCATTAATATGAATAATAGTTTCAATAATATGAACTTGAATATTAGTTATATTTGATAGCACAACAAATCAACAACAAACAGAATTAACACCTGAACAAATAGAAGAAATACAAAACATGATTAATTCTCAAACTTGAGCTAGCCAAAGCTCTAGTTGAAAAGTAATAAATATAGAGAACTCGCTTAGCTGACAAACAATAGAAACTAACTAATAAATAAAAATGAATTTAAATACAAGAATATCATGAGCTGCTTGAGCATGAGTTAATTCAACTGTAGATATAATAGCTGAATTATATGCTGAGTTAGGTTATGACTTGATAACAGATATAGAATACGAATCTAGGATTAAATGATGAGTAAACTATTTTGATGTAAATATATCAGATAAAAATGAATTATATCTAACAAAATATGTGGACATAATTCTTGCATTTAATGCAGAAAGTTTAGAAAAACAACTACCTAGCTTAAAAAAAGATGCAACAATAATTATAAATAGTAAATGGGTTAAAAAATTACAAGATAAATGAATATCTCTTGATAATTATAATTTACTAGAATTAGAGATAGCTGACAAATATGATAATACTTACCTATTAGGTATTTATGCTAAATATTTAGACTTAGATATAGATATAATATTACAAAAAATAGAAAAAATATTCTCTAAAAAATGAGAAGATACTGTTAATCATAACAAAGATATAGTAAGAAATATTTTTGAAACATATGAAATCAAAAAACAAAGTGATATAAGTATAAAAAAGCTATGAAAATCTAAAGATGCATTATTTTGAAACAAAGCATTAACTGTTTGAGCTATAGAAAATTGATTAGAATTCTATAGTGCATACCCAATGACTCCTGCATCTACTATTTTATGAGAAGTAATAAAAGACTGAAGAGTTAAATACTTTCAAGCAGAGGATGAAATAGCAGTTATAAATTCCGCATTATGAGCTAGTTTTACTTGAGCCAGAGCTATGAGTTGATCTAGTGGTTGAGGATTTGCACTTATGAGTGAAGCATTAAGCTTTGCTGTACAAGCAGAGTTTCCTATAACAGTAGTATTATCTCAAAGAGCTGGTCCAAGTACTGGTACACCTACATTTCATGAAGCTTGAGATTTAAATTTTGCATTAAATCCAACATTTGCAGACTTTGATCATATAGTAATGTATCCATCAAGTTTAGAAGAAGCTTATTATTTTGGTTGACTTGCATTAAACTTAGCAGATAAATATCAAACTCAAGTTATATTTTTGATGGATAAGCAGTCTAGTGAATTACTTGGTACTGTATGAGAATTAAAAACTCCTTGAATTGATAGATGAATCATATTAGACAATCCTCCTGAAGATTACAAAAGATATGAGTTAAATGATACTTGAATATCTCCAAGAGTAAAAGTATGAACAAAAAACGGAGACTTTATAGCGACAAGTTATGAACACGATGAATTCTGAGCAACAAGTGAAGATCCAGAAATGAAGAAAAAAATGACTGAAAAGAGATTCAAAAAATTGGAAAATTTCTTTGAAAAAGAATGAATATCATGATATGAAATAATTAATCCTAGTGCTAAAAAAATGTTGGTAATAACTAGTTTTACTAGTTATACAGCTAAACATTTTGTAAAAAATAACCCTGAATATTGAATAATTATAGTAAAATTCTTAAAACCTATAGATTCAAAACTAAGAAAAGAATTTGAAAATAAAGATGAAGTAATATTTATCGAAAACAATTTTTCTGGTCAATTACAAAAATATTTAACAAATGAATTAGGATTAAAATATATAGAAGGATTAAAAATATCAAACATGAGAAAATATGACCTATTCCCTTTTTATATAGAAGACTTTAATGAATTAAAAAAATAAAAAAATGAGATCTTGATTAAATAACATACAATGGTGTCCAGGTTGTTGAGACACACTTATAGTTTGAGCAATAAAAAAAGCATTTGCCGAATTAGAAATAGAATCTCATAATAGAGTTGTAGTTTCATGAGTCGGTTGTAGTGGTAAAGCTAGTCAATATATTGACTGATATGCTGCTGAGACTCTTCATGGTAGAACACTTCCATTTGCTACATGAGTAAAAATGATGAACCCAGAACTCACAGTACTAGCAACTGGTTGAGACTGAGATGGTTATGGTATATGAGTTGGGCATTTTATACATGCATGTAAAAGAGATATGGATATAACATATATAGTTATGGATAATGAAAACTATGCCCTGACTACATGACAAGCTAGTCCAACTACACCTATATGAGCAAAAACAAAAACTACTCCAGAATGAAATATTTCAGCTCCATTTGACCCAATAGCTATAGCAAAAAATGCTTGATGTAGTTTTGCAAAAACTGCAGATTCTATAAAATTTATGGAAATGAAAGATATAATAAAAGAAGCTATACAACATAAATGATTTTCATTGGTTAATATACACCAAGCTTGTCCTAGTTTCAAAAGATGGTAAAACACTACAAAAAGTAGTGTTTTTTTGCAAAAAAATTAATTGTATGTTTTAATTATAATAATAAAATTAAAATAGAACAAGATGATTAATAAATTTATAAAAAACTATTATAAATTATTTGATGAAAAACTAAATAACTGAACAATAATAGTTTTAATTATATGATTTATGATAGCATGAGTATGAAATATAACTCACTCTTATGAATCTAGTATAACATATACAAAATCAAATATTTTAGAATCAAAAGCAATTGAAAAAGAAATTATAGAAATAGATTGAAAAACTTATAAACTAGTTAAATAAAAAGCCCCAAAACTAATGGTATAAACCATAAAGTTGGGACTTTTTTTATAAAAATTTTAATTCAAAATCATAATTATCCATTTGTATATATTTTATTTTATTTTCAAAATCTTTATATATTTTATTGTATAAATTTTTTGCTTCAGCATTTATAATAGGTTTGTTAGTTTTTATAAGTAATGTTTTTCACCTTATTTGAACAGATACCATATAATCTGAAACATCAATATTTTTTTCTTCTTTGAATACACTAATAAAAGAGTTCCATATTGATGTTTTTATAAATAGTTCTTTTTTATCTTTATTTAAATCTAACTTCATAATAATATTATTAAAATAAAACAACAAACTCTCATTTAACTTTAGAAGAATTTAATTCAAAATATTCTAAAACTTCTTTTACTGTTCATCTATAAAAGCTTTCATATTTTTTTGTTAATTCTCTAGCAATAACAATATAATGGTCTTCTCAAAAATATTTTCATATTTCATTTATTGTTTTTATTATTCTATGAACAGATTCATAAATAACGACTGTTTCTCATCATTTTTTGGATTTTCTTTCTACCAAAGAAGTAAAAAGAGTTTGTCTTCATTTTTTGACAGGCATAAATCAAAGATATAAAAAATGATTCATCTGCATACCACTAGCACACAAAGCTGTAGTAAAAGCAGTGACTCATGGTATAGGAGTAACATCTATTCACTCTGATATAGCTTCTTTTATAAGAACATATCATGGGTCACTTATACCAGGAGTTCATGCATCACTTATAAGTGCTATATTTTGTCATGATTTTAATTGTTCTATAATTTTAGTAGTCTTGGTAACTCAAGAATGACTATGAAAACTAATAAGAGGCTTTTTAATATCATAATGATTAAGTAGTTTAGAACTAGTTCTAGTATCTTCGCAAGCAATAGAATCAACCTCATTCAAAGTTTTTACTGCCCTATATGTAATATCATCTAAGTTTCAAATTGGTGTTGCAACTATATATAACAAAATAATTAATTTTAAGAAGTATTTATTTAAAATATTTTACAAATAATTATAATAAATGCAATTAATAAAGAATTTAAAAATCTACTACTCAAATTCATGATAATTTATATAATAGACTGTTTTTGTCTCTGAAATTTCAGACTATTAATTCTCTAGAAGTTTTCACATCAGAAAAACCTATTTTTCAGCTATGTCTTTTTTCTCACAAGACTTCTAAATCAATGAGTTTTTCAAATAAAATAAAAAAATCATCATCCAATAAAATATCACCTATATATGAATTATTTTGCAAAAACTTTTTAAACTCATTTGATAAAAATCAGCTTGATTTGTTATTTTTTATATTTTTTATAAGCTGAAATAGTCTACCTAATCATAATATATATCATTTTTTTATTACCAAATTTAAGGACTTCTCTAAGGGATCATTTTCTATAGAAAATTTATTTGAATTATTTGAATTAAAGTATTTCCTAAAAGGTTTAGTTATTTGGTCTTCTATCAAAATATCTATAGATTTATGATAAGAGCTTATTACTCATAATCAATCTGCTTGTGGATTTTTTGATATATTATAAAACATTATTTCTCAAGAAATAATGTTTTCAATTATCTGACTAGGAATAGAAGTAATTATATAATCTCAAAAATAATTATATATTGATTCTTCTATAATATCTTCTATATTTTGAGAGAAAAAACTATCTTTTTGTTCTTTTGAATAATATGAAAATCTATCCTTTGATATATTTTTTATATATTTTTTTACTTCCCTTTGCATCCAAAATTCAGCTATAGAAAGTTTTTGTTTTAATATTTTATTTTCTTCTTGTATTTTTTTTAAATCCAAAATTCAAAAATTATATAATTAATGATTTTATTATAACATTTTTGAATTTTAAACACAAAAAAAGAGATAAAGAACAGTATAAAGTGAAAGGAGGAAACTTTACACCGTTGCGATATCTCATATCTATATTAAACTAAATTTTTCTTTTTTGCAAATTTTTTATAAAATATATGTTAATAAGTATAAATATTAAAAATAAAACATGATTAGAGTAAACTTAAATCAAGATTCTTCAAAACATAACAAATATATTTCTAATACCCTAATTAAATATATTGATGAAAATATAAGAGAAGGAAAAAAAATTATACTTTACCTAAACAAAAGATGAGAGTATTCATCACTTATATGTAGTAAATGTAACAATTTACATAAATGTAAAAACTGTGATGTATCTATGAGTATACATTGAGACAATATGGTATGTCATTCATGCTGATATTCTAAAAAAATAATAAAAAAATGTGATAAGTGTTGATCAAATGAGCTTCAAAAAGTATGAGTATGAACAAAACAAATAGAAGATACAATAAAAAATATATATAAAGATAAAAAAGTATATAGACTTGATACTGATATAGTAAAAAATAAAAAAACAAAAAAAGAAGCATTAGATAACATAGAAAAAGCAGATATAATAATATGAACAAAAATGATTACTACATGATTTAATTTTGAAAGAGTAGGATTAATATGAGTAATATTATTAGAACAAGAATTACAAATAGCAAAATACAATACAGAAGAAAGAGTTTTTTCTAATATAAAACAATTAATATGAAGATGATCTAGATTGTGACAAAAAACAGATTTTATAATACAAACATTTATACCAGAAAATGATGTTGTAAATTCTATTATAAATGATAATTACAAAGATTTTTTTGTAAAAACACTAAAAGAAAGAAAAAGTTTTAACTACCCTCCTTTTTGTGAATTGGCAACTATAGAATACAGGAATAAAGACAAAGAAAAAGCAAAAACATACATAAAAAAAATATATGATAAATTGGAAAAAAATAATAATGAAAATAATAATGAAATAATACTTTGAAACACTTGATTTAAAAAGTATAATCAATACCATTACAAAATAATTATAAAATGACAAAATCTAAGAAATTTTATAGATTTAATAAAAAAAGATATTTACACAAATAGCGATTTGGTAGTTATTTTTGAATAAATAAGTTTTTAACAAAAAAATATATAAAATCTTGTTTTATATACTATTTTTTCTATAATTTTTAATAAATATTATTAACTTAAAAAAGCATGAAATTTAGCATATCAACTGAACAATTAAAAAAATGATTAGAAATAGTAAACCATGCAACAGCATCAGTTACTACAACTCCTATTTTAGAAAATATTTTGATAAAAGTTAATTATCAAAATATAGTTCTTACATCAAATAATCTTGAAATGGCTATAGAATATGTTATATATGATGATATTAACATAGAAACTGAAGGTTCATTTTGTATACCAAGTAAATTATTTACTAACTATATGAATCTAGTAACAGATGATGAAGTAAAAATAGAGCTATTAAATGATGAAAGTATAAAAATATCTACAGGTAGCTGAAAATTAAAACTAAAATGAGTAGAAGCTGATGAATTCCCTCTTATACCATCAATAAAAGAAGAAATAAGCCTTGATGTAAGTGGTAAAATAATAAAAAAATCTATAGATAAAACACTTTTTTCTAGTGCAGAATGAAATATAAGACCTACATTAGCATGATTGTATGTAAATATAAAAAACAATGAAGTAATATTTGCATCAACAGATAGCTTTAGATTATCAGAATACAAAACTATATTAAACGATTCAGTAAATACTGACTTTTCACAAATAATTCCAAGTAAAACTTGTAACCAAATAAAGTCAATAATTGATGACTCAGAAGATGTAAAAGTAGTTTCATGAGATAATCAAATTGCATTTATAACAGGTAATATAAAAATATTTTCTAGACTATTAAATGGTAAGTTTCCAGATTACAAATGATTTTTCCCTAATTCTTACACTACAAAAGCAGAAGTAAATAGAATTGATTTGATAGGAGCATTGAGAAAAATAAATTTGGTAAGTAAAGAAAACAATTATTCTATAAAAATGAGTTTAAGTTCTGAAAGATGAATAGAGTTAGAAACATCTGAAACACAAATATGAGAATGAGATGTAACACTTGTATGAGTAGTAGAATGAGAAAATAATGTGGTAGGTATAAATTCTACTTATTTCTTAGAAGTATTATCTGTTATAGAAACAACTCATGTAAGTATAAGTTTTGAAAATCCATTGTCACCAATAATGATAGCTCCTGTAGCAGATCCTGAAAAAAACTATGACTATAGCTTCAAGCATATAATAATGCCTTTAAAAATATAAAAAAATAAAATGGACAAGATAAAAGAAATTATAATAGAAGTCGAAAAACTAAAATCTGAACAAAAATTCAGCAAAGCCATTTCTTTGATAGAAGATGGTCTTGTTTCATATAATTCAGATTATAGATTATATGAAGAATTAGCAGATATATATTTATACAGATGAGAACTAGATAAGGCTATAAAAGCAGCTGATTTTGCATTAGAATTAAATCCTGAATCAGCAACATGAAATTATTTAAAATGATTTATTTTACTATCAAAAGACAAAATAAAAGAAGCAGTTGAATTATTAGAAAAATCAAATAGCTTGATATGAAACAATTCTGAAGTACTAAGAAATTTATGATGGGCATATACAATGCTAGGAAAAACAGATAAATGAATAGCTATATTAAAAAGAGCATTAATAATTGCTCCTAATGATGAATTAATAACAGAGGACCTAGCAATGGCATTGATATGAGTATGAGAAATATCAGAATGAAATTGATTATTAAAAAAAATATGAAAAAATAATATATCATAAAATTAATATAGTGAATTTTAAAAAAGAAAAAATAAAGGCTCAATATATATGAGTCATAGATATTTGAACATATAAAACTAGAGTTGGTATTTGTAAAATACTTAATAGAGATATAGAGTTGATATGATATGGTGAAAAAAGACAAGATTTGAATGATATATATATGCAAGAAATAAAAGACTTGGGAAATGTTTGTGAGAACATAAAACAAGCTTTTGAAAAAGCAGAAATAGATGCAAAGAGAAAAATAGATAAATGTATTATTAATATACCTACATCAAACCTATTTTTTGAATCTAGTAAAATAAATTATGTTAGAGAAAAAGATAATTTAGAAATAAATGAAAATGAATTATATTATATATTGAGAGATATAGAGCAAAAAGCATTAAAAAACAATTACAAAAAAATAAAAGATACAACTGGTTATGATAAGAATGATTTAAAACTTATTATAAGCAATATATCAAATATAAAACTTGATTGAAAGACAAAAAAAACTATAACATGAAGCTCTCCAAAAGAAATAAATATTTCAGTACTAAATATATTTCTTACTGAAAATAAGTTTGATCTTAAAAATTATATATCAAAATATATAAAAAAAGATGTACTTAGATTTGTGCCAAATGAATATGCCATATTATGACTATTTAGTGAGAAAAAAAATGTTGTAATAATAGATATATGAAATTCTCATACTTCGATAATAGTAAAAAAAGATTGATATATACTATGAGCTAAAAAACTAACATTTTGAATAAATGATTTTATAAAACAAGTAAGAGCAAATTATAACTTAACTAAAAGTGAAATAATAAAAAAAATAGATGAAGATGTATTTGAAATAGAAAAAGCTGAATTTTTAGAAATATTCAAAGATGTACTTGCCATAACACTTGAAGAGCTATTAAAAGATGAAATTTGCCCTGAAAACTTTTTTATGGCATGATGATGAGCGAATAAATTTATAAAAAACTATTTAGAAAATACAAGCTTCAATGAATATAGTTTAAAAATGGCTAAAAAAATAAAATATATATCTCCAAAAATAGATTTTATTGATGATAAAATAACAGAAAATCCTGAATGGGTTGATTGAGTAAAATCTAATATAAATATATATGCCCTTATCAAAGCTACTCTTGATTTTATCAAAAAAGATAAAAATAAAATAGAAAGAACACTAAAAGAAATAGTAAAAGAAATAAATTAAAAAAGCAGATATTAATATCTGCTTTTTTAACTACTAACTTTTTTAATAAAAAAGTCTTCAAGTCTTTCTCATATATCTTTTACTTTCATATTTTCTACAATAATTTCACCATGATTTATTATACTTATTTTATCACATATTTCCTCAACATCAGCTAAAATATGTGTATTAAAAAATATAGTTGTTCCCTCTTCTCTAAGAGAAACTATTAAATCTTTTACCATTTTTCTTCATATTGGATCAAGTCAACTCATTGGTTCATCCAAAAATAATAATTTGGGATTATTAATAATAGATTGAGCAAGTCATACTCTTTGTAACATTCACTTTGAATAATCTTTAAGATACTTGTTTCAAGATTTTTCAAGACCAACTCTTTTTAACAAATTTTCTACTTTTTTATCAAGTTCTTGTCATTTTAGTCAAAAAAACTTTCAATTAAATTTCAAAAATTCAATTCAAGTAAGATGTTTATAAAGATAAGTATTTTCAGGCATGAATCATATTTTTTTCTTTGATTCAATAGTAAGTCCTTTTTTTCAAAATAATAAAATATCTCATTCTTCAGGTTCAATTAATCACAATATAGACTTCATAGTAGTTGTTTTTCATGCACCATTAGGTCACAAAAATCCATAGATTTCTCACTTTTCTACTTTTAAACTAACATTTTTTAATACCTGTTTTTTAGATAATTTTTTACATATATTTTTTACTTCTAATATTGTCATTAAGATTCTTATTATATTATAAATATATAAATTATATTTATAATAATATAAAAATAAGCAATTAAGTAAAGCAAATATTTGATTTTTTAAACAAGCTATATATAATGTAAAAATACTAATTTTATTTATTATAATAACCATTTTATATATGTTAGAAAAAGCTCAGGAGTGAATAAAAAAATCTATAAGACACTTAGAAACAGAATATTCAAAATTACAGTTAGGTAGAGCAAATCCTTCTATGGTAGAATGAATACTTGTAGATCAATACTGAAGCATGCAACCAATGCAAAATGTAGCATCTATATCAAACCTAGACTCTCAAACTATCAGTATAAAACCATGGGACAAAAATATAGTACACTCTATAGCAAAAGCTATTACTGATGCAGCTATGTGATTAAACCCCCAAACAATGGCTGATTCAGTTATGATAAAAGTACCTCCTCTTACAGAAGAAAGAAGAAAAGAAATATCAAAAGTAGCCAAAAAATTGGCAGAAGAAGCAAAAGTATCTATTAGAAACTCAAGACAAGACTCATTAAAAGACATAAAAAGAGCAGAAGATGAAAAAGAAATAAGTGAAGATGAAAAAAAGCAATATGAATCTGAATTACAAAAAATAATAGAAGAAGCAAACAAAAATATAGATGAACACTATAAACAAAAAGAAGCAGATATAATGAAAGTTTAATAAAAACTTGATTTATTAAATATTTTTTATATAATCTGCCAGTAACTCTCTAACAAAGAGACAATATTTATATATTAATTAAAGCTAAAAATGGCTAAAGGTAGAAGAACATATGTTGGATTTTACTCAACTGAAACTGGAAACCTTGTTCACGTTACAAATATTCAAAAAAAGAATTTTGAAACTGGTAAAAAAGGTCCTGAATTGAAAAAATACAATCCAAAAACTAGAAAACACGAAGTTTTAAAAATGAAAGAAATTAAAAAAGGGTAAGCAAAATAAATTGCTTACTTTTTTTATTTAAAAATAAAAAGACAAGAAAATAATCTTGTCTTTTTTTTAGCTTTTAAATGTATGCTTTTCTATATATTCATTTACTTCATTTTGTAAATCATCTGATATTAATTCATTACTAGATACAAAACTAACATCTTCATCTTCATTGAAAGCTTCTATCATTTTTGTAAACTTTAGAACCTTATCAAAATCAGTTAATTCAATTTCATTATCTGGAACAAAATCTAATTTTGATTCAAGTATTTCTACTTCGTTATCTTCAAAAAACTTTTCTACATCACTAAAATCATCTACATCAGTTAAAATTTTTATATAAGATTTTTCTCCTATAATATCTTCTGCTCATCACTCTATAGCTAGTTCTTCTATTTTTTCATAATCATATTTTTTTGGATCTATGAATATAACTCATTTTCTATTAAACATCCAATTAACAGATCATGACTCTCACATATTTCACCCAAATTTAGAAAAAATATGCCTTATACTAGATACTGTTCTATTTTTATTATCACTGAGAGCCTGTACCATCAAAGCCACTCATCCTGGAGCATATCATTCATAAATTATTTCCTCTATTTTTGCGGCAGATTTATCTTCTCAAGTACCTTTTTTTATAGCTCTATCTATATTATCATTTGGAACTCATGCTTTTTTAGCTGTATTTATAGCTGACATAAGGCTAGGGTTTTGGTCAGGATCTCATCACTTTTGAGCTGCTATAGATATAAGCTTTGCATGAGTAGAAAATATTTTTCACTTTTGAGCATTTACTGCATCTTTTCTAGCTTGTACTACTGGACCTCTTCACATAAATTATTAATTATCAAGTATTAAATACATTTTATAAAAAAGTTATTATTTGTAAAGATTATAAGTCTCTTAACATTTTTCTAAACCACAACTTATCTCAAAATAAATAAGTTAAATCATAGTGTGCTCTTTCTATACTTACTCACCTATCTATAAGTCAGTCTTTTATATTTTGATTTTCTACAACTTGTGTTATTAATTTTAGTTTTTCATTATGATTTCTTCATCTTGTAGGAAACTTTACTGTTTCTATATTTTTAAATTTTGAAAAAAATAGATAACAATAAAGGTTTAAATTATCACTTTTACTATAAAAATTAGCCAATTCATAGGCTTTTAATTTTGCTTCTCATCATATTTGTTTAGCTTTTTGTAGGTGATAATTCATTCATGACCTTATTGATTTTTCTATCTCATTTTTTAAATCATCATAATCACTATTATTTAAATATTTCAAAGCTTTTAAGTATGTCAAAATATTTATATTTTTAGTCGAATTAACTGGATATAAAGCATCAAAAAATAAATCTACTCTATTTTTTGATATTTTTATTATTTTTTCCAAATCATTTTTCAATTCTAATTCATCACTAATTCACAAATCTATTTCCCTAAAAATATTTTCTATTTGTTCAAATATATTATAATAAGTATCATCTAGTTTTTGTATTTTTTCTTGATTGTCTAAATCATCATCAAGTATTATTTTTTTGAAATCTGCTCTATATTTTTTCTTGATTATCAAATCATTAACAACTACAGTACATATATCTTTTTCTCAATATTTATGCTCTGCATAACAAAGTCAGTTATTATATCTACAAAAATCTCATTCTCAAAAAACTTCAAATAATATATCTGGAAATTCTAATACTATAGATTCGATTTCTTTTAGGGTTATTTCCCTACTAAGAATAACTTTGTTAATATTATAATTATCTAGCATAAATCTTATTGCCTCTTTATTATAAAGAGCTAATATAGTAGATATATTTATTTTTCAGACATAATTTATTTTTTTTAAATATTCTAGTATACCTATATTTCAACATATAACTCAATCTATACCTATTTTTATAAAATCATCCACCATTTTTTCTATATAAGGCATAGTTTCATCTGTATAATACCATGCATTTAGATTTATAAACAATTCATATCAATGTTTATGAACTTCTTCACAAATAGATTTTAAAGTTTCAAAATCAGTTATTTGTTCATGCTCAGAAAACCTACCATTTGGGCTAACCTCAAATCAAAATCTTGTATACCATTCTGGAGGATTATATCAGGTAAAAAACTCAGTAGCTCATCATTCTACAAGACTATTAATATATTTTTTAACATCTTTGGCATTTTTTCACTTACTAGAAAATCAAAGTCCTACAATTTTTTTAAACATAAATTATAATTTTTATTATTATTTATTATATTATATATTTTAAAGTAAAAAATAAAAGTTCAAGTTAAATAACTTGAACTTTTATTAATATACTAATTAAAAGTATACTTTATTATTTAGCATTCTATAGTGTTCTCTAACGATAGCAGAATGTCTTTGCTTTTTCTTTGTTGGTTTTCCAACTGCATATCTTTCTGCTCTTAGTTTGTTAGCCATTCTTGATTGGAAAAATAACTTTTTGTATCTAAGGATCATTTTTTCGTTAGTTTCACCTTCATTTTTTACTGCGTAAATCATGTTTTTCTATCCCCTTAAGGAAATTAAATAATAATACTTTATTTTAAAAGTATGAGAATTATATTTATCAAATTATATTTGTCAAAATTAAATATATTTGTATATTAATATATATTAAAAATTATAAAAAATAGACAAATATGAACAAAGATAGAATAAAAAAATTAGAAAGCGTATCCAGAGAAATAATATCTAATTTAATAATGGAGGAAATAGATGATATACAAAGTGATTTTTGAATAATAAACATAACAGATATAGTAATAAGCACAGATTTATCTTATTTGGATGTATGGGTTAGCTCATTCAAAAACCAAGATATATTACCAAAAACACTTGCAAAACACAATCATGAAATACAAAAAAAATATAACAAAATGATGAGTATAAGAAAACTTCCTAGAATAAGATATAGATATGATAGTAAATGAGAAATAGGACAAAAAGTATGTGATACAATAAATAAAGTTAACAAATAATAAAATGTTTCAAAAAATAAAAAAACAGATAGAAAATAATAAAAAAATTTTAGAAAAATTTATAAAAAAAAATAAAAAAACAAGAGAAAACAATAAGTCTAAATTATTACTTACAAAAAAAGATTGAGTTAAATTTACAAAAAAAAGAAAAAATATAAATATAGATTTTTCTAAAATAAAATTATGAAAAAATAATAAACAAAAAATAATACCTTATTTTTTGATAAGTATTATCTTATTAATAATTATTTGAATAATTATTACCCTATCTCCAATTTTTAAAGTAAAATACATTGAAATAACAAAACTAGATAATTCTACAAATATGGATATTGCCTATAAGTCTGTAGAGGATTTTAGATGAGCAACAATATTCAATATAAAAGAAAGAGATGTATTTAATAAATTAAAAAACTATCAAGATAATATAAGAATACTAGACTTAAAAATAAAACTACCTAATACATTAAAAATGACAATTGGTTCATTTAAAAAATTGTATAATGTTAATATTGAATGAAAAAACTATATAATATTAGAAAATGGTAGTTTAATACCAAAAAATAAAATTGATGAAGACTTAGATACATTGATAGTAAAAAAAGACTTTTGAGACTCTATGTTTCTTGATTATAGAAATATATTTGAAGCTAAATATATTCTAAAGATAAAAGAAATACAAAGAGTTATAAAAGATAATATAATAGATATAAATATAAAAGAATTAAAATACTATGAAAATGAAAGAGAGTTGCATATAATAACAAAAAATGATGTTATACTTATATTTTCTTTAGACTGATCAGATAATATAGAAAATCAAATAAGAAATTTGATTATATTTAATAATGAAAGTGAGCAAATAAGTAAATCTGATATATATTATATAGATTTAAGAGTTAGTAATAAAATATTTTATTGTCCAAGTGAAAACATCAACCAATGTGAAAAAAATATAAAAAGTATTTACTCTGAGTAAATACTTTTTATATTTTTGTTTTAATTCATACGATTAATCATTTATCTTTTGAGTTTTTAAAAAACAATCTATCAACTAATTTTACTATTATTAAAAATAATCATCTTCATCTTATAGAATTATGTCAAAAATAACCTAGTTTTAATTTATGAGCCCTCATTGTTTCCATATCAAGAGCTTTTTTGGGACTTTTTCAATCTCAATTATCTTCTACTTCTAAATTAAAATACTTTTCTCAATTTTCTATGTATGATTTAATCCTTAATACATTAAAAGATTCTGGAGAACTTCAATATTCTATAGCATTATTATTTAATTCATCTGCAATTAGTATAAACCTTCACTTTTGTTTATCAGAAAAATTTAATTCTTCACATAAAATATCTACAAAATCTCTTAAATCTTTTGTATTTTCAAATTTTGATTTATAAATAAATTCAACGAAAATATTCCCCTCTTTATCAAATAAAGAAGAAATAATCTCATATTTATCATGTCAATCTTTCAGTTTATCTATGTATATTTTGCTCATAAATAAATAATCTATAGTTATAATTATTTTTATTATAACATTAAAATGTAAAAAAAACAAAAAAAACACTTATCAAATAATAAGTGTTTTTTTAAAAAGAATAAATTATCTAACTGATTCTTTTAATGTTTTACCAGCTCTAAAAACTGGAGAATTCATAGCAGGAATTTTAATAGGTTCTCTAGTTCTTGGATTTAGACCATTTCTAGCAGCTCTTGAAGAAACTTTAAAAGCACCAAAACCAGTTATATTAACTTCATTTCCAGCTTTTAATTCATCAGTAATAACATCTATCATAGATGTTAAAGCTTTAGAAACAGCATCTTGGCTTAAACCAGCATCAGCAGCAACTGCTTTAATAAAATCTTGTTTTTTCATATTAACAAAATGTTATAAATATAAACACCCTTTAGTTTAGCTATCTTTAAAGCAAATGCAAATTTTTTTACAAAAAAAATTTATTTTCTTTTATAAAGATTAATATAAAAAAATAAAATATTAGCTAAAATACCTAAATTAAGGGAAAAGCATAATTTTAGTTACTATAAACAGAATACCTCAAAATATTCAAAAATTCGTTATTATCAAGCCTTGTATTAAGATTTTGCCTATAATCTCATAACTCTCAACTAGATATTATATTTAAAACAGGTTTGGTAAAATACTCTCATGGATTTGTAGTTGTTATTTTATAACTAACATTTTGAGAAGTATTTATATTATTTATAAGTAAATAATTAACATTAGAAGATCACAAAAAATTTTGAATAGATCTCTGTGAGTAATCAAATTGTCATGAACTATCAACTATTTTTTTAACTCATAAAGTATCTTCTCACTTTCAAGAAAGTCATGCATCATCTCATACTATATTCCAAGATATATCACTCTCTGATCAAGAAGTAATATCAAAATTATAATTAGTTATTCAGTGATCACCTGTATCATCTATATAAAACAAAGGTATTATATCATATCATAATGGTTCTAGCTCTCAACTATATTCATCTACTTTTCAATCATTTTTAAAAAATATTTTTACATCTTTTTTTGGATGAAAAAGTGATTTATCAGTTGGGTTTTCTGACAAAACTACAGATTTATTATTTATAGTACTATCTATTTCTCATACATATCAATATCAATTTTTCTTTATTCATAATAAAGCTAATTCTTGAGATGATTCAGCTCATGCATATGATTTGATATAATCTCACATAGCTCTATTTATTTTCATCTCATTTAAAATAAGCCTAAATATTCATATAGAAAGAACAAGTAAAAATCATATCAATAAAAGTGATATTATTGTAGAGTATCATTTACTATTTACATTTTTCATAATATTTTTTTTAAAAAGGTCTATTATTAACAGTAGTTTGGAAATTTAATATATTGTCTTCTATTTGAGAAGGTTTAACTCAAGCTTTTATTGTTGGCATAAGGCTTATAATTATAGTTGCTTTTTTAGAATATGTGTTTGTCACTATAAATTCTAGTTTTTTTACTGAAACTAAGCTATTAGTTATAGGAACTGAGTTTTTCACAATATAACACTGATCAGATATATCAGAGCATTCAGAGCTATCTACTCTTATATAATCAGATCAATTATA
The DNA here is from genome assembly GCA_041694155.1 of Candidatus Altimarinota bacterium. GTDB lineage: Bacteria > Patescibacteriota > Gracilibacteria > BD1-5 > UBA6164 > JAAZVM01. The sequence continues at coordinate 24,432 of JASMTS010000015.1, read as the reverse complement.
TTTAGATAAATAGTATTCATCAGATCAAACACAAAGCTTATTTCATCTTTTATAATTATTAGATCCTAGATTAATATTACATGCATCAGGAAGGTTACTAGAAACTCAAGAAATTGAGTTGTTTATTATATTTTCAGAGACATCAGTAAAAACATTTTTTATATTTTCATGCATTGCCCTATTAATATCTGATTTTAAAGAAGTATCTGATGCCAATATATATATAGACATTACAGATATCATTATCATAGAAAATATAGTAACTCATATTACAACTTCTATCAAAGTGAATCATTTTTTTATGTATTTCATATTTAAAATCTTTTAAAATCAGTAAAAATATTGTTTAATTCAAATTCATTATATCATTTACTATACCATACAACTTTAGAGTATACCTTAAAAGCATCGTCAATAAATTCTTGGGTTCATCATTCATTATATTTTACCCTTTCAATCTTTATATACCTAAAAAATGGTGTTTTTTCATTACTACTACAATCAAATGTATAAAATCAGTCAGAATTAATACATAATTTATAATTTTGCATTTTTCAATTTAATTCAGACTCTCATTCTCAAAAATTATTTATTTCATCAACCTTTACAGGAAAAGATGATAAGTTAGAAGAAAAGTTATTTTCTATTTTATAATACTTTCAATACTCAAAAACATTAGAATGATCATTATTAGATGGATTTATCTGATTATATACTTGTATTTTAGAATAATTACTATCTCTTATATTTCTAACCAACTCTACTTGTTCCCTAGCAAGATTAGCAGCTATTATATAATTTTTATTATAATCATTTAATTTTAATGTAGTGATTATTAATGAATAAACACTAACTATTCATATAGAAAATATAAATACTCAAATCATTATTTCAATTATTGAAAATCATTTTTTGTTTTTTTGTTGCATATTTTATTTATAATCAATTATATTTGTTTCTGAATAATATTTAAGTTCTGATTTTAAACTATTACTTGAAGATTTTTTATATGAAATAGTTATGTCATAAATATCATCTGTAGCTTCTGACTTTGATCATCAATTAAATGTATATATTTTAGAATCTCATGTTATAGATTCATAAAAAAATAATAAATTATCATATCATCAAAGATCTATAAAAGAAACTCAATCCTGAAGTTTTTTTTGTTTTATTAATGATGTAGTTGAATTGACATTATTTGTAATATTTGATTCTTGAATATCATGTGGATAAGCAAAAAACCTTATAATATTAGAGTTTGTGTCCTCAGTTGTTATATATAAAGCAACTGAAGTATTAATACCATTAAATATAGAGCTAGGGTTCCCATCATCATATTTTAATCATCAAGTAGCCATATTTTTTATTTCATAAAAACTCTGACTTATTTCACGAGAAGATATTTTTATTTTTGCTTTATTTTGATAATGACTATATGGTATGTATGTTAACAAAGTTATTATTACTATAATACTTGATGCTACCATAAATTCCATCAAAGTAAATCACTTATAATTGATTTTCATTTTTAATTATTAGTTTTAATTAATTTTATTATAAAGAAAAAACCCCAAAATTAAAAATAATTTTTGGGTTTTTATCATACAGTTTGTGTAACTTGTAAAATTGCTCAAAAAATAGCAAATGAAAACCATAAAATAAATACTCCTGATATAAGTATAGCTATAGGTTCTATCCATTTTGTTAACCTAGCAAGAGAATAATCTACTTCTTTTTGGTATTGTGTATTTATTTTTGCACATATACTTTCCAAACTAGCAGTTTTTTCTCAAACAGACATCATTTGTAAATAATCAGAAGGAAAATATTCTTTTTCTTTATCAACCTCTTCTATACTGTGAACAATAGTATCTCAAGATGAAACTTTTGATATTACATCATCAAATATATTCATATATATTACACTATTTGATGACTTTCAAACAAGTCAAAGAGCTTTAACTATTCATATTCAAGATCATATCAAACTAGACATGTTAGCAGCAATATTGGCTAATATATAATTCTTATATATTTTTCACACTAAAGGTATATCCAATACGAATTTTTCTATATTTTCCTTTCAAGAATTAGTATTTTTATATATCATAAAAACAACAAATATTGTAGAGAAAAATAATATTAAAATCCAGTAATTATAAATAATAAAATCTGAAGTAGCAATTAATGCTTTTGTAGCAGCAGGAAGTTCAACATCAGAATCTACAAAAAGAGGCTGAATCGCTGGTATAACATAAGCCAGAACAATAACTAAAGCTAATATTAAAAATATAAAAATTATAAGTGGGTAAGTTAATGCACTTTTTATTTTATTTTTTAATTCATGAAGTTTTTTAAGGTCATCACTTAGTTTCATAAGAGATGCTGATAATTGTCATGTTGTTTCTCATGATTCTATTATAGATACTTCTGAACTTTCAAAAACATTAGGCATCTTTTTCATTGATTTTGAAAAAGAATCTCATGAAGATATATAAGTTACTAACTCATTTATTTTTTGCTTAAAATAAGGGCTAGAAATCTTAGATTCTACTGATTTCAATGCTTCAGTAACTCAAACTCATCAGTCTAACATTACCGATATGTATTCATAAAAATTATACTTATCTACAACTCAAATTTTTTTTCTTAGTATAATTTCTTTATTTAAATTCTTTTTTTCTTCCATAATTTTATTTATAAAATATTTTTAGAGGAATTGTTATATTGAAACTAGATCAATTACTAATATTAGGATAATTAAATGAAGTCAAAAAAAACTTATATTTAGAATCTTTGTTTGTAAAAAAATCTAACATTTGTAACATCCTTTCTTCATTTGGAACTCTCATGTTTATATTAACTGTTGCTTCAGTAAATCAAACTTCATTTATATCTCATTTACTTATACTTATATTTCTTATAACAGATAATCAATCTTCATATTTAGAGTTATCTTCTTCTACCTTAGAATATATATAATCAATTATTTTATCCTCACTAACTTCATTCATATATGGTTCTATTCATAGCTCATTTTCTGAGTTTAATTTTTTTTCAATATTATTTAATCTTGATAACTTATCTCTTGCATCACTTTCTAGATTTTCATTTATCATTATATCATCAAGCTTTACTTGTGTTTCTGTAACTTGAGTTCTTGTTACTAATAAAAGTATAAAAATTGACAATAATATCATTATATATCAATAAATTTTACTATTTTTTTTAATATTATGCATATTTTTTATTATAAAAGATTTAAATTATTTTAATTCAAAATTAATATTGTACTTTAAAGTATTCATTCATTCAAAAGAATTGATAAATTCTAAATTAAATTTTGCATTATCTGATTCTCTATATTTTTTTATAAAATCTACAGTTTTTTCATAAGCAATACCATCATCAGTTGTTGAGTTAACTGTAGCAGTAGTAGAAATCTTTCAATTAGAATAACTGAATCAATCAAAACTTAATCAATAAGTATTTTGTATATATCTCAAATGATTTATGTATGATATTATTTTATTTCTTTTTTCTAATTCACTTATAAATGTAGTATTCATATCTAGTAATGAATAAATTTGAACCTTAGGGTTTTCTTCTATTTTTTCTATACTAGATTCTATCTTATCAATTCTTGATAAAATCTGACTATTTTTCTTATCTAAATGATTATTATAAAAAAATAACCCTGCAGTCACAACTAAAACAAAAACCAAAAAAATCATAGGTCATAAAGGTAAATTGTTTTTTGATCAAGAAATTACATGTTTTTTATCTGTCATATAAATTTTTTATTAAATATATTATTTACAATATAATAATATCATATAATAAAAATAAAGACAAATTAAAAGATTGACTTTTAAAAAAAGTCAATCTTTTATCCACCTTGAGTAAGTACATCAACAACAAAAGTAGTTATTGGACCTGCCAAATATATAATAACCAATCATAATATTGTAAAAATAATAATTGTTTTTGATTTTTTGGCTTTTTCTTCATCTCAAGCAGAAGTCAAAAGGTTAAATCATGCATAAATTATTATCAAAACAGCTATTATAGATAAAAATCATAATATATAAGCTGTAATTCATTGAACATATTCAGAAGCTTTTCATTCTGTAACAACTCCGTCGATACCAGAATCTTTTACCTGTTGTACTCATTGATCTAATCAACAATCATCTCAGTTACAATAAGGTATTTCAGTATCGCTTGTTCACCATATAGTTGATGCTCAAACTGTTTGAAAACTCAAGCTCAAAAAAAACAAAGCAATCAAACTAAAAAATATTTTTTTCATAAACAATTAATAATAATTATTAAACTAGTTAATAGTATAAAAAAAATTTTATTAAAATCAAAAAATAAATAAACTAAGTTTTACTTAATATTAATAATAAAATAATGAACTTTAAAAATATAGTAACAATAATTCTAATATCTATTTTTATAGCTATAGCATACTATTTTAATTGATTAGTGTGAATAATAAGCTTTATTATTAGTATATCATTTTATTTAATTATATTTTACTCATTTCATATTTTATGGAAAAAAATTAGAAAAAAAGAAATTAGTGATTTCTATATGTACTCTTCAAAATTTTTATTCAGCATATCAGTTTTTATATTTATTACTGTATCTATAATATGAACTTGGGCTTATTTGTCTAACGAAGTATATAAAGCGAAAATGCCAGAATATACAATTTCAAATTGAGACAAAACAATTAAGTTTCAATCTATGGTACATATTTGAAGTCCAGAGTATTATTTGGAAATACAAAAAAATATAAAAAATTTTAAAAAAGATTGATGAGTATATTTTTATGAATGAGTAAAATGATGAACAAAAGAAAATATGCAAGATTTTAATAAGGCATTATGAATAAGTTTTGATGAAAATTTATATAAAAATGTTTCTAAGTTATATGGTGTTACAAATCAAAACAATGTAGACTTTTTATGACTAGTTAACGATTTAGATTTTAATGTTGATCTAGATATAGATACTATAATGGAAATATATAAAAAAAACACCAACTGAATAAATAATAAAACTAAAGAACCAATAGACGCAAACAAACAAATAATAGAAACACTAGCTTGATTAAATCAAAAAGAATTAAATGTCATAGTATATATAAACCAAGCAATATTAAATAATATAATTTGAAATGAATATATACAAAAATCTCTACAAAAAAGTATAGGAGGAGAAGATATATTTGAAGTTATCATTGACGAAAGAGATAAAAATTTAGCACAAAAAGTTAATGAATCTGAATATGATAAGATATATATAACTTATTGATTATTACACTTCGATTGATTCTTCAACAAATTAAAATCTAGTGATGATAGTTGGGAAATAACAGATACAAAATACTTATACCCTATAGATTAAATAAAAATAGTTAGCACTTGCTAACTATTTTTATTTAATCCTTATAAAAGATAGAACTAACATATAAATATCAACCTATAAAATATAAAAAAATAATAAAGCTATAACCTAGAGTTAAGAATATATCAAAAAACATATGTATAATTATACCAAATGTTAATCAGAAAAGAAATATTTTTAAATATGGGAAACTTAAATCTTTTTCTCTATACAATATAAGGGCTTTTGAAAAATAATAAGCAACTACACTACTAGCTAGTATATGTAAAACTACAGAAAAAGTAGAACGAAAAAAGTAAATTTTTAATAACTCTAGGTTAAGTCAGTATACCTGATAATAATTATATAAATACAATATATTTTCTATAAAACTAAATCATAAAGCTATAAAAATAGAATATAAGACTCAGTCTTTTATAGATTTGATTTTGAAAACATCTGATTGTAAAAAATTAAAATGCTTAGAAGCTTCTTCTATAAAAGCAATAATAAAATAGTAAAAAATTATTAACTTAAGAGTATCAAAAACTATATTTCAAAATAAAACTGGGTCATCTATACTAAAGTTAACTTTATTTAAAAGAAATCATAATATAAATAGAATTAAAGTTGAAAAAAATATAAAAACAAAAAAAACTATTATATTTTTGATATAGATTTTAAATATATCTAATTTATTTTTTATAAATCATCACAATAAAAAAGAAAACAAAACTATAAAAAGCAAAAATAATCACAATGAAACACCAAATTGTATACTACTAAAAAAAGATTTTAATTCATAAGCATAATAAAATATATTTAAATAATCAAAATCTAACAACTTAACTATTTTGTCCATATTTAATATTGGAAAAACAGCAAGTCATCATCAAAGAATTCACAAAAAAAATCTCTTTTTGTTTATAGGGTTATTATCTATATATGTAAAAGAATAAGCCCATATAACTATAGGAAAAAAAGATATTGCAGCCAATAATATATATAAAAATATATCCTTCATATTAATTTTTTATTTTTTATTTTATTTATTATAACATTTTTTGATACAAAATAAAATAGAGTTTTTTAAAAAACTCTATTTTATTTTTTTTCTCTATATATTTTATAATTTCAAAACTTTACATAATCTTCCCTACTTTGTTTTGTTTTATTAAATACTCAAAAAAAAGTTAACAAATTAATTCATAAAAATATGAAAAAACCTCCTATTAAAAATACTAATATAGCTGGAAAAGCTATTATAATTATTCAAAAAATAATTAAACCTATTCACAATCACTTCATAAAAATTAATTAAAAATTAAACCTCTTTAATATCAGCTCACAATGACTTAAGTTTTAACAAAAAGTCCTCATAACCTCTATAAATATATTCAACATTTGAAATTTGTGTTTCTCACTTTGCTATCAAAGCTGCTATAACCATTGCAGCACCTGCTCTAAGGTCCCAAGATGTGACTGTCACTCCTCACTTCAAATCATTTGGTCAAAATAATACTGCCTCATGAGGATTCATTATAGCCAAATTTGCTGTCATTTTTTCAAGTTCAACCAAAAAATTTAATCTTCATTCAAATAATACTTCATGAATTTTACTAACTCAGTTAGCTTGTGATAAAAGTATTGAAAATGGAGACTGTAAATCAGTTGGAAATCATGGAAAAATATTTGTTTGTATATTTATAGATTTAATATCTTTTGTTCTATAAACTCTAAGAGTATCATTTCATAATTCTTCAACTTTGACTCATGCTTCTTTAAGTTTTTCAATATATACATATAAATCATCAATTCTAGCATCAATTATATCAATATATTCTTTTGAAGCTAGAGCTCAAATAACCATATAAGTACCTGATTCAATATAATCAGCTACTATGTCAAATTCAAAATCTGAAACAAGACTATCAACTCAATTAATAATTATTTCATGATTATATCTAATTTTTATATCAGCTCCTGCTTTTCTTAAAAAACTTATCAAATTCATAACATGAGGCTCTATTGCAGATGATTTGATAGTAGTTTTTCATTTTCTCAAAACATTTGCAACAATAAGGTTTTCAGTAGAACTAACTCAAAATCATCAGTTAAGAATTTTATCTCAATCACTCATTTTTCAGTCCAATGATATATAGTCATTTTCATAAGTATAATCATATCAAATAGCTTTCAATCAATTAAGATGTGAATCTATTGGTCTCCTTCATATCTTACATCATCCTGGAAAAGGTATTTTTATACTTCAAAAAAAGTGTAATAATGGAGAAAGTAAAAAAATTGATGATCTAATTTTCTTTATTTTTTCAAAATTCAAATTATCATTATTAATATTGGAAGAATCCAAAATCAAACTTCATCACTCCCAATTATAGTCAACTCATATTCATTTTAATATGTCTAAAAAAGTGTTTACATCTCATATTTTTGGCATTCTATTAAGCTTAATTTTTCAATTAAGCATAAGAGCTGCTCATAATATAGGTAATGCAGCATTTTTTGATCAACTGATTTTTACACTACCTTCTAAATCTTTTTTTCATCTAACTAATAACATTTATTCTTATTAAAAATATATATTATTTTATTATATAAAAAAATATTTTTATTTCAATTTTGAAATTTAAAACTTTTTTATATAATTTTTAAAAGCAATTAAATAATACATAATGAAAATAAAATGTTTGAAATAAGTGCAAAAAAAGTAGATTTATCCAAAAAAAATACAATAATTAAAAGAAAAATAAATTTAGACAAAAACCTAGACTGTTTTATTCTTGTTAGCTCAAACAATTGAAAGTTAGCAGAAAACATTTTAAATAATGCATTAGAATATATATTAGACAAAATAAATAAAAAGGATGCTTATAAAGATTTCTCGATAGCATTAGAAAGCATAAATTCATACATAAAAACTTGGCAAAAAGATGAAGATGAGTCAAAAAATGAATTAGATATGATAATTTCAATATTAAATGAAAATAATTATATTTTTTCAAATATATGAGAAAGTTCTGCATATCTTATAAATAAAAACTCTGAAGTAGTAGAGTTAACTGAAAAAAATGAAAATAAAAAACTTTTCTCATATATATCTAGTTGAAATCTAATGAATTGAGATATAGTTATAAACTCTACTATAGATTTACTTAAACACCTAACAAAAAGTGATTTAATAGATTGATTGGTATTATCAGAAGATATAGAAATATTTAACAAAAATATAAAAAATATCTTAGGTTGAGAACTTATAAACAAAAACTGCTTAGTAAGTTCACTTAAATATCAAAATGAAAATATAAAAGAAAAAAACCAAAAAATAGAGTTTATAAAAGATTATTCAATAAAATTATTAGATAACAAACTACTAAAACAAATAATTTGATATTTTCTAATATTAAAAGAAAAATTAAACTCAAAATCAAAAAATATAAAAAATATAATTTTTATAATATGAATAAGTATATCTATATTTTTTCTATATACCACTCTTGATAAAATAGTCTCAGTAACAACACAAACAGAACAAAAAGAAGAAGCAAAAAACAACATTATAGAAATAAGAAACTACATAAGAATAGCCTCAGAAAATGTTTCAAACCAAGAAGTATTTGAAAATAACATAAATAAGGCAGAAGAATTAATTTCCAATACAAAAGAACAAGAACTTTTCCTTAGTGACTTAGAAGATATAAACAAGAATATAAATATACTAAAAAACCAATTCAACAAAATAGAAACATTTGATATAAGTGATGAAAACTTAATATACAAATCAAGAGAAAATGAACATGTAAAAATAATAAGGTACAACTCAAGAAACTATATAGTAAACAAAAAATCAGTTGTATGACCTATTATATCAGAAGAGTCTGATGCAAAAATATATATGTTTAATTCATTATCAAATGATGAGTACTTCAAAGATGCTGTAGAAATAAACGGAAACCTATACTTATTAACTACAAAATCAAAAATAGTAAAATTTACAAGTAATTGATTTTTTGACTTTGTAAAAGTAGACTGACAATCTTCATGGTGAAATATAAAAGATATTGAATCTTACTCATCAAACCTATATACATTAACAGAAAATAATCAAATAAATAAACACTCTTTGAGTTTAAATAGTTTTAGATCATGAACACCATATTTAAAAGACTGAGATTTAGAACAAAACTGAGAAGTATTAGACATATGAATAGATTGATGATTTTATATGTTAAAAGAAAATCTATCAATGATTAAGTTTTTTTCATCTCCTTATAGAATGGAATCTCTTATACTAAATAAATTACCTGATAATTATCAATATGATAATGAAAGTAAAATATCAATAAAAGCAAGAAATGAGCTGAAATATTTATATATGCTTATGAACAACAAGATATGGGTATTTAATACAAATTCTAAGAGTTTTATTAATACAAAAAGTTTAACATATATTTGACAAATAGAGTGATGATGAGAAGAAATAATTGATTTTTATATCAATTATGATTGAGAATTATTTATTTTAAATAAAAAATGAATATATAAATTAAACTTTGAAATAAGTGATGATAGATTAATAATAAAATAAATAAGACAATAAAAACATTTTTTTGCAAAAAAAGTTTTGCAAATTTATCTTTTATGAATAGAATTTGCAAGCTTTTTAATATAACATTAATTATTTATATCAAAATCAATATTATGGAAAAATTAAATTTAAATGCTCAAATCAGAAAAGATGATGAGAAGCTAAACGAAATTAGAAGTGCTAAGATGATACCAGCAGTAGTATATGGTAAAAAACAAGAAGCAATTAAAATAAAAGTAGAATACCCTGAATTTTTAAAATTATTTAGAGTTTCATGAGAATCTCATATAATAAATTTAGAAGTTGATGGTAAAAATATTGAAGTACTGGTACATGATTACCAACAAGAACCAGTTACTGGAAGCTATTTACATGTTGACTTCTTAGCTGTAGTAAAATGAGAAGCTGTTCATACAAAAATTCACCTAGAATTTAATGGTAATTCTCCTGCTGTAAAAGAATGAGGTATACTTGAAGAAAAAATAAAAGAATTAGAAGTAAAAGTTTTACCTAAAGACTTAGTAGATTCTATAGAAGTTGATCTTAGTCAACTTAAAGAAATGTGAGATTCTATAAAAGTTTCAGACTTAAATATAGATACTAAAAAAATGGAAGTATTTAATAACAGCGATGACGTTGTAGCTATGGTTTCTAAACCAAGAAAAGTTAAAGAAGAAGAAACTACTACTGAAGAATCTAGTCAAGATACTGAAGAAAGTAAATAAAAAATTTTAGAAAAATACAATTTAATATATAATTAAATTGTATTTTTATTTGATAAAGAAATATATATGAAAGTAAAATTATACTGAAGTGAAAATAGTACAAAAAACTTATTAACAAAAGTAGAAAGTTCATTAGAAGAATTATGACTAAAAGACTTTATTCAATTAGAATTAACTAATGATGAAGAAACAAAGAATGAATTAAATATAGAAAAAGAACCTGCTCTTATAGTAGAAGAAGAATCTATAGATTTTAAAGATACTATTTTTGAATGAATAGAACCTAGTGATGAAGAAATAAAATCAATGTTTATCAGCATTATATGATGATGAGAAGGTTGATGATGTTCACCTGATGGTTGTGGTAGCTGATGTAGCTGTTAATAACATATAAAAAAATCCTTACAAATAAGTAAGGATTTTTTTATATGTTTGATTCTCAAGATATAACTCAAGAGCTATTTGAATTTGATCTTTTTATTATAGTATAATAATTTGTATAGATCAAATCATCTCATGAAAAATATTTAACTTCATAAACATTTGTTCATTCAGCAAGGTTATTATAGTCAACATCTGCATGATATCTCCATGTAGATCCATTAAATGAAGATAATTCATAATCATTAACAGTAACTCTATCTACATTTTCATTACTAACTTGTCACCTAATAGTAACAAAAGTATCAGTCGTTGTATAAGAATTAGAAGTAGTTGGAGAAGTAAATTTGAAATCACTTCAATCAACATCATATGTTTTAACACTAAATCATCAACTACTATTATTTCAAGAAGAGTTATTTCAATTTGAATAATAGACTGTATATACAAATTTTGAAACTATTGAATTTGAATCATTATAAACCTTGAAAACTAAATCATTCACAGAATTAGATGTATCAACTCATTCAACTTGAAAAGTTGAGTTTTCACTATTTAAATCTGCTGTTTTTCAGTTAACTGTAAAGTCATATACTACATCAGAATTATATGTTCATGATATATTTATACTAGAAGAAGAAACATTTGATTCATCAATTAAGTTATCAAAACTTAGGTAACTATTTCATCATCTAATAAAGTTAGATCCTGATCATGATAATGTAGATGAAGTTTCACCACTTCAAGTTGATTCGTTATTATTAGATTGATTATCAATATAGTTTGATCAATTATTTAACAAGAACCAATCTGATCTTATAAAGAATTCATCTAAAGATTCTTTTGATAAAGATAAGTCAATATCCTCACTAGATGCATCACTCCTAGAAATACTTATTTTTTCTCAAGAACTCAACACAGTGTTTCTTCATACAAGATTTGATACTTCTAAAAATCAAGAAACCAAATATATCGTAGAAGAAACTTCATTTTGAGAAAGAGAAAGATGTGAATCTTCACCTATTTTTAATTTTGCAAAATTCATATTAACATCAATTGGAGATGTAGTATTGATCCAAACATCTCAACTAGTATGTTCAAATCATCCAGATTCAAGATATTTGATTTCTCATAATTTATTAATTCTAAAATCAACTCCTAATTCAGGCGATGTTATAGAAACATTTCCTTCTCTCACTATAAGCTTTTCTCATTTGTATAAATCAGACTCTCACTCATAATCTTCCCTGTTTCATCATGAGTACTCTATAACAGCATCCGAAAAATCACTATCCAAAGTTATATTTAATCAATTATTGTTTTCAACATCAACATTTGGATTATCTCATCATCTAAAAAATGATACTATTAAGATAAGTATAAGAAATAAACCTACTATAGGAACTATATAATCTTTTATATTTTTTTGAAAAGATGTTCATCTTCTTCTATTCATAATAAAGAAATGATTTAATAATTAAATAACTCAATAATAAATATAAGAAAAAAAAATAAAAAAACAACTAAAAATAAACAATAATAAACCAAAATTATATATTATAAAATATATAAAAAAAAAGTAAAACAAAAAAGCTTTATATATAGCTATTCTTATTGATTAATAAAAAAAATTAATATAATAAGAAAACACTTTTATATATGTATAATTATAGTTATTATGAAAAAAATTATAGCACTATTAAGTATTTTATCATTGTCTTTATTAGCTTCATGTAATACAAATGAAGTTGTAGAAGAAGAAAATACTAATACTGGAGAAATTAATGTTGAAATGGAAGAAATTGAAACAGAAGAAGATACTACTGATTCATCAGAAGATAACACTGAAGAAGCTGATTCTGATACTGAAGAAGAAAATACAGTAGAAACTGAAACTGAAACTGAAGCTTCAGTAGATCTTGAAGAAGAAGTTATTAACCTAACTAAATAATTTTTTCAAACAAATAAAAAAGCATACTTAAAATTAAGTATGCTTTTTTATTTGTTTAATTTAGTTTTTTTTATAAAATCTTTTTTATAAATTTTAATTATTTAAAAAAATAAAATGAGTTCTCTAGAAAAAAAACTTATGAAAAAACTGCGTAATGCAATTTGAGATTTTGATATGATACAAGAATGAGAAACTGTATTATTATGAGTTTCTTGATGAAAAGATTCTATGGCATTATGATATTTATTAAACGAATATAGAAAACATGCAAAAGAAAAATTTGAAATAAGATGAGTATATATATTTAAAGAATTTTTAATTGATTGTGATATAAAATTCGAGGAAAAAAGAAAATACTTTGAAGATGAATTATGAATACCACTAGAAAAAGTAAATATAAATTTACCTCCAGAGTCAAAACTAAATGAATGAGTATGACAAAGTTGTCAATGGTGTGCTTATGCTAGAAGAATAGCTATGTTTAAATTATGTCAAAAATACAATGCAACAAAAATAATTTTTTGACATCATATGGATGATATAGTTGTTACAGCCATGATGAATATGATTGAATGAAGAAAACTAAAAATAATGCCTCCTGTAAATAAAATGAGCAAATGAGATGTAACATTTGTAAGGCCATTAGCATATATAAGAGAAAAAGAAATACTTAACTTTGTAAAACAAAAAGAAATACCATATTCACCATGTTCTTGCCCTGTATGAGAAACAACCATGAGAAATAAAATAAAGTTTAATATAGTTTGGGAAAATGAAAAGAATTTCCCAAAATATACAGAAAATATATTTTGGTCACTTATAAAAGACTTTAGAGAAAAATATGAAAAAACTGGATATAGTATGTAATTTGCATTATAAATAGATAAATGATATTATAAAAATAGATTTAACTTTTAATAATGTTTTATGCCAGAAAATATATACTCTTTAAAAATATTTGAATGATTTGATAAAGAAATTGTAGATAGTATTATAGATAACTGTGAAACAAGACTAATTAATTCATGAGAAATGATAATTGTAGAATGAGAAGAATCTAATGGTGAATGATATATATTAAAAAGATGAAAAGTTTCTATATCAATTGGATGAAATAGAATAGCCGAATTATCATCATGAGATATATTTTGAGAAATAGCTCTACTAAATGAAGAAGAAAGAACTGCAACAGTATCTGCTATTACAGATATAGAAGTTATAGTTTTAAAACTAGAAAATTTAATAGAAATGATCAATAATGATGAAAATAAAATAAATAAAACTATAATGAGTAGAATAGAAGAAAACTTAAAAATGTAATAAAAAAATAAATCGCTTTGCGATTTATTTTTTTATTTTAATATTAATCTAAAATTTTTCTTTCATTTTCTCAAAAGTAAAAATTTATTATCTATAAAATTTGAACTTATATCAAAATTAAAATCATCTACTTTTTGTTCATTTATATATATAGCTCCTGATTTAACACTATTTCTTGCATTTGAATTAGAAGATTCTAGTCAAGAGTCAACTATTGTTGAAAAAAAGTTTTGTCATTCATAAATAAAACCTCACATTGCATTCTTAAAAGTTTGTAATTCATTGTCATCCAATCAATTAAGAACCTCCATTTTATCAACTCATCAAAACATAAAATTTGATATTTTTTCTGATAATTCAGCTTCTTTTGTTCAATGTATTATTTCTACAACTTTGAAAGCTAAAACCTTTTGTCAATCTCTTTGTTCTGGTTTTTCTAAGTGTTTTTTAACTATTTCATCAATTTCTTCAGTTTCAATAAGAGTTAACATTTTCATATATCTTGATAAATCTTCGTCTGAAACATTCATAAAGTATTGATAAATAAAATAAGGAGTTGTTTTATTTTTATCCAAAAACATAGCATTTCCCTCACTTTTACCAAATTTTTTTCATGTTGAATCAGTTATCAAAGGCCAAGTCAAAGCATAAGATTCTTTATCGTATTTTTTTCTAATAAGCTCAGTTCAAGTTACCAAATTACCCCATTGATCTTGTCATCATATTTGTAAACTTACTCACATATCATTAAAAAGTTTACAATAGTCATATCATTGTAAAAGTTGATAAGAAAATTCCGTATAACTTATAGACTTAGATGGGTCTTCTATTCTATTTTTAACACTATCTTTTGATATCATAGTATTAATAGTGATGAACTTTCAAACTTCTCTTAAAAAATCTAAATAATTCATATCAACATAGAAGTCTTTATTGTTAACAAAATCAAACTTGAAATCATCACCTGTAAATCTTTTAAGATTATCTAAAACATTTGTTATTTGGTTTGATATTTTTAATTGATTATTATCTAAATCTTTTGTAGACAAAAAACTTCTTTCACTATCTTTTCAACCTGGATCTCATATCATTCATGTTGCTCAACCAGTAAGAGCTATATATTTATTTCATCTTCTCATAAAATGTATAGCAACCATAAAACCTATAAAGTTTCATAAATGTAGAGAGTCTGCAGTAGGGTCAAAACCACAATAAAAAACTCATTCTCATGAATCAAATTTTTCAAATAAATCATCACTTGTATTTTGATAAAGTAGTCCCCTATCTTTTAGTTCTTGTTTTAAGCTTTTCATAATTATAATATTTTAAAATCGTTATAAAATCTAAAATTTTTTTTTATTACAATATATATAAAAATAGCATTAAATCAATTAAAATTTGATTTTTAGAATCTTTTAGATAAATTTATAAAAATGTTTAATTTTTTTATACAATAAGATAAAATGTTTTGAGACAGAAAGAAATACCTGAAAAATAATCCCTATTTTACCAAAAAAGATTGCCCTTTTTGTAAAATAGAAAATGACGAAAAGAAATTAGTATTGTATAAAACAAAATACTGGGAAGTTAGATTTAATAAATTTCCATACTATTGATACAAACAAAACTTACTTGCATTTCCAATAAAACATAAAGCTAATACTTTTGATTTAAGTAAAGAAGAATTAAAAGATTTCAAAAATATTGAAATCTTTATGAAAAATTATTTTTGAGACAAAAATTATTTTTCATTTATAAGGCATGGTATATGATGAAGGAGTGTAGAACATTTACATTATCACTATTTAGAATGAATAATAATGCACTCTAAAGAAGATGAAAAAATATTTAAAGTAATTAACAAATAAAAATGAAAGACATAGATATATCTAAAATATTTTGATCAAAATGTAGAACAAAACTACTAGAAAAATTCTTCTTAGAATATGAATCATGAAATAATGATTGATTTCACATGAGATGATTAGCAAGAGACCTTTGAGAGCAAATAAATTCTGTAAAAAGAGAATTAGATAGCTTAACAGAATTATGAATATTAAAACACAAAATACAATTAAGAAAAAAAATATTTTATGTAAATCCAAAGTTTTATTTGATAAATGATTTTACTAATATATTTTTAAAATCTTATAACCCTTTAGATAAAGTTAAAAATTATTTTAAAAATAAAAATGATTTAGAGCTTATAATAATAAACGAAACTATAAAAAATAAATTGATGTCCCCTTGAAAATCAATATTAGATATATTTTTAATATGAGAAATAGATAAAGAAGATTTTTGAGTATTTTTATCTGAAACTTTTTATTGAAGAAAGATAAAATATGCGATAATAACAACAGAAGATTTTTATAGAAGATTAGAGTTTTGAGATAAGTTGATTAAAAATATATTAACTGAAAGATGAAATATATACCTTAAAGATAACATGAAAATAAAAGAAAAGTTAAATTAAAAAAAGACTTAGATTATTATAATCTAAGTCTTTTTACATTTTTACTGCTCAAACTTTATGTTCAAATTTATTATATTTTATTTTATAATAAGTTAATATTCATATCATTGCAGCATTGTCCATACAATATGATATTTTTTTTGGATAAATAAAATCGAGTCATTCCTTATTTGCTAATTTTGATATAGTATCTTTTAATTTATTGTTTGCACTAACTCATCAAGCTAACATTACTGTTTTCAAATTATGCTGCCTTGCTGATTCAATTAGTTTCCAAGCCAATACCTCTGTGACAGAATTTTCAAATTCAAAACTAATTTCTTTTTTATCTTCTATAGTTAATTCTCATTTTTCAGAAACTCTTTTGTCTACTTCTCTTTTTACACTAGACTTTAATCAAGAAAAAGAAAAATTAAACTCTCTTTTTACTAACCAAACTCTTGGAAATAAATTAGTAGACTTTCATCATTCTTTTTCATATTCAGATGATAATTTAGAAATAATAGGTCAACCAGGATATCATAATCACATCATCTTGGCAGCTTTATCAAAAGCTTCTCATCAAGCATCGTCAGAACTAGATCATAATTTGATTATATCCCACATTGAGTTCATCAAATAAATATCATTATGTCATCAAGATACAGTCAAACAAGCTAATGGAAACTTTATTTCTTCTTCTTTTCTATCAAGAAAATTAGAAAATATATGGGCTTCTATATGGTTTATCGGTATTATTGGTATATTTAAAACACTAGATATTGTTCAAGCAACAGTAGTTCAAGTTAATAAAGAAGGTAATAATCAAGGAGTGTTAGTAACTCATATATAATCAATTTCTTCTAGTTTTGTATCAGTATTTTTTAAAACATTTTCTAGTATGGTAAATATAGAATTTGCATGTTCTCTAGCAGCAACTTCTGGCACAACTCAACCAGTTTCATTGTGTACTTTTATTTGACTTGCTGTATCCATAAAAATAAGATTTTCGTCTTCAAATAAAGCTATACTTGTATCATCACAACTAGTCTCAAAAGCTAAAATTTTCATTTATTTATTATTATATAAGTATTTAAAAATATAATTATATTATATATGCATATCTAATTAAATCAAAAATAAAAATAATTAATTTGACTAAAATTTATATTATTTTATTATATATAAAGCAATAAACCAAATTTTAAAAAAGGAGAGAAAAATGGGAGAAATTGCAAAAGAACTGCAATTATTGATATATACATTTGAAAATAACTTAATTTTTCAAATGGAAATAGTTAGTAGTACATTAATAGTAAGCTTGGTCTTAAGTATTGTATACTATGGACTAAGGTTTAAAAAAATAAAAGACTGCTTTGACTGTCATATATATGAAAAAGAGCCAAAAAACATTAAAGAAAGAATAAAATTATATCTTTCTGCACCTTTGATGAGTGGTAATGGTATATGCATGTGGAGAGTTTACCTCTCTATTCCTTTGGCTTTTATAACAGTAATGATATATGACAATCAAATCTACTCTTCTATAGTTTTACAGATCTATGTTTTTCTTTTTGTTACAGATGCTCTAGATGGTGCTGTTGCAAGAAGGCTAAACAATGTAACAGAAATCGGCAAAGTATTAGATCCATTGGCAGATAAATTTTTGGATTTAATAGTTTTAAGTATTGTTGTTTATTTCTCTGATAATACTTATTTCTCAATAATTACTATAATTATAATTATTATTGATGTTATGGGTCAATCTATCAGAGCCAAAACAAATAACCCTGCTGCAAATTGGGTAGGAAAAACAAAAACTGTATTCAAGATAATAACAATCTACCTAATAAGCTTAAATAGGTATGATGTAAACCTTGAATATATAGCTGGATTCTTTTTAACAATAAGTCTTATATTTACATTTGCCTCTTTTTATTTAAAAGCAAAAGTAAAAATAGAGCAAAAATTTGAAGCTCTTAGAAGACTTATCGTAAAGGATTTAAATTAAAAAACCGCCTAGGCGGTTTTTTTATATTCAATATCTTTTCATGAATGCTTTATTATCAAGTTCCCTTCACATAAAATCATAAAATAATTCTCAGGCATTTTTTCTAGTTCATTGTCATATAATCGAGTTTAATAATTTTTCTCAAGTTTCAGGAGAAAACATTCACATTTCTTTAATTCTTTCAAATACATCAGCTTCTAAAAGTTCAGCCCACATGTATGAATAATAACCAGCAGCATATCATCAACCGAATATATGATTAAAAGAACAATACATTTTATAATCATTATCTCTTCTAAAAATAGAATGAGTATTAACTATATCTAGGGTTTTCTTATCAAGATCGTCTATATCTGAAGCTAATTCACTAGAATATAATGTCATATCTAATAATGCAAACTCATTTTGCCTAGCAACAAAAACTCAACTCATAAAATGTTTCAATTCATCGAGCTTATTTATTATATCATCTGGAATAGTTTCTCATGTATCTACGTGTTTTGCTAATTTTTTAAGACTATCTTTATCAGAAACCCAATTTTCCATAAGCTGACTTGGTAATTCAACAAAATCCCATTCAACTCAAAAACCGGTAAGTTCTGAATATTTACTTTGAGAAAGTAATTCATGTAAAGCATGACCAAATTCATGAAATAATGTTTCTACATCTCTCATGTAAAGAGTAGTTTTTCAAGAGCTAGATTTTTGAAAATTACAAACATTTAATATAACAGGAGTTTTAGTTTCTGGATAGTACTGCTTTTCTCTCAAATTATCAGCCCAAGCACCTGGTCTCTTACCTTTTCTATAAAAAGCATCCAAAAAGTAATAAGATATAAGGTTTCAATCTTTATATATTTCATAAACTCTTATATCATTATTATAAGAATCTATATCTAATTGTTTTATTTCTACTCAATAAAAATTTTCTACAAATGAAAAAAGATAATCTAAAACATTTTCTACTTCAAAATATTTTTTTATTTCTTTTTCATCCAAACTATATTTTTCTTCTTTCAAAATTCTTGAATAATAAGCCAAGTCATAAGATTTTATTTCATCAAGATTAAAAAAATCTTTTAATTCATGGATATCATTAATTGCTTTTTGCTTAGCTTTTTTTGATATTCATTCAATAAGAGAAAAAACCTGCTCTGGAGAATCTGCCATTTTTGAATTAAGACTTAATTCAGCATAATTATTATATCAAAGTATTTTAGATTTTTCTTCTTTTAATTTGAGAATATCCAAGACATTTTGTCTATTGTCATATTTTCAATTTGAAGCTGTTGTATAATTGGATCTAGATATATCTTCCCTTACCTTTGAGTCATGGCAATATTTCATAAGTGCCTGTTTACTTGTAGGGTCAGAATCAAACAAATATCAACCTTTATCTTTTCAAGCTTCTTTTGCTATATCCAATACTTCCTTGGGTAAATCTTTTATTATTTCATAATCTGTTATCAAATATTCAAATTCTTTTTCTTCATCTACAATATTATTTGTAAATTTATCACTTAATTCTCATAGATCTTTGTTTATTTGCTTTATTCTATCTTGTTTTTGTTTATCCAAATTGATTCATCTATCTTTAAAAGACTTTATTCTAAGATACATTATCCTTTTTTGTTCGTCATCAAGTTCAAGATTATTATCAACATAAATATATTTTTCAAACAATTCACTACTGTATGAGACTTCGTTTGCAAAGTCTTGTAGTTTTGGTCTAAAGTCTTCAATTATCTTTCTAAGCTTATCACTAGAGTCGACATTTTCCAAGTGATTTAAAAGACTCCATAAATAATCCAAATTACCATCATCTTCAAATGATTCAAATGTTAAGTCTTTGTTATCAATCTTTAATAAATTATAAAAATCTTTTCTTTCCTTATCTAATAATTCATTTAATAACTCCGAAGAAATTTCTAAGACTTCTTCACTAAAAAGAAATTTTAAATCAGGAAAATCTTTTTTTTTAAGCTCTGCTAATACTTTTTCTTTTAAATTCATTTATATTTATTTTAATAATTAACGGATATATTTTACTATTTTTATTTATTTTTCAACCTGCTTTTTACTAAAGTATATCATTTACTTATATAAAAATAATTCCAAAAATAAGCATTTAATGAATTTAGAAGTAATTTTTTTCTTTTTTTATAACTTTTATGATGTTTTAAAAATCAAAGATATGAATTTATAATACTTAAAAAATCTTGTTTTAATTTTTCATCTATCTCAAAATTATTATTTTCTAGTCTTTTATTTAAAATATGAATTTTAGTATAAAAATATCATATACTTCTTTTTCTAATATATGTTCTATACGGTTTTATAACCACTCATAAAAATAAAACTCATTTTTTATAATCTTGCAAATAAATCTTTTTTGGATGTAGATTTAATCATAAATTATTTTTTAAATAATTATTTATCTGTGGAATTAATTCTTTTAAATAATTTTTATCTTCATGAACAATTACAAAATCATCTACATATCTTCCATAATATTTTATCTTTAAGTCCTGCTTTATAAACTTATCAAAATCACTTAAATATATATTTGAAAAAAGTTGACTTGTTAAGTTTCAGATAGGAAGTCAAGAATTTGGTTTTGTAAAAAATAAACTTTTATTTTTCGGTAATCAAAGGTAATCACTTCTTTTTCATTTAAATATTCAATTTTTTGTAGGATCATTATATATTATTTCTTTTATTAGGTTTATTATAAAGTGATAATCAGTATTTAGAGTTTTTTGCTTTTCGTATAAAGCATTTTCAACTTTTTTAAATAATATATCCTTGTCCATACTCATAAAATATCCTGATATATCTAGTTTTAAAATATAACAATTTTTAGTATAACAATTACTACAACTCCTAATGAATTTTTCTATTCTTTTCACTCAAAAACTTGTTCATTTTAATTTCCTACAACTATAACTATCATAAATAAATTCCTTTTCAAAAATAGGAGAAATATAGCTATAAACTAAATGATGAACAACTCTATCTCTAAAATCTCAAGCAAATATTTCTCTTTTCACTGGATGATTTTGTATAAAGTAAATACTTCTTCAAACTTTGTAATTTCAAGATATTAGTTCATTGTATAGTTTTATAAGATTTTCTTCTAGATTGAATTCAAAATCAAGTTGATTGAGTGTATTTCTTTTGTTCATGCGAGCATCATAGTAAGATTGAAATAAATCATATAAAAGCATTTGTTTGTTTATCATAATTATTTTTTAGAAGTTAAACTTTTTTCCCAAGCATATAACTGTTTTGATATACTTTCTATGAGTAAATTTATTTCTATATATTTATTTAGATTTACTATTTTTAAATCTCTAGAAAGTCTAAAATAAAGTCTTAAAAGTTCTACTTTTTCTCTTGAAGTTGATATATTTCTTTTTTTTTCAGTTTTAGAATTAGCTTTATATATATTTGCTATTAAATTTATAACTTCTTTTTTAATAGTATCTCAGAGTGTATATTTGTATTCCTTTTTAAATTCTTTTACTACATTAAAAACTATCAAAAGTAAATCATAACTAGTTTTATAAACTGATAGATTATCATAAGTTGCCATAAATATTTTTTAATTAATAAAAAAGTCTGAATTTTATTTCAGACTTTAAATAGTTTTTGAAACACCTTACAGAGAAACCGTTAGCACGGTTATTGTTATTGCTAGGATTAATATTGCTAGAATTAAAGTTCAGGTTATACCCGTTAGTACCATTAGGTGAGCTAGACCAGTAGTTACCGTTAGAACCTCCATTGTTGAAAGCACCATTATTCCGATTACGGTTACCTGCATAAGGCTTAGGTGATTACTATCTTTGTGATATATTTAACAAAATATATTATCTTTTACTACTAGTTTTTTAAAACCAGTGAATCACTAAAACTATTAGGCTCGCTTTATATCCTGCATAAAAATACAAATTCTGGCCATATTTTTAACTATATTTTTCTATAAGTATTTTTAAATCTTTTAAAAAAGATTTAAATTCATTTTTTTCTTGTTTTTCTTTTAAAAAACTTAAATTATTTGAATCAAAAGTTAATTTCTGATTTCAATTTTTTTTCATCATTTCAAGATATTCTCAATTCTCTTTTTCAAAAACAATGTATCAAAAATTTTCTTGTTTTAATTCATCTAAATATTTTTCTAAAACACTTTTTGGAAATCAAATACTTTCATATCCTCATTCTACTTTTATTTTAAATCAAAACTTATCACTCAAAAATCTAGCATCTGTTTCAAAAGTTTTGTAAAATATTCAAGCTAAAATCAAAATAATTTTTTCTTTATTATCTGATTTCACTCTTTCTTGCTTCCAAAAATCATAATTTCTCATAATTTTTTAATTTAATTTCTAAATCCATTATTTTTCTTCCTTCCGTCAGAAAAATAAATAATTTAAGACCGGTCTCTAGTAACTAATTTTTATACTAGAGACCGGTCTTAATAGTCAAATAGATAACTTCCAGTAACAAATCGCTATCGCTCTTTGACTGTCAGTTAAAGTGTCGAATACAATATAAATAATCTAAAAGATTATATATATCTTTTCTAGTTTTTGAAACACCTTACAGAGAAACCGTCAGCACGGTAATCGTTACCGCTAGGATAAATATTGCTAGAATAAAAGTACAGGCCATACCCGAAAGTACCATAAGGTGAGCTAGACCAGTAGCCACCGAAAGAACCTCCACCGTCGAAAGCACCATTATCACGACGACGGAGACCTGCATAAGGCAATTTAAGTGCTGTTTGCATATTTGCTCAGTTTGTTCACCATTGTCAAGCAGTAACTATTCCTGACCATTCTGGTTGACTTGGCACATGATATCATGTAGGACATGGTCATTGTCTTTGTTCAGATGTTCATGCTCAACTATTATCTCACCATAAATTATCATCTTGATTTACTATCCAATCATATCTATATGATGAAAGATTTGAATTCCATACAAATCAATAAGTATCATTATTTAGATCATAACTTGCATTAGCAATTTGTGTTGCTTGTTGTGTATTATCACCATAAGCAAATCATTTATTTCTTCACCATTGAAAATATTCTCATCTTGATACTGTCCAATCTATAGATGCTGTTGTAGCTCATACATTACAGGCTGATATAGTATATCAAGCTCAAGCTCAACTACATACTATTATATCAGATGTATCACATCATGGATATGTTGTTGTTGCTGTTAATAATTCTCATTGAGAATTACAACTTCATTCATTATTTGTATATGATATCAACTGTTCTTCTAGTTGTTCTCATGAGTAAGTAGTTCATTCATTGTTTTTACTAAATACTGGTATATATTCTGTAGTATTTACTGATAAATCTATATTATTTCATAGTTCTTGTAGTGGTGTATTAGTTGTTGGTTCTAATAGTGTTCATAGTTTGTCTCATATTACATATGACTTCCTTGTTTCATAGTTAGCATATGTTGTTGGGATTACATTGTTATATGCTGTATTATTATTTTCTAGTAATGTCAGTAATTGAAACTTTGTTTTTGATCAGTTTGTTGTATATGTATAGTAGT
>JASMTS010000014.1:0-133931 GCA_041694155.1 Candidatus Altimarinota bacterium | reverse complement strand
ATATCATTTTTATTAAATACTGCACTATATTCTGTTGTATCAACTGATAAATCTATATCATTTCATATTTCTTGTAGTGGTATATTTGTCGTTGGCTCTAATAGTGTTCATAGTTGATCTCATATTGAATATGATTCTCTTGTTTCATAATTAGCATATATTGTTGGGATTACATTATATGCTGTATTATTATTTTCTAATAATGCTAGTAGTTGAAACTTTGTTTTTGATCAGTTTGTTGTATATGTATAGTAGTTTTCTTCTAGTGGGTCTTTGGCATCATCATTTACTTTGATCTTTCTTAGTGTTCATGTTCAAGCATATCATTGGATAGTATATATTGTACTACCACTTCATACTGTTATTGAATCATTTGGTTCTGGTACTATTCATTCCTTAGCTTGGTATAATTGAATTCATGTTCTTACTTGTCACAAATCTGTTATTCTTTTACTATCCCTTGATGCACTACTATATCATTGCAGTGATATGAATCAGATAGTTCATAGTATTGCTAATATTGTTATTACTACTATTAACTCTACTAAGGTAAAACCTTTTTTATTTGTATTTATCATTTTCTAAAAGGGGTTAAATAAAAATACATACAAATTTAATTGTATGTATTTTTGGGATTTTGGTAGTCTTTTAGTTGTTTTTGGGTTGATTATTATTTTATGTATTTATTAATATATTTTATATATAATATTATTAATAACAACCAATTTGTGTAATATTGGCATATACATTACAATTAGATGCCTTACTTCATTTATTATCTTTAAAATAATGAGTCCATCAATCTCCAGTACAACTTCATTGTCATTGATTTGTAGAACTATCTCATATTTCTGTCCGATAAACAGTATCTGATTTTTTGCTAGGTCTACTATTACACATACCCCATGCACAACTATTTACATTTAAATAAATTATTTCTTTATTATTATAATATACATTAGATAAATCTGGTTGATTCCGACATAATCTTGCTCTATTATGACTATACCAAGTTCAACTTCTAGTTCTAGTGCAAGACATTGATCCACCTGTATAAGTTTTCCACTTACCAGAGTTTCAATTAGCAAAAGTCCACCCGTTTGGACAGCTTGAATTATTAAATCTACAAACTTCTGTTCAATTAGAATCTCATATAATATTTATAATAACTCATCCTTCATTATAACAATCTAATTGAGTTTTTATTGAATTTAAATAATTAATTGAATTTGTTAAAGTTATAGAATAATTAATATTATTAGTAATATTACCAACACTATCTCTAAATTTAACTGATAAAGTTTTTGTTCAATTTCAACTTGTTAGTTCTAGTGATTTAGAAGTACTACATTGTTCCCAAGTAGGTATAGATATAATATCTCATGAAATATACATTTCTATAGGCATACTTCATTCTACATCTGTAGGACATGTAATTATTAGATTAATTGTTGTAGATTTTGTTGTATCTCATTCTTCTATTGTTATTGATCATCATATTGGAGGATTTACATCATTAACTAAAACAGTTCATTCTTCTACTTCTTCAAAATTTTCTACTAATAAAGATCATGAATATTTAATATTATTATCTCTTGAGAATACTGGTATATATTCTGTTGTATCAACTGATAAATCTATATCATTTCATAATTCTTGAATTGGTGTATTAGTTGTTGGTTCTAATAATGTTCATAGTTTGTCTCATATTACATATGGCTTCCTTGTCTCATAGTTTGCATATGTTTTTGGGATTACATTGTTATATGCTGTATTATTATTTTCTAGTAGAGTTAGTAATTGAAACTTTGTTTTTGATCAGTTTGTTGTATATGTATAGTAGTTTTCTTCTAGTGGGTCTTTGGCATCATCATTTACTTTGATATCTCTTAGTGTTCATGTTCATGCATATCATTGGATAGTATATATTGTACTACCACTTCATACTGTTATTGAATCATTTGGTTCTGGTACTACTCATTCCTTTGCTTGGTATACTTGGATTCATGTTCTTATTTGTCATAAGTCTGTTACTCTTTTACTATCTCTTGCTTCACTACTATATCATTGTAGTGATATGAATCAGATAGTTCATAGTATCGCTAATATTGTTATTACTACTATTAATTCTACTAAGGTAAAACCTTTTTTATTTGTATTTATCATTTTTTAAAAGGGGTTAAATAAAAATACATACAAATTTAATTGTATGTATTTTTTATTTTTTGGTAGGGTTTTTAGTTATTTTTGGCTTGACTATTAGTATAAAAGAATATTAATTAATTATTTAAACTATATCATCTTCTTCAACTATATTCAAGTGTAACTCTTCAAGTTGAGAATTATCTATATAAGTTGGAGCATTCATCATAAGATCTTGGGCTTTACCAGATTTTGGGAAAGCATATACTTCCCTAATATTTGTCTCATCTTTTAATATCATCATTATTCTATCCATACCTATAGCAAATCAACCGTGAGGAGGTACTCAATATTGAAATGCTTCATACATGGCACCAAATTTTTCTTTTACTTCTTCTTCAGTTCTACCAACTTTTTCAAAAGCTTTAACTAATGCTTCAACATCATGGTTTCTTATAGAACCAGAAAGTACTTCATAACCATTACAAGCCAAGTCATATTGAACTGATTCAACTTCTAGCAAATTATCAGTTTCAAAAGCTTTTATACCACCTTTAGGCATAGAAAATGGATTATGACCAAAATCAATTTCTCAAGTAATTTCATTTTCTTCAAACATTGGAAAATCAGTAATCCAAGAAAAAGCTAATAAATTTTTATCTATAAATTTACCTTCTGCAATTTCATCTATCAATCATGCAAGATGTATTCTAAATTTACCCATATAATTTAAAACTGTATCTTTTTCTCATGCTCAAAAGAAAACAGCATCTCATACTTCTAATCATGTCCTATCTATAATTTCTTGTAAATCACTTTCACTAAAAAATTTATTTAATGGTCATTTCAAACCATCTTCTTGCATTTGAAAATAACCAAGCCCTTGTGCTCAATGTTGTCTAACAAATTTTTCAAAATTTTTCATTTGAGTTTTTGAAAAATATGTATCTCAAGCTGGTACTCTTAATGCTTTTATTCTATTAGTTTTTGTATCACTAGCTATTGAAGAAAAGATTTCATTTGTTGAATTGGCAAATATATCAATAACATCAACCATTTCAAGACCATATCTCAAATCTGGTTTATCACTACCATATTTCTCCATAGATTCTGCAAAACTCATAGAATAAAATTTTTCATCCATGATTTTTTTATCTGATAACTCTTTAACCAAATCAAAAAAGAATCATTCTACAACATTAAATATATCTTGTTGTTCAACAAATGACATTTCACAATCGATTTGATAAAATTCACAAGCATGTCTGTCAGCTCTAGGATCTTCATCTCTAAAACAAGGAGCAATTTGAAAATATTTATCAATTCAACCAACCATTAATAGTTGTTTATATTGTTGAGGAGCTTGAGGTAAAGCATAAAATTTACCTGGATGAAGTCTTGAAGGTATAACAAAATCTCTTGCTCATTCAGGAGAACTAGCTGTAAAAATTGGAGTTTGAACATCTAAAAAATCTTTTGATGTAAACCAATTTCTAGTAAAGTTCAAAAATTTTGATCTAAACTTAAGATTTTCTAATGCAGCTGGTCTTCTCAAATCTATATATCTATGTTTATACCTAACTTCTTCATTTGATAATTCTCAATGACCATCTAATTCAAATGGAGGAGTTTTTGATTTTGATAATATTTCTACTTCTTTTGTAATAATTACTTCTATTTCTCATGTATACATTTTACTATTTTCTTGTCATTCAGGTCTAGATCTAACAATTCATGTAGCTTTGATAACATACTCACTTCTAAAACTATCAGCTAATTCCCAGGCTTGTTTGTTATCTTCTGGATCAAAAACAATTTGAGTAAGACCATATCTGTCTCTCAAATCTATAAATATAATACCTCCATGATCTCTTCTATTACTTACCCATCATGAAAGAGTAACTTCATTTCATATATTTTTTGATGTTAATTCATTACATGTATTCGTTCTTAACATAATTAATTATTTTTTTAAAGGATATAATTAAGACTGGTCCTTTTTTGAAAATAGGCCAGTATTACTTTTGTCAACAAATCGATTTTTTAAATCTCTTTGTGTCAAAAATTAAAAAGCACAAAAATATTTCATTCTAAAAGTTTTTAGTAAAAATATTTTTGTGCTTTCGGTTCAAATTTATTTTGAAAGGTGCCACCTAAAGCAATTTCTTAATTTATATATTTTTTTACGAAGTTTTTCGACTCCGCGAGGTTCTACTAAGATAAAAATCTTTTCTTCCCCGAGCTCACAGTTGTTAGCTGCTCAAACGCTTTGATTAAATTATATTTTTTTATAAAAAAATGCAAGATTTTATTTAATAAAATATTTTTAGATTTAATCAAGAGCTAATTGCTGATAATTTTTGACTCACTTTTTTTTATATAGTAAAATTATTTATAGTAATATTAATTGATAAAAGAAAAATAATGACTAATCTTTTTTACCAAATTTTTAATAACAATGTTGATTTAACACCAGATTTAGTTAATCAATTTATAAGTGAATCTGAAAAACTATTTAAAAAATTCAAAGTTGATAATGACATAGATAACTTAAAAGTGTTAAAAAATAAAATCGAGCACCTATTAGAAGAAAAAATAGAAAACCTAACTAAAAAAGAAAAAAAAGCATATACACCTATTAAAGATTTATTAAGCGAAATAGATGATTTTATAGATGAAGAAACAGAAAACAAAGAAGAAGAAGATAAAAAAGAATTAATAGATGTAGTAAAAGAATACGAAGAAAAAAATTTCAAAAAATGTGGTGATATTGACGATAAAAAAAGAAAAAAATATAAAAAGATATGCTATAAAAAGAAAAAGATAAAATATGAAAAAGAACTTATAGAGTTACAAGTAGAATTATTGAAGTTACAAAAACATATAAAAGAAACAGGGCAAAAATTACTTATAATTTTTGAATGAAGAGATGCTGCATGAAAATGATGAACTATAAAAAGATTTAGAGAATATCTAAATCCTAGATGAGCTAGAGTTACTGCACTAGAAAAACCAAATGATGTAGAAAAAACTCAATGGTATTTTCAAAGATATATAAGTCACTTACCTGCTGGTTGAGAAATGGTATTTTTTGATAGATCTTGGTATAACAGAGCTTGAGTAGAGCCTGTTATGTGATTTGTTTCAAAATC
The DNA here is from genome assembly GCA_041694155.1 of Candidatus Altimarinota bacterium. GTDB lineage: Bacteria > Patescibacteriota > Gracilibacteria > BD1-5 > UBA6164 > JAAZVM01. The sequence continues at coordinate 128,637 of JASMTS010000014.1, read as the reverse complement.
AAAGTATGAACAATTTTTGGAAGATGTACCAAAGTTTGAAAAAATGCTTGTTGAATCATGAATCAAAATTGTTAAATTTTATTTTTCTGTATCAAAAGAAGAACAAAATGCAAGATTTGAATCTAGAAAACACAATCCTTTAAAACAATACAAATTATCGCCTATTGACCAATACTCTCAACAATTATGGGATAAGTATTCTTTAGCTGAATATCATAATTTTAAAAATACTCACCATAAAAAAGCTCCTTGGGTATTAATAAATAGTGATGATAAGAAAAAAGCAAGAATAAATGCTATAAAATATGTTTTAAATCAATATGACTATCCTGATAAAATAGATAGTGATAAAATAAAAGTAGATAAAAAAATAATATATGATGGGAAAGAAAAAGTAAAAATGCTTGAAAAAGAAGTAGATACTGACGAAGATTTATTTGAATAAAAAAATATACTAGAAAATTCTAGTATATTTTTTTTAAAAATTAAATACATCTATAACTTTACCATTAACAGCTATATTATCATATTCTGATAATATTATAGGTTTATGATAATCATCATTAGATTCAGGTAATAAGTATATAACATCTCATTCCTTTTTATATTTTTTTAGTGTAGCAGATCAATTAACTAAAAATAAAAATGCATCACTACTGTTTAGATTTATATCATCTTTTTTTATCAATACATAACTTCAATTATCAATTGTTTTTCATTTTACTTGATAATTATTCATAGATGTTCATTCTACTTTTAAAATAAAGTAACTTGACTCATCTCAGCTAATTATTTTCTTTGATATTGGCAGTACTCAATATCATGACTCAACTGCATCTACTAAAGGAGTTCATGCATTAGCATATCACAAAATAGGTATATTTAGAGTAGTTTGAAATCATACATTGTTTCATAAACTAATAGATCTATAACCTCTACCTCTAGAAAGAAATCATTTTTTTTCTAGAGCTTCTAAGTATTGAACTACTCATCTTTTGGATTTTTGATTTAGTAGTATAGTAAGTTCTTCTATGGTAGGAGATTTAGCATTTTCTCAAATATATTTTGTAATAACGTCTAAAACATTTTGTTGTTTTTCTGTTAACATAGTATATATATTTATAAATAATATACACTGAGTATATACTTTATATATAATTAGTCAACTATTTTTTTAAAATTTGCATTACATGTATTTTTATATCATAAATTTTATGCCTAATAGTATTTTTTTTATGAATATTTGTAAACATATAAACAATTGATTTTCTCATTTTTATAACATGTTTTATTTTTCTTGGTGATATTACAAGTATTATTCAAAAAACTAACAAAAACACACCAAAAAGTAAAGATCAAGGAAAAAGAGGTAATATTATAGGAACTCCTGATATAAGTATAAACAAGACACCAAAAAATAACCTTATTATAAAAGGTATTTTAATGCTATGTCTAAATGTTTTAAATATCTTATATTCCATAAAAATGTATTTATTATATTTAATATTATTATACTATATTTAATTAAAAAATAATAATTTTTTGATAATTATTTGCTTTAAAACTATTAATAAATAATATTTCGCAAATTAAAAAATTATTTTAAAAATTATATCACTTAAAAACAATATAAAAATATGGAAATATGGCTTTTAGATAAAGAAAAAAACGAAACAGTATACTGAACACAAAGAATGATAGAAGAGGCTCAAAAAAGAAATATCAGTATAAGATTTGTAGCTATTGAGGATATAGAACTTGTGATTGATGCTTATTCAGAAGAAAAGTTATTTATAAAAAATGAAAAAGCAAAATTACCAGATGTAGTAATACCTAGAATTGACAGCTCTTATCAAATGACATCTATAATGGATTTTATGGAAAATGCCTGAGTATATGTTATAAATGAAAATTCAGCTAGGTTATTAGCAAATGACAAATTTTTATCACTACAAAAACTAGCAGCAAATAGACTTCCTGTCCCAAAAACTATACTACTGAAGTGAATACCAAATATAGATTTTATAGAAAAACAGCTTAATTACCCTATTATATTAAAAAAGCTTGATTGAAAAGCTTGAAAATGAATAATAAAAGTAAATAACAGTTGAGAACTTGAAGATATATTAGAAATGATGGAAGAAAGTTTATCAAAACTAAATACATATTTATTACTTCAAGAATATATATGAGAAAAAGCATGAGTAGACTTGAGAATATTTTTGGTATGATGAAGAGTTATAGCTGCAATGCTTAGAAAATGAAAAGAATGAGATTTTAAAGCAAACTTTTCATGATGATGAAGTGTATATAACCACGAATTAAATGAAAAAGAAGAAATAATATCTGTAGAAGCTGCAAATCTAGCATGACTAGATATAGCATGAGTAGATTTATTATTTGATAAAGATAACTGATATAGAATATGTGAAATAAATGCTGCCCCATGATTCAAATGAATGGAAGAAGCAACATGAATAAATATAGCAAAAGAAATAATAAACTATATAGAAACTAGATACTTCTATAAAATCAAAAAATTGAAATAATATATTTTTAGTATATAATAAAAATGCTTTAGATTATAATTTTTTGATATTTATGTGAAGAGAATACCAGGAAATAGATTGGGAAAATGTAGAATTTGATGAAAATTGAGAAATAATACCTCAAACAAAAGAAGAAGAAATAAAAGTTACTGATGCTAACTGAAATCAATTAGAAGAATGAGACACTGTAGCAGCAATAAAAGACATAAAAGTAAAATGATCAAAAGACATAAAAAGATGAGATAAGTTTTCAAAAATCAGACTTACAGAAGACCCCGAGTTGATAGAATCATGAAAAATGGTACTAAGGACTGAATTCTTCAAAAAAATATAAAATCAGGAAAATAATTCCTGATTTTTTTATTACCAATCTCTTTTTTGACCTGAATCTAGTCAATCATTAAAAAAATCTTCACTATCAAATATATCAAATATATCATTATTTTGTTCATATTTTTTATTAAAATATGAATTATAATATTCTTGATTTTGTTCTAGGGATTTTATATATTGATCTATATATTCCTGTTCTTGTTTATTAAAATTTTTTGGAACATCTTGTCATCAATTAGATTTGGTATTATCTATATTTCAACTAGTTTCTTGAATATTTTGAGAATTATTTGTTTGTCATGAATTACTCTTGTCTGAATTTTTATTATCTTGATTGTTAGTTTTATTTTCATCAGTAGAATCATTGTTTTCTTTTTTATTGTGCTGATTATTTTTGAGATTATCATAAATATTTTTTACATAATCATAATTTTGTTTTGTAAAATTATCATGACTCAAATCAAGAGATTCACTATAATAAGATAAAGATTTTTCTATTAGAGAAATATCATTTTTATTACTATTCCGATTTTTATAATATGAGTTTCATAGATTATGATAAATTTTTGAATTTAAAGAATCTGGTAATAAATATCTATTACTTATATTTTTATAAGTAGATATAGCTTTATTATAATTATCAGACCTATAATTATCATTTGCTATATAAATAGAAAAAAATATAAAAAAATAATAAATATTTATTAGCAAAAACAATAAAACAAAAGACAAAAATATAATATTCTTTTTAGTCATTTTTATTTATTAGTAAATAAATTCTTTTTTCTGATAAATACAACATTATATATAAAAAGAAAAATATAAATGATATTATAGATAAAACTCTATTATAATTTATAGCATTATCACTGTTATATTTATTAATACTTGATAATTTATCTCAAAAAATTGATATATCATTATAGCCATTCATTCTAAAATAATTTCAATTAAATTTATTTGAAATATTTTTTAGGTGAATTTGATTAAATTTGCTAATAACATGTTCTCAATTATACATTTGATATTTATATTTTCAAAAAACATCTTTTCATAATATTATTTTTCATCACTCATTAGTTCATATTCATCAAAAATAGTAATTATAACTATCATTATAATAATTAGCTATATTTTCTAAATTTGTATCTACATTATCTCAACCGTCTGACAGAAGTATTATTATTCAAGAATCATAACCTCAGGATTTAATTCTATTATTTGCTTCTATTATAGCTTTTTCAAAATCAGTTCATTGAATACTTAGATTTTTATAATCTACACTTGATAATAAATCCAAAAAAAGATTTAAATCATTTGTTATTGGAGTAGTAGATACTGCTTCTCAAGAAAATATAACAAGTCAGTAATTATTATCTGGGTTATCCAAAACAAAATTTTCTATAGATAGTTTTGCAAAATCTAGTCTTGTATAATAATTATTTTTATCATTTATATCTGCTACATTCATTGATTTGCTTACATCTAAAGCAAATACAATAGGAATTCAACCATTATTTATTTTTGTATCTTTTGTATAAGTAGGTCAAAAAATTGAAAACAAAATAACAAAAAAAGATAAAAGCAAAAATATATATTTTAAAAAATATATATTTTTTATTCTTTTAAATCAAAATGAATTATTTACCTTAATTGTTTTTTTATAAAAAAAATAAAATAAAAGCAAAGTAATTCAAAATAATATAATAAACAAAGATAATCTGAATATATCAAAATCTGAAAAAATCATCAATAAAAAAGTTATATACTAATCAATATTATTCTTATAAAAAACTAACAATATATATATAAATAAAAACAAAATAGTTAAATATACAAAATAATCATAAATAGGCTTAAAAAGCACTTTTTTATTTACCTCTATATTATTTTTTTCTAGTTTTTCTAAATCTTCAAAAGCTTTTTTGAAAGAATTATTATCTGTTGCAGAATAATATTTTCAGTTTGTAATACTAGAAAGCTTTTTTAAATATTCATCGTTTAAAGGATTTATTTTTGCTATTTGAGTAAAAGGTCAATTATTAATTTCAATCTCTCATCATTCTTTTGATCATATTCATATACTATAAAGCTTAATGTTTTCTTGTTTCAATTTTTGAGCAGCTATTTCAGGGTCAATTCCAACATTTGCTTCTCAATCTGTAAGCAAAATAATTACTTTTTCTCTATCTTTATTTTTAAAAAGATTAGAGCTCATAAGCAAAGCATCTCAAACAGCAGTTCAAGAAAGTCAAGAAACATTTTGATTTATAACAGATGTGGATAAATCACCAATGGTTTGCTTTAAAATATCATAATCAAAAGTAAGAGGAATAGATGTAAATGGTTTTCATGAAAAAACAACTAATCCTAATCTATTTGTAGATTGATAATCCAAAAAATCGTTTAATATAGTTTTTGCTGACTCTATTCTATTGGGATTTAGATCATTTGCATTCATACTATATGATACATCAAATGCAAAAACTATATCTATACCATTTTTTGTAACTTTATCATTTGTTGATTTTATATTAGGATTGGCTAAAATAATTATAAATAAAAATAATATCGAACAAAATAAAAATACTTTTATATAAAAAATATAAAAGTTTTTTCAAAAAACATTTTTTAAATCTGATAAATATTTAAAATTATTTAATTTTTTCTTTTGTTTATAAAAAATAAATAGAAATAAAGGTATTATTATCAATAATAATAAATAATATTTATCCAAAAAATATATATCAAAAATATTCATCTTAACTATTTTTATTATTAACTATATCATTTTTTACTCTATCAAAAATATTTATTAAATCATTTTTTGATAATTCTACTCAAGAATACTCTAAATTATATATATTTGATAAAATATCTATTTCTCTATAATCAATGATATCTAATTTTTGTATTTCTTCTAAAGTTTTTGATGATATATCAAATCAATAATTATAAGTTAAATATTTAGAATATAATATATGTAAGTCCTTTATAAAGATTTTTCTATCTAATATATCTATTTTATCATATAAATCATTTATAGTAGCATGAAAATTTGGTTCTAATATTTGTTTATCTATATCATTTTTTACAAATCATTTATTATGAAATATTTTTGATAAAAGAGTATAAATGAACATTAAAATTATTAATGACAATAAACTTAAAAAAATCAAAAATGGTAAAAAATCAATCATACTCTTTATATCGTAAATATCTGTCATACTATTTTTTTAATTTACTAAAAAATAAATAAAGTTCTCTAAAAGCATCTTTTTTTGTATCCAAATATAAATATTCAATATTATATTTTCTTAAAAAATTATTAAATTGCTTTATCTTTTTGTATCTTATTTCTCTGTATTTTTGTATCTTTGAATTATCACTAAGAGGTATATTTACAATTGAATTATTATTTGATAAATTTATATTTGCATCAACATTTAAAAGATTATTTTCAAAATAATCAAATATATTTATATAAATAATCTCATTTCTTATACTAAGTGTCTTTATATAATCTTTATCTTGAGTAAAAATATCATCACTTAAAACAAAAATAAGATTATTACTTATATTTTTTCTTGATATTTCATTCAATCAATCAGATACATTATAATCACTATCAATAATACCTTTATCAATAATACTTAACCCTTTATATATGTTAGTAAATCATTTTTTATAAGTGATGAAAAGTGTTTTTTTTCAATCATAAAAATAAATTCATATATTATCTCATGACTGATTACATGCCATAGAAAGTCAATAAAAAACTTCTTCTAAAAGATCTTTTTTTGATTTATCAAAAAATCATGAATATTTTGTTAAACTTAAGTCTATAAAAAATAATACATTTAATTCCCTATCTTCTTCAAAAACTTTTGAATATATTTTATATGACCTTCAAAGAGTTTTCCAGTCTATATTTTTTATTGGATCTCAATAAACATATTCCTTATGTTCAACAAAATCTATTCAATTTCATGAATAAATACTTTTATAAGCTCAAAAAAGAAGATATCATAAATCTTTTTTAAGATTAAAATTTAATAATTTTATTTTTTTGTTTATATCCATATAAACTATATTACATCTATATTTTTCAAAATACTATCAATTATATAATCACTAGTTATATCATCTGCGATTGCTTCATAGCTCAAAACTATTCTATGACTAATTGCTTTTTTTGCCAGAAATTTTATATCTTCTGGTATGACATAACTTCTTCAGTTCATCAAAGCTACAACTTTGGCTCACGATATAAGAGCAAGTCATCATCTAGGAGAAACTCAAAATTGAATATATTTTTTAAGATTTTCCAAATTATATTTTTCTGGATTCCTAGTTGAATCAACTATATTAGTTACAAATTCATATATTGCATCTGAAACATAAATATCATCAATAGTTTTTTGTATTTCAAATATATCTTTTTTTGATAAAATTTTATTTATATTAACTTTTGATCATGATATAATATTTTTATACATTTGTTTTTCTTCATCATAACTTGGATAAGAAACATTTACCTTTAACATAAATCTATCTAATTGAGCTTCTGGTAAATTATATGTTCATGACTGCTCTATAGGATTTTGTGTAGCCAAAACTATAAAAGGATTATCTAAATCAAAAGTATGATTTCAAATAGTAATATGTTTTTCTGCCATTGCTTCTAATAATGCAGATTGTACTTTTGAAGGAGCTCTATTTATTTCATCAGCCAAAATAAAATTATTAAAAATTGGTCATTTTTTTATATCAAATGAAGAATTCTTAGGATTGTATATTTCTGTTCAAACCAAATCACTTGGTAATAAATCTGGAGTAAACTGTACCCTATTAAAACCCAAATCCAAAGTATCACTAAGAGTATTAACCGTAAGAGTTTTTGCTAATCATGGTACTCACTCCAATAAAATATGTCATTTTCAAAATAATCATATAAGTAAGCTATCTACTAGATCATTTTGACCTACTATTTTTTTTGATATTTCTTTTTTAACATTTTTTATTTTATTGGAAAAATCAGATATTTTTACCTCTAGATTATCTTGATTTTGATTTTGAACTATTTTATCCATTTTTAATAATTTTAAGTTTTAAAAATTAAATATATTTTATTTTTATTTCATTTTTCTTTTTATATACTTTATTACTATTATTTGATTTGTCACTTTTATTTGATAAAAAGACATTATTTTTATTTCTCATGTTTGTAATTTTTAATAATTATTATAATAAATTTCTCAAGTCGCTTAATCTTTTTGAGTTATAGGCTATTTTTTCTAAATATTTATTATCAAAAGATTTATTATAAGTACTAAGTAAACTTCTATGATATTTTTTTCTTTTCTTTATTTCATTTTTCAGATCTTTTTTTGTTACTTTAAAATTTTTATTATTTTTATCTTTTAAGTATTTATTACTCTTATCTTTGGAATATCTGTTTTGGTTATTATTTTTTGATAAAACTGATATCTTTTTTGTAGCTTCAACACTCTTTAATTGATTTTGATTATATGTATTTACATCATAATTAAGTGTTGTAAGAAGCAAAAACAATATAAGCAATATATTTCTTTTCATAATGTTTTATCTTTAGTACTTAATATCTTAAATCTTTTTTACTAGTTCTAACAATTGGCTTTTACTTATTAATATATTTGAATATTTAATTTTATTTATCATATCAAATATATTTTCTAATATTTGTCTATCTGATAAATCTGAATCAAGACTTTGTAATATTTCACTATATGTTAATTTATTAATTCCCTTTAAATTATATTTTTTTGATATTTTTTGCCTTATGATATCATCTAGCTTAATTACAAAGTCTTGATCATTAATATCAGGATAATTTATACTTTGAACTTTTTCAAAGTCATCCATTTTATAATGAACCAAGTCATTATCTGTATTTATATTTTTTTTATAACCAAATTTATTTAATAGTTTCTGAATATCTTTTTTTATAACTTTATTATTTTTTAAAAACACAACTGTTATAAAAATAATTAATAAAAACAGTGGTAAAAGAAATAAATATAAATATTGATAATTAACCCCTTCTTCTTTATAATTATTATCTTTATTAATAAAATCCTTATTCTTTATATATTTATCAGAAACATTTAAAACCAAAGAATTGGTATTAAAAATATTATTTCATTCACTCAAAATAATTGGTCACAAAACATATTCTCATGATTTTTTTGCCTTAAGTAAATAATTAACATTTATTATTTGTTTAGATATAGTATCTGTTTTTCAGTTAACTATTGTTGTTCTAGATCTACTTTGTTGAGATTGACTTTGTCATAACAAGTCAAAATTTTCTATTCATTTTATTCTATCTATATTTATGTTTTTAGAATCTTTTAAATCTATTTTTAAATTAAGGTTAAAAGTTTCATTTAATTTGATATTTCTAGAATCAGTACTTATATTAGCATCAAAAGAATATATATTTGGTATAAATATTAAAAAACTAACTATTCAAAAAATTATTTTGGTTTTCATAAGTAAAATAAATTTAGTTAAAAAATATAAATACAAGTAAGACTATAATGATGGTATGTTAAGAAAGTGTTAAGATTAAATTTTTTATATGTTAATTTTATATAAAACTTTATTTATAACCTTTGTATAGCCAAAAAAGTATATTTAACAATTTGTTTTGTTAAGAAACTGTTAATTTTTATTATTTAATTGAAAAATTATCTTAGTAAGTATAATAATATTAATATAAATTAATATAAATCAATATGAAAATATTAATAGTAGAAGATGATAAAATAATTTGACCAAATATAAAAGAATATTTGGAAGAAAACAATTTTATTGTAACTCTTGTAAATAACTGAGAAGATTGAACAAAAGAAGCATTAAAAAACAAATATGATTTATATATTCTTGATATAATGCTACCTTACAAAGATGGTTTTGAAGTGGCAAAAGAAATAAGAAAAGTATGAAACGATACACCTATAATATTTTTGACTGCAAAAGAAGACTTAGAAAGCAAAGAAATAGGTTTTAATATATGATGAGATGATTACTTAACTAAGCCATTTAGACTGAAAGAGTTAGTTTTAAGAATAAGAAACTTATTAAAAAGAAATAACAACTCAGAAAAAAATGAAATAAACAAAATAATAATTTGAGATATAGAATTAAATATGGACCTAAAAGAGGTTAAAAGATGAAATAAAAATATAGTTTTAACACCAAAAGAATATATAATACTCGAATACTTAATGAAAAATAAAAACAAAGTGGTACCAAAACATGAAATATTAGAATATATTTGGTGAATAAATAATGATATATGGTCAGATGTAACAAGGACTCACATACAATCTTTAAGAAAAAAAATAAATTCCTGATTTGATTTTGACCCAATAAAAACAGTTAGATGAATATGATTTAAGTTTGAAAACTATGAAGACTAAATTTTGAATAAAAACAAGAGTATTTTTAACTTTTGGATTTTTTATAATAATTACTACTAATATATTTGCTACTTTTTTGTATATTTTTGTAGAAAGATCATTTATACAAAATATGCAATCTAATATAAATATAGAATATAATAATGTATTAGATATTATTGACGACTCAAAAAATAAAATAATAAAATTAACTGAAGAAGAAGAACAAAACCTTGCTAACAAAGGCTTATTTTTGATAATAGGATTAGATGATAAAAATATAACTAATAAATACAAAATATGATGATATGTTTATGAAGATAATTATGTTTTTAGAGATGATTATAAATGATATAATATACTAATATGAAAAAATATAAGAGATTTATTATGAATAAAAAAATATATTATAGAAACAACTTTGTTACTAAATATATTTTGATTATTTATAGCATTTTTTATATCATATTTTGTAACTAATAGAGTATTAAAACCTTTATTAAAATTATCAAAATATATAAGGAATTATGATTTAAGTGTTGATAAAAAGTTTATTATAAATAAATACTGAAGCTCTGAGATATGACAAATAACAGACTCACTAAATAGCTTTATATCAAAAGTGAGAGAAAATCTACAAGCTCAAAAAAACTTTATTCAAGACACTAGTCATGAATTAAAAACACCTTTAATGCAAATAGAAACTAACATAGAATTGATAGAGGATAAAATAGAAGATGAAAAAATAAAACAAAAATTAGATAATATCAAAAATTCAACCAGAAATATCGATAAGATAGTATCTAATCTATGATTTATACTTAGATGAGATGAAAAAATAATAAAAAAACAAAAAATAAATATTTGAGATTATTTAAAAGATTTTGTCAAAAACTATGAAGAATTAGCAAAAAGTAAAAATATCAAAATAAAATTGATTGAAAAACAAGAATTGATTATAGAAAATAATAGTTATTATTTAGATAGATTATTTGGCAATTTGATTTCAAACTCTATTTATTATAATAAGTGAAATAATGAAATAAAAATTATAATAGAAGAAAAATCTATACAAATAATAGATAATTGAATATGAATAGAAAAAGAAGAATTAAATAAGATATTCTCTAGATTTTATAGGAATAAAAATTCTAACATTTATGATGAGCAATGAAACTGATTATGAATGACAATAGTAAAAAAAATATGTGATAAATTTGCTTGGGATATACAAATAAAATCACAAGTAAACTTATGAACTACTATAATAATAACTTTTAAATAATGCAAATACTTATCTATTTAATATCATTTTTAGAATGATTTACTACACTTTCTATAGAAATAATAGCAATTAGAAATTTTACACCTATAATTTGAACAAACTCAATATCAACATCGGTCATTTTATGAGTAATACTTTTAGCATTATCATATTGATATTATATTTGATGAAAAATAAGCTACAAAAAAACAAACAAACAAATATGATATAGAGTTTGAATCAATTTATTAATTGCTTCTCTGTATTATATGTTATTAACATTTGTTTTTGATAAACAAATATTGATAAATCTTATAAATATTACTAATAATTACTTCTTATCTATATTAATCAGTTCATTTATACTATTTTTTATACCTATATTTCTAGCAAGCCAGACAATACCGCTATTATCTGAGATGCTTAAATGACACAATACATGAGAAAAAATGGGTAAATTATTATTTTTTTCTACTATAGGTTCATTTTTGGGTTCTGTAGTTACTTCTAGTGTATTTTTTGCATATATTTGAGTTGAAAAATCAGCAATATTAAATATAGCAATACTTAGTTTTTTATCAGTTTTGATAATAAGCATTACTCTAAAAAAAATAAATGTAGTATCTGCAATTGCTAGCTTATTATTTATAATATCAACTATTATGATATTATGAGAATATAATATAAACAAAAATACTATATTTAAACATGCAAACTCATATCATAATATAGAAATAATAAATACAAATAATAACAAAAGACTTTTTATACAAAATTGATGATATGCATCCGGAATAGATACAATAAAAAATGAAAGTTTTTTTAAATATATAATTGAAATAAAACAAAAAATAATAGACTCAAAAGATGAAAATATACTTATAATATGATGAGCAGGTTTTACATTACCAAATGAACTATCAAAACAAAGTTTTGTAAAAAATATAGATGTAGTTGATGTTGATTCTAGTTTGAAAGATATAAGTGAAAAATATTTTTTGCAAGAAAAAATAAATAATAAAGTGGTTTTTTATCCACAAGCTTCAAGATATTTTTTGTATAACACAATAAAAAAACAAAAGAAATATGATTCTTTAGTAATAGATATATATGTATGAAATAGCCTAGCTCCTCAAACATTAACATATGAATTTTTTGAAAGTTTAACAAAGGTAAGTGATGATATATATATAAATCTTATAACAGATAAAAACTTAAAAAGTGATTTTTCAAAAAAAGTACTAAATACTATGTCAAAGGCATTTGGTAATATATACTATAAAGATGTTAATAATAATGATAATTATTCATTAACAAATTATGTAATAACAAATAAAGAAATAGATAACTATAACAAATACATAAACAAAAATAATAAATGATATTATTATGATAACAAAAACTCTATAGAAATAGATTTATTTAAAATAATTGATAATTAAAAAGATAGATTTTAAAAAATCTATCTTTTATTTTTTTATAATAACTTCAAATTTATTGTCATAAGATTTTAAATCCAAATTAATATCATGTATACTACATATTTTCATAGCAATACTAAGTCATAATCAATATCATTTTTTATATCTAGAGTTATCTAATTGAAAAAAAGTATTAAATAATTTTGATAAATTTTCTTCTGTTATAGTCTTTTCTATATCATTAATAATTGAAATTTTATTATTTGTTATATTTATAAGTATTTTAGTTCAATCTAAATTATATTTTTTAGCATTTGAAATTATATTATCAATCATTCTTCTAATTAATATATAATTTGCATTAACATAGAAATTACCCTCTTCTTTTATTATAACAAAATCAGATTTATATTTTTTTATTATAGTATTCAATAAAAGTTTTTCTTTTTTTATATTATCAGATTTTTCACTTAAAAAAAGTAATCAATCAGTAATTTCTGATATAACACTCAACTCCTCTATGCTTGAATCAACAAGTTTTTTTTCATATCATAAACTTAAAAGTTCCATATTAGATTTTATAATAGATATTGGAGTTTTAATCTCATGAGCCAAATTATGATTAAACTCTTTTAACATTTTATTTGCATCTTCAATAGGTTTGATAGTTATCTTTGCTAATATATAAGATATAAGATAAATAAATATACTAAGAAATATAAATATATAATATTTAGTATTATTAAAACTAAAAAACTTTCAATTTTGTCAGTATCATTGAAAAGAGAGATTATGATTATAATATCATATAAAATATGTTATTAAAAAAGCAATTATAAATAAAGATAAACTTATTTTTAAGGCTATACTATGTTCTTTTGAAATTTTCATTTTTATTTTATTACTCAATAATATATCAAACTCATTTTATAGTTTTTATAAAATCCTTATTAGTTTTTTTTCTTATTGTAGATATGTGAGATTCTAATGTAGTACTAGATATGTCTAAATTTTCTTCAAGCTCTCACCATACTTTTTCTAAAATCTGATTTTTACTTTTTGGATATCATTTATTTTTTAATAAAAATTCTATAATTAGATACTCTTTATTGGATAAAGAAATCTTCTCTCATTTATAATAAAAACTATGAATACTATAATTAATTTTATAATATCAGTAAGAAAAAATTTCATCTATCTTTTTATCTTTCCTTTTTAATAATGAATTAACTCTAATTTCTAACTCTTTTAACTCAAAAGGTTTTGTTAAATAATCATCTACTCACAAATCATACATTTCTACTTTGTCATCCAAAGTAGAATTTGATGTAAGTGCCAGTACTGGTATATTTAATCATTTTGACCTTATTCTTTTTAAAAAATCTTTTCAATTCATTATTGGCATATTAACATCCAATATTAAAATATCATAATTTCCAATTAAAACTTTAGATAAAGCATCCTCTCAATTATAAGATTGTTCTATTGTATATCATATATATTTAAAATATTTTGATATATTTTCTCTTATTTTTGGATGATCTTCTATTACTAATATTTTCATAAAAATTTAAAAAAAGTTATTATACTAATAAAAGTATAATAACTTTTTAGTTTAAATAAACTTTAAATTATCTATTTAATATAGAAATACTAGTTTCTCTTAATGCTAATAATATAGAAGTAAATTTTTCTATAGTTTCTTCATCATATTTATCTGTTGTATTTATATCTTCTATTAATAAATCTATTTTTTCAATTAAAAATTGAACTTTATCTTCTGATAACTGTGAGACTAAAGGATTATATTTAGTTTCAACTGTATCTTTATATCTATTCTTAGTTGCAATAACATTATCATTTATATATTTATTATTATTTGCATTAGCATATGAATTTCAACCTTTATTCCCCATAGGTTGTGATTTACCTTGACCTTGACCATTTCATTTAGAGTGACCATTTTCACTTTTAGAAGCATTTTCTTTTTCACATTTTTCCATAATATCTTCAGAAGAATATCATTCAGGTAAAACAACTCAAGCATCAATTACCTTTTCAGCCATTTTTTGTTTTACAATAATATTTTTATTAGATATTTCTTCATCTGTTAAATACATATTGTAATCTAAGTCTGTAGTTAAACCATTGTTATTTAAAGCAGATACAAAACCTCTTAAGTGATTGTATGATGCTCAACCAATATTTACAAATACTGCCTTTATATCATCATTATCAGTCTCAATAATTGTTTGAGCTATATCTTCTATATCTAAGATTTCAATAGAAACACCTACTTCTAAAGCATCTTTTAATGATAATTCACCTTTAGCTTTTAATTCAGCAAATTCATCATTTAATTCACCATAATCACTTGGAGCTTCTATACCATACCTATCAAGTAAAGCTTTAACAGCAGTCTGGTGTTCTGCTTCACTATTTGCTATATTTAAAAATGTTTTGATACCATATAGTTCATAAAAATATATATACATATCATGAGTTAATGTTTCCTCAGCATAGCTATAAATTAAGTTGTTTTTTTCAGTTTCACTTAAATCTGACATAGCTATATCATCTACCATATCAGATGGATTATGAGAAGATTTTTGCATAGACTCTTGTTGTTGCATTTTTCATTTTTGTTGACCTTGACCATTTCATTGTCATTGTCCATTCATAGCATTAACTCATGCTATAGATGAAGTTAATAATATTGTAGCAGTTAATCCTGCTAATAATTTGTTTGTATTTTTCATAATAATAAAATTAAAAATATAAAGCTATCTTAAAAAGATATTTAAATAATAAACATTAACTTTAAATTAAGTTTAAATAATAAAATTTATTTTTAAATTAATATAAAGTTATAAAAAATATACACACCTAATTTAAATTAAGTTTAAATTTGAAATAAAAAACAAAAAATATATGATAAATTAATATTATTAAAATATAAATATTATTATGAAACAACGTATATTTGAAATATTAGATGATCTAGAAATAAAATATAACAACTATGAACACTTGCCTACTTTTACTTGTGAAGAAGCAAAATGAGTAGATATACCATGAGAAAGAGTTAAGTCATTATTACTTAGAAATAAAAATAAAACAAATATTTATATGCTTGTTTTATGAGACCATAAAAAACTAGACAGTAATAAACTAAGAAAAATAATCAAAGAAAACAAAATAAGCTTTACAACAAAAGAACTTATGAACGAATTAATATGAGTAGATCCATGACATGTAAGCCCATTTGCACTAATAAATAACAAAGATAAAAATATAAAAGTATTATTTGATGTCGAACTACAAAACAAGCTTATATGATTTCATCCATGACAAAATGACAATACAACTGTTTTAAATATATCATGTATAGAAAATTTTTTAAGTCATTTATGATTTGAGTATGAATATATAAATCTAGAAAAAGAAGTTATTAATTAATAACTTCTTTTTTGTTTTTGTTAATAATATATATAATATTTATGTTTAAATAAATAACTTTAAAACATATGAAAAATATTTTTTCTTTTATAAGTATTAAATCATTGAAAGATAATATCATAAGTATTATGCATAGATTTACTACTTCATTTTTACTAGTATATATAACTAGTATATTGTTTTTTGTGTTATTAAATTGAGATTTTTCTAGTTATATTGAAAACAACATAATAAAAGCTATTTTTGCATCAATAATAACATTTTTCTTGAGTATATGAGTATACTTAGCATCAGAAAATTTTTTAAAAAGTTATATAAAAAAACAGCTATTACAAATACCTGTAATTATTTTTGGAATACTTTTCTTCTTTTGATTCAAAAGTAGTTTTGATAACATTGAAAATATTGTATTTTTTATACTTAGTTTATCTGGAATAATTTCATTTTTATTTTTTGCTCCATATATAAAAAATATAAAAGACAAAACTCTAAATCAAGATATATACTTTAGCTACTTTTATAAACTATCTACTGTATTCTTAGTTTCATTTATTTTATGATGATTACTGGTATTATTATGAAATATAGCAATTATAGCTAGCTTTGAATTATTTGATATAAGTTATAATGATTTCAAAACAATATGAAACTGGATGATTATAGCATTGACTATAATAACTCCTCTTTATGCACTTATAAACATCCCTAAAAAAGAAGAATACAATAATTACAACTTAAATGAAAATATATTCTTTTCATTTTTGATAAAATATATAGCTATACCATTTATATATGTATATTTTATTATACTTTATGCTTATAGTATAAAAGTACTATCAAATTTTTGAGAATGGCCAAAGTGAGAAGTAGCATGGTTAGTTATAATTTTTTCTTCTTTTGGTTATTTGATATATATTTTTTCATATCTTTTTGAAAATAAAAATAAAACAATAAAAATATTTAGAAAATACTTTCCTTATGTAGTTATTCCTCAAATATTTATGCTTTGATATGCAATATATCTAAGAATAAATCAGTATGATTTGACGATAAATAGATATTTTGTTGTAGTTTTTTGATTATGGTTGCTAATAATTTCTTTATACTTTATTTTCTCAAAGAAAAAATATTTAAGCTTTATAACAACTATATTAACTATTTTTACTGTAATAATATCTATATGACCTTGGTGAGTATACTCATTACCTGAGTCAAGACAGTATGATAGACTTATAAATAACTTAGAAAAAGCTAATATATTACAATGAGATAAAATTATAGCTCTTGAAAGTAAATATGATATTGATAAAGAATTATCAAAAAATATATATTCATGAATAAATTATTTATGTGATTTTGATAATTGCAACAAAGTAAAACAATTATTTGATGAACAATATGAAAATCTAATAGAAGAAACAAAAGAAGAACAAAAAGAAAATAAAGAAAGAGCGATACAAGATATTAAAAATAAATACACTGAAGATAAAACAAAACAAAATGAAGAAATAGAAAAAATAAAAGAAAGATATGAATACACAGAACCTAGAAAATATCAAATAGTTAATTATATAAAAAATGAAATAAAACTTATAAGTCAATATGACTATGAACCTGATCAGTTTACTACTATATCATATTCTAATAATTCAAATATATTTCCAATTGAAACTAATTGATACTCAAAGATATATGAAATAAGTAGTTATAATAAACCAAAAAGTTTTGAAAATTGGGTTTATGCAGATATGAATAATAAAAAAATAGAAATATATAATAATTGAGAAACTAAAACTATTGATATAAAAGCAGTCTTTGAAAAAATATATTCATATAATTACGAATGAAGAAGTAATCAAATAGAAAAAGAAAAGCTTACATTTAATTTAGAATGATATAAATTGATAATTGAGAATATAGATATAAAAAATAGAGATTATACAGAAAATAATGATACAGACAGACATTATTATGAATCACTATCATGATATCTTTTAGAAAAATAAAAAAAAAAGAACTTTTTATAAAAAGTTCTTTTTTTTAATATCTTTGTAATGCTTCAATTCTAGACTCAATACTAGGATGAGTAGAAAAAATACTTCTTAATTCTCAAAATAATTTTGGTTTATTTCTAGGATTACCTATAAACATAGAAGCAACATTTCTACCATTATCTGCAACTGATTCTATTATAGAATTATTACTTATTTTTTTGAGAGCATTTATCATAGACTCATTATCTTTTGTCAATTGTACTGCTCAAGCATCAGCTAAGTATTCTTTTTTTCTAGATATAGCTAAATTTATAAGAGGTAGCAAAAGTATAGATGCCAAATATAAAAATAATCATAACAAAGGTAGTGGGTTTTTACCTTTTGATCTAGATGATCATCTAGACATACCTGTTCTCATAAGTAAATATCATATAGTACCTACAGCTCATATAAATACATTAATAATAACCATATTTTTAACATCTCAATTTATTATATGAGTAAGTTCATGAGCCGCAACTGCTTCTATTTCTTTTTTGTCCAACTTATTAATAAGTCATCTAGAAAATACAACCCAAGA
Source organism: Candidatus Altimarinota bacterium (assembly GCA_041694155.1). Lineage (GTDB taxonomy): Bacteria > Patescibacteriota > Gracilibacteria > BD1-5 > UBA6164 > JAAZVM01. Next base: position 109,592 of record JASMTS010000014.1, on the reverse strand, counting down.
ACTTTTTGGAGACCATCAAGTAGCAAAAGCATTAAGACTATTATCTTCTATTATTCATATTTTTGGTGTAATAAGCCCCCTAGAAATACATAAATTTTCTACTATATTATATATTTCTGGTTCTTCTTTTCTTGTTACTTCTTTAGCTCAAGTAAATTTGAATATTATTTGTTTTTGTAAATAAATTCAAACAATAAGCCACAAAATAAGTACAGGTACTAAATAAGTATTTATAGTTAAGAAATTATCCCAAAAAAGATTATTTATTTCATTATGAATAATTATTAAATATAAAAATATACATAATATTACAACTACTGGCAATAATAAAATAAGATAAATTAGTTTTAACCTATTTTGCCAAATAGATGTTGTTAATCAAATAGCTGCCATTTTTTTGTTTTTGTTTTAATAAATATAAATACTAAAAAGAAACTTTTACATTTTTTCTTTCTTCTTTGTTTTCTACTTCAAACATTTCTTCTTCCTTAAAATTGAACATTCAAGCAATCAAATTTGTAGGAAACATTTGTATGTAAGTATTATATTCTTGTGTAGCATTGTTAAAAAATCTTCTAGATGCTGCTATTTTGTTTTCTATGTCAGATAATTCAGTCTGCATTTGTAAAAAATTTTGATTAGCTTTCAAGTCTGGATAGCTTTCAGCAACGGCGAATAAACTCTTAAGAGTATCACTAAGCATATTGTCAGCTTCCATCTTTTGGTCAATACTTCAAGCATTTAAGAATTCAGTTCTTGCCTTTGTAACATTTTCTAATGTTTCTTTTTCATGACTAGCATATCATTTAACCGTTTCAATAAGGTTTGGTATCAAGTCAAATCTCATTTTCAATTGAACATCAATATCTGCAAATGATTGATCTCTTACATTTCTAAGCTTTATTATTGCATTATATTTTACCATTAAAAATAAACCTACAAGTACAACAACTCATAATATAATAAATAATTCCATAATAAAATTAAATTAAAAAATATAATAACAAAAATAGTTTAATACTTTTTTATATAAAAGTAAAATATTTATTTTTTGTTATATAAAAACTCCAAAGTATCAAATATATTCATAGAATCTCAAATAGCACTATGTTCATGATTGGAAGTATTTAATCAAAATGCTTTATGTATTGTTCAACTTGAAAAAGATGATGCATCAACTCAAAAACTATCAAAAACATCTCTAATATCTTTGAATACAAATTTCTCAAATGAAAACTGTATTCAATTGAGTCAACAGTTTTCTACTAATATATTTTTATCGTTTCAATATGAATATAATTCATATCATCATGCCCATTTTTCAAACTGTAACATAGCTTCTACAAAATCAACTCATTTTTCTTCTACTACTGATTGTTTTATACCAGTAAGCTCGGTAAAATAACTAGATAAATCAGGATTTATTTTTGGTTTTACATATATATGCAAGCTATCAATAACTTCAAAAGTATTAATATCTACTTTAATAGCTCAAAGCTCAACTAATTCCCTATATTCATTAGGTCAAGACCAAGATCTAATCATAGATCACTCCCAACTAGTAAACTCAGTATCCCAGATAATAATTGTATCATTTTTAAAATTATACATTTTTATTTTTAATAATTAATAATATAATATTACTATAAAAGTAATAGATATTAATTCAACAAAAAATGAATAATAACAAAAGACTAGAAGTAATAGATATTATTAGAGCATTGGCAATAATACTTATGATAAGTTTTCATGTATATTATTTATGAAAAAATATATTTTGATACTCTGATATACTTTTTAGTCAACAGATATGGTATTATATATGAAAAATATCTGCTATATTATTTTTTACTATAGCTTGAATAAGTTATTTTTTTGCTAATCAAAAATACAAATCAAAAACGAAAAATAAGTATTTAAAAAAATCTATATTATTATGATTTATTGCATTATTAATATCATTATTTACATATATATTTTTTCCTGATCAATTAATAGTTTTTTGAGTATTGCACTTTTTTGCTATTAGTTTTATTATTTTACCTTATTTTTTGGTATTAAATAAAATACTTCAAATAATTATTTTTATAATATTAGTAATAATAAAATATATAATATTAAAAGATACTAGTTTTTTATTCTCTTTTGTAATATGAATTACATGAGAAAACTTTTTCTCAGCTGATTATTACCCATTAATACCCTATTTCTTTATAATTGTTTTAGGATATTATTTGTGAATAATTATAAATAAATTCAAACTAAAAAAGTATTTATCCATAAAAAAAGATTACAAAATAGTAAAAATATTACATAAGATATGAAAAAATTCTTTACTTATATACATAATACATCAACCTATTATCTTTATAATATTTTATATAATAAAAAACTTCTAGGAAACTAGAAGTTTTTTTGTTTAATTTAAAATCAAAATTGATAGATTCAAAAGTGTCGCAAAACTTACCCAAAGTAAATATGGAATAAGTAAATAAGCTGATTTTTTATCTATTTGATAAAATAAATAAATATTATAAATGATTAAAAATAATAATAAAATAATATTTATAAGTCCAAAAAATGGATTTTGAAAATAAAAAAATGCAAAAGACCAAGTAAAATTAAAAAATAATTGGACAGAATAAATTCATATTATTTTTTTTATATTTTTTCAAAATCAGCTTTTCCAAACAAGAAAAAATGATAATCAAATCATAATATATAAAACAGTCCAAACTAGTCAAAAAACCCAATTAGGTGGATTAAAAAATGGTTTTTCTAAAAATATATACCAACTATTTATAGAATCACTAGTCAAAAATCAAACCAAAACTCAAACAACTACAGGAATTAATACTGAAATAATTAATTTATATATATTTTTCATGTTTTATTTTTTATCTGATAAATATTCTTCCCTCATAATTTCCATAATGACATCATCATAATATTCTCAAAATCTATATTCATGCTGCTTCATTCTTCATACTTCTCTAAATCAAAGTTTTGAATAAGTGTGTCATGCTCTTGGGTTATTAGATATATATTTTAAATATAGCTTATTAAGACCAAGTACTTCAAATACATATTTTTGCATAAGTTTTATTGATTCTGATCAATATCATTTATTTTGATTATTTTTATCAAAAACTGCAATTCATAATTCACAACGAGAATTTTTATAATCAATATTAAATAAACCTATATTTCATATTGTAGTTTTTAATTCTTCAATATAAATAGAGAAAGTTAGTTGTTTATCATCCTTATTTAGATTTTGAAAAAATTCTTTTTCAAAGCTCTGTGAAACAATTACTCAAAAAATAGATAAGAATTGTTGGTTTTCAATATCATTTATTCATTGATACCACAAATCTATATCTTTCTCTTCTGGAACAACAAGAGAAACTCTTTCTCATACTAATACCTTAACCCTAGACATAATAAAAATATTAGAAAATATTAATTATAATTATAACTATTTTTTATAAAAAACAATCATTAATAATATTTACATTATCAACATAATAATTAGAATAGTAGATTATAATTATTAACTATATATTATTATGATAAACATAAAAAATATAGCTATTATATTATTGTTAAGTATCTCTCTAATAAGTTGTAGTAATAATAACAATAATACTAGTAATAATGATATAGCTGTAAAAAAAGAATTTGATAATAAATTAGTTTATGAAATAGATGATTCTATACCTATAGAGAGTTATAAAAATAGTTGTAAAAAAAGCTGATGAACTTTTAATAAATGCTGATCATCTTGTTGACCAGATGCAGAAATGTGTATACAAGTATGTGCTTATACATGTGAATTTGAGAATTCAAAAGAAATTAATATATGAAAAGAAAATCAATCTAAATCAAATATAAAAAAAGAGTTCTCAGATGATGAATCATGAATTAATTGAAAAGTAATTGTAGATAAGAATAATAAAGAAATTACAATAAGTTGAAAAGCAAAATGATATTGGTATTTTGAGTGACAATTTAATTTACAATTAGTAAATAATGATTGAACTATGATATCTCAAAAACCAGTTATAGCAAATTGAGAATGGATGACAGAAGATTATGTTACTTTTAATGATATAACAATGAACTATGAAGAATTAAATACTAATAATATTCAAGTAGTTTTTAACAAAGCTAATCCTTCTTGATTACCAGAAAACGAATTCAGTAAAACAATAAATATTAATTTAAAATAATATGAATTGAAAATCAAAATTATTGTCTTGAAATATTATACTTACAGTATTAATATTAATAACTTTTTGAATTATTGATTATAATTTAAATTTATGAGAATTGCATTTTTTAGTATTTTATTTATGGTCACTATATGCATTTGTAGTTTTAGCAATTTTAAATTTATTAATATCGATGGTGTTTTATGCAAAAAAACAAAAAGAAAAATGATTGATATTTATTAAATACTGATTCAGTATTCCTTTTATTTCATGAATTTTGTTATTAATTATTGCATATATTTATCAAATTATTAGTAAATAAAAAAATAAGCAAATAAAATCATTAATTTTATTTGCTTATTTTTAAAAGAAAAATCTATAAATTATACAAATTATCATTAATAATTTTTATAATTTCATAATTTTTTATAGATAAATTTTTATTTTTTAGATATTAATTATAAACATCTAGCTCGCTCAAATCTTCTTGAGGTATACTCATATCAACTTTTTCACCTAGATATTTTGGTTTTGATTTAAAAATTTCTACTTCCAAAAAAGCCTTTATTCTGGCTAAAACTTCTCTTCTATCATAATAATCAGAATAAATATAATTTTGTAAGTTTGTAGAAACTCAAAACACATCTATTCAAAGTCTTTCTCAAATATACAATGCTCTTTTTAGATGAAATTCTTGAGTAAATAAGACAAGATTATCAACTCAAAAAATTTCTCTTGCTCTATACAAACTACTATAAGTATCAAATCAAGCATAATCCAAGTAAATATCAGTTCTAGTTACTCAAAGATATACCAAGTAATCAGCCATAGCTGTGACTTCATCATAATCAACTCTAGAATTATCTCCAGTAACTATTATTTTTTGAATTTTTTGTTTATTATATGCATCTGCTCAAACAAATAATCTATCTGCCAGAATATCTGAAGGCTTTCAATTATCCTCTACTTTTGCTCAAAAAATAATTCATACTTCGTAATCATCTATATCTGAAATACTTTCTGTAATATTAGTTTTTGAAAAACTAAGAACATAAATATTTATCAAAAAAATAGATAGTAATCACAATGTAAGAAAAGCAAAAAGATACAGTAAGATTTTTTTCATTTTTTTTGTTTAATTTAGTTTTTTTAAATATATAAAATAATTTAATGCATTTTATATAAAAGTCTAGTTATATTAGTATTATGTTTTTATAGACACTAAAAAAGAGCTAACCATAGCGGAAAGCCCTTATTTAAAATTCGTAAAATTTCTAATTTTTTGAAATGGAGATGCTAGAAATAAAGATTATTGAATATTAAGAGAGATTTTAAATGAGATAGAGTTGAAATAAATAAATTACAAGTTTAGTATTTAATATTGAAATTTTAATATTATATCTTAATATAAATTTCAATTTAAATTTTTATAAATAATTTATTATGAAAAAAATAGAACTAAAAATTATATACATTATACTGATTATATTGATAATAATAACTACAATATTTTGATATTTTATATTAAACAAAATAGATTTATGATTTAATCAAAAAATTATTTTAAATAATATAAAAAAAGATATTGAACAAGAACTAAGGATAACATCTTTTAAAGATTGTAATTATCTTAAAAAAAATGGTTATAATGATTATTTATGCAATATAATAAAGGAACAAGATAAAATACTTGAATATGATATTTTAGATATCATTAAAATAGATGAGAAATATAAAATTAAAATTAACTTTATATTTAAAGAAAAAAATAACTCTAAAGTTATTAATTGACAATCTACTAAAAACATAATTAAAAAAAATTGATTGTGGATGCTTGAATACTAAGTAATGTTAAAATTAATCTTTGTATATAATTTTTAGTTATTATTAATAATTTTTTATAGTTTTTATAAAAAATAAACTAATTATTGAAATTTTAGGAAGTTTTTGGATTAAATATAAATTATATAACAAAAAAATATTTTAAAAAGTCAAGTAAAAAGTTTTGATTTTTAAAATTTAATGATATAATATTTATGTTTCCAATATATGGAATACTGAAACAGGGAGATTTGCCATAGGCTTATCTGTTGCCAGGGTTTTTCTTTTAAGGTTGTTTAGACTTATTAAACAACCTTTTTTATTGCATTTTTTTAACATTTGGACTTTTTCTAATTACTTCTAATTTTTTTATTGTTTTTCTATAAGCTGTAATTATATAAAAATCTCTATTCTTATCCTCTCATAAAAATACACATATTTTTCAATATACATAAATATAATTTCTTTCCTTTCTATTTTTCTTATTATTAAATTGCTCATATATTTCTATATTTCATTTTTTATTTTCAATCATAGTTCTTAACCAAAGAATTCTTCTTGCTAGCCATTTATCGAAAAATACATTATCAGTTCATTTTCATCTATAAAAAATATGATAAAAATTTCATACTTGTAATTTTATTTTTATTCAGTCATGAGTTTTAAAATCCTTTTCAATATATTCAGAGATAAATAAATCTAAATACTCTTTTTCTGTTTCAAACTCAATTATATTTGGAAAGTTTCATCACATACTATTTCATTTTTATTCTAAATATATTAAATTTCTCATCATATAACCTAGAAGAAAACTTTAAATCATTTTGATTTAATTTTGATGATATTAATTTTACTACTTCTTTTTTAGTTTCAGAGCTATTTAAATCATTATTGTTATAACATACAGCTCATATAAAGAAATCTGATAATTGTATTAACAAATGAGTATTTGAGTCATATTCTCAAATATGTCTTATATTAAAACTTTCTTGTCTCGATTGCGATTCATAATCAAAAAATTCAGATATTTTTTTAATTCTATCTTTATCTTTTTTAATTCTTTGATCTAAATATAAGTAATACTCATTTCAATCTTGAAATTTATTTTTTAATAAAAAATAATAGTATTTATAAAATGCTAATTCTTCATCATCATTATGATAATCTTTTAGATTTAGTTTTTCTTTATCAATTATTATAGAATAAAAATTCAAATTATTTTCAAAGAAAAAATCAACCAAAGCTATATAAAAATCTTTAGTTTTAGGAGAAACTTTTCTCCATTTTATTTCAAGATTATAGTTATATTGTTCCTTAAGATCTTTTAACTTTTTCAAAACAATATTTTTATATTCTCTTTCAACTTGAATTGCTCAAATTCACATAAATAATAAATCCTTATTATTTATACTACTTTCATCACAATATATATTATATTTTTTCATGAATTATTTATTAATTTAAATCTAATTTTAATGTATATTCTTCAAAAACCTTTAAATTTTTATAAAAATCACTTTTTTTGTCTAGAGTATCTATAAATTTATCATTTCATAATTCTTTAAAAAGAGAATTTAATAGTTCATAAAATAATTTAAAATAAAATTTAGAAAATATGAATGGTATTAGAAAATACTCTTTTTCAATAATTAAATCTTTAATTATTCAATTATTATAAGTGCTTTTTATTTTATTTATACTTTTATCAACTGACAATAACAAACTCTTAATATCATTATCTATTTTTAAAGCAATTATATCTCAATTAATATTAATAGGATTAAATCATTCAGTATGAACAACTAAATTTCTCATTTTATATGCTAAATCAATATTATTCTTATTAGTTTCAAGAATATTTATTAATTTTTCTTTATCTTCTAACTTTTTTATTAAATTATCATATCAATTTCATTTAGAATTAAGACTAAGATTAATCTCATTTAATTCTAATTTATAAAGTCTATTTATATACATAGCTATTTTATCATATATTCAACAAATCAAAACCAAATAATGATAAAAATAATATTTTATATCAAAAGAAGTATCATTATTTGTTGCTCAATAAAATAGAAATCAAATTTCATCTAATGTTTTTATTATTGATTCTCATTTAAATAATATTTCACTTGTTAAACTTAAGTGATTATGATCCATTAAAAAATATGAATTATAGTATCTATAAGAAGATAAATAATATAATCATTCATTTACATTAAAAGTGAAATTCTTTTGTTTAAATAATCTATAATTTCAATTACATCTAAAAAAAAGTCATAAAATTTCTTCCGCGATATTTAAATCAACTACATTTAAATTTTTAATTCTTTTATATATTTCATCTTTCTTTTTAATAATAGAGTTTTCATTTGTAATAAATAAAGTTAAATATTCTTTATCAACAAAATGTTCAGATATAAATAAATTTTCTGTTAATTTAATTTTATAATCATCTACTTTTCAAAATATACACTTTGTCATTAATCTAATATCATCTTTTCATAACATAGCATGAGAAGACCAAGTTTTATTTCTATCATTCAAATATTCAAATTTTACTCATCATCAATAAAAATCATTTAAATATTCTACTTTATATTTTGGTAAAATATTACTTTGTCTTTCTTTATATAATTCATAAATGTTTATTTTTTCTTCTCAATAATATCATTCTAATTTTTCAAAAATTGAATAATCTTCATAACTATTTGAATCTATAAAAATATTTATTCATTTATAATCTCATACTTTCTTAATCTTCATATTTTTTCTCTTAAACCTTAAAAAATCCCTCAATTTCCTCCATAATCCTAATAGTTTCTTTCAAACTCAAAATTATTTTAGAATAATGCAAAATATCTTCATAAGTTAAACTTCTCTCTTTTCTATCTTTTAACCATTTTTGAGCTGGTTGATATCATCAAATATAAAACTCCCAAACATCACTAGGAACTCATTCAAAATACTGAGTTTCATTTATAAATACTTTTTCATCAGTATATTTCACTTTTCAAACTTCATTATCTCAATTAACTGGATAAGTAGTAACAAAGTTTTTAGGAATAAGATTTTCATTTTCCATCAAATGATAACTTCTTAATTCTCTTCAAAGTTCAACCATTTTAAAGAAAATTTCTTTATCACAATCAAAAGGAACTTTTGGAAAATCTATTTTTAAAAATTCTTTATAAGTTTCTCTATAAGTTTTAGAGTGCAGGACTGCATAAATATAATCAAATAAATCTTCTGGAGTGAAATATTCTTTATTATTAATATTAGAACATAATCAACTTTCTTGTCTTAATAGATTAAATCAAACATCACTTAAAGTCATATTTAATTTTTTTTCAATTTCGATAATTGTGCTTATATCAAAGTTAGCTACCTTTTCAAGTGCATTTTCTTCGTTAAAATATCAGACTTCTGGTTTTTGGTATAGGTAAAGTGGTGCTATTGATTCTCATCATTTATTATCTGAACGAATAAAACCATCAGCAATTAAATTTTTAGAAGAGTAAATATATAAATCCTTTTCTAAAGGTTGTTGTCTTCTAAAAACTAATCACATATTATCTAATTCAATAAAATTTCACATAATTTTTCTAACAGTTCTCCAGACTAACTTATCTTCATAAAAAATATACTTATCATCAAATGGTCTGTATGAAATTGGTTTAATATACTTTTCTAAATTATATTCGTTTTTTATGTTATCATATCATTTTAAAATTTCCCATCATTTTTTCTTTTTTACATTGAATTTTTGATGAAGTAAATCTTCATTTCTTTCTGTATTTTGAAAATCTTTATACATTTCTAAAAGTTCTTTTTTGGAATCTTTTATTACAAAATCATCGTGAGCAGTTGTTATTCAAACTCAATTAACTAAAAATAAATCATTTAAACTAAAACCTTTATTATATTTATTTTCTAATTCAAAATCTTTTTGAACCATGAAATAATTTGGAGCTTTATTTGGTAGTTCATTAAATTTTATAGTTTCTAAACTATTTTCTTGAAGCCAATTATATTTAAAATCTCTTTTTCAATATAAATCATAATGATAAACTTTTGCAAGTTCTCATTTTTTCTTTTTATTTCATTTTATAAAAAAGTTAATAGAAACTCATTGCATGATATCAAAAACATTTTGGTCTACACTTCAATCAGGGCAAACTTCTTTTTTCTTTGAGTTTCAATGTAAATCAATTGTATAAATAGAATCAAAATCACTTAATAATTTCCATCTCATTCATCTAAAAGTTGGATTATCTAAAAAACCATGAGGATTAATAAAAGCTAATATTCATTCCCTGTTTTTTTCTATTAAATATTCTGAAAATCTTATAAATTTTACATAATCATCATTTATCCATTTAGAATTTCTCTCTTGTAATTTTATTTTTCATTCAGGTTCTTTTTTATAATCTTCAATTAAACTCATTATCCAATCTCAATTATTTGAACTTTCTCAACTATAAGGAGGATTTCATATAATCGTCATTATTGGCATATCTTTTTTAATATGATTTGCTTCTGTTGATTCATGAGATAACCAGTTAGCAAAAAGAGTTCAAGTATCATAATGAGCTTCTTCTAGTGAATTTGTAAGATAAATTCAAAGTCTTTGCTGATTTTCATTTTTATATCAAGTACCTTGCAAGGTTAAATCAAGCTTTAAATGAGCCATAGCATAACTTGCCATCATTATTTCAAAACCATGAAGTCTTGGAAGTAAATTTTCATCTACATAGTTTTTCCAAATACCAGTCATACCTGAAAATCTTGTTTCATAGATATATTTTATAATATCATTCAAAAAAGTACCTGTACCAGTTGCTGGGTCTAGGATTTGAACTTTATGAACTTCTTTTTTTTGTTTTTGAATTTTTCATCTAACTATATTTTGAGTATCTACTTCTATAGTAGTTTTTGAAGTGTCAGCGATTCATTCTGATAAATTAAACTCTTTTTTAAGAATATAATCAACTCATCTAATCATAAAATTTACTACTGGCTCTGGAGTGTAATAAACTCATTTTGCTTTTCTAAGTTTAGAATCATACATAGCAAGAAAATCTTCATAAAAGTGAATTATAGGGTCATTTCTTGAAGTTGTTTTTCAATATCATTCAAGTAATTTTTTAACATCACAAGCTAAAAATATTTCAATTAAATCATCAACAATCCATTCAATTCTTGGGTCCAAATCATCTCTAAGAGATTGAAAGAATTTCTTTAAAAAAGGATTTGATTTTGGCAATAACTGAGCTGCCTCATCTCTATCAAAAGTTGGTAGAGTTGGATCATGAAGTCTAGCTGTAAAAAGTCAGTAAGTTATAGTTTGAGCATATATATCAGCAAAACCTGTTTCATCTAAATCATGAACAAGTATTTTTTTAAATACTTCAAATTGATTATGTATTTCAGTCTGTCCATCTTTATTATTTTTAAGTGTCATATAAATAACTCTCTTTATCATTCTAGCCTTTCAGGCCATGATTTCAGAAAGTTTTTTAGATGAAGTAATTGTTTGAGTTTTGAAAATTAGAAAGTTTTTTAGCATCATTTCTAATTTTTCAAATTCTTCTACTTTTGGGATTATTTTATTATTTTGAAGTTCAGCAATTTTTACTGTTTCTACAAGTTCAGCATTTCTATAAAATCTAAATTTTATATTATCTGTATGTATAAAATTATATCAAAGTTCTCAGTCAAAATATTTATTAATTTGAGCTTGATTTTTCTTATCATCTAAGATATTTGGGACGATATCTTTAGCTTCTATATATCATCTAGGGATATTTTTCTTATCAGTAATAATAAAATCTGGAGCTCAACAAGATTCTCTTGCTGGTTCATTAGTTGCTAAAATAGAATCATTTATAGATTCCAAAAGTTCTTTCAAAGCTGGTCTATAACTATGTTCTCTTGCTCTTCAAGTATTAAACTCTTTGATAATGTTATCAAGATATTTTTGAATTAGATTCATAAATTAGTTTTAGATATTTATAAAATTGACTATAATATAATTATATTTAATTAAAAGTCTATAAATAAAGATTATTAAATAATAACAGTTTAAAAAAATAATATAAAAAATTTACTAATTAATCTAAATATTATGATAAGAACCAGCTCTGAAAATTTATTTAATTCTACAATGAATAATTGAACTGATTTTTCAGATTTAATTATTTCGTTTATAAGTGGTAGCTTAATAATTTATGCTTTTATAATATTTTTTACTGTAAGTATAATTTATTTAACTTATAGATTTTGGAAATTTTTACTACCTACAGAAAATTATAAAATATATATAAAAAATAATAATTTAATATCAGACTTAAATAATATAGATAACAAAGATAATGATAGTCTTAAAACAAAAATAATTGAATATAAATCTTATGATTATATATACTATATTATATTAATATGATTCATAATTTTTTGAATATTTATTTTTATAAAAGAGTTTTTATAATTGAGTTAATTTAATTTTTAAATAAAATAATATGAATTTTGATTTTATATGAAGTATTGAAAGTATTGGTTTATTAGTTCTAGTCTTATCTTATTTTGTTTTTTTAAAACATTATTGAGAAATTAAACATTTAAATAAAAAAGTATTAAATTTAGAAAATGAAATAAAATCATTAAAAAATAAGAATAAAGTTATAGAACATAACATCAATAATCTATAATTAAAAATTGACAATATAAATATTTTTAAATATAATGTACATACTTTTGGGGATTTCCCATCGATTCCCGAGTAAAATCGGGATGATAATTTTTTAAGAGAGTTCTAGTAATTTTGCTAGACTCTCTTTTATTTTATCAAAATCATCACTATTTAATTCTCAAATTTTTCTTTGAAGTCTATTTTTATTAAACATTCTTATTTGATATAAAAGAGCAGTATTTTCTAATCAATGTAGAGTATATTTTTGAAACCAAGTTCAAGTCTTATCTTTACTACTAAGTGGGATTCATATAAAACTATCTCTTGATAATTTTTTAAATATTAAAACTGGTCTCATAAAATTTTCTCATTTTCAGTAGGCCTCATTTTTTATATTTTTTCATAAACTTAACCACCAAATATCTCACTCCTTAAAATAAATATTATCCATATTTTTATTATCAATTTTCTTTTTTAAATCATTCCATTTATCAAAGTTTTCAATACTCATTTTCGTTAACTAAAAAATAATTTTTTCACAATAAAAAACTCTCCATTTTAAAAGGAGAGTTTTTTATTTTATTTGTAATATTTGGAGATCCTAAAAAAAAGGATTATTGAATATTAAGAGATATTTTAGATGAGATAGAATTATAAATTGTTTTTATATATTAATAGTTAATATATTTAAAATCTACTATTATAAGAAATAATATTTATTATTATTAATAATTTTTAATTTTATAATCATAATTATAATTTTCCTCACATCTTTTTTTATATTCATCCCGGCTAATACCTATATCTTTATCATAACTATTTAAGCAAGAAAAATACATATTAGGTGAAGATGAAAAAATTCTTTCCTTAGTAAAAAAATTTATTAAAGCAGAACTTTTCAAATGACAGTGAAGTGTTTTATATCTCTCTTCAAATAAAGGTGTATCTGTTAATCAATATGGCGGACATCAAGGTGTAATATACTTAACAACATACAAGCATGAATTTAATTTTTCTGAATAAAAAATCTTATGTAATTCTGCTTCAGAATCATCAGAAAATTCATCATTAATATCAACAATCATATCACTTTTAAATGAAGCACATTCCTTATTTTTTTCAAAAATAAAATCATCATTATGATCATCAATATTATAACATCAACTTAAAATAAATAAAATTGATAATAATGTAAATATTTTTTTCATATTTTTAAATTACTAATAGAATTATATAAATAATAAATTTATTCTTTATAATTTAAACTTGTAAATTTAACATTTGGCTTTTCATCATATACACTTAATGTAATTATTTCCCAATTTCAGTCATCTTCTTTTAATCATGGAGATGCTCAGAAATATAAAATTGGAGAATTATTATATATATTATCAATTCTAAAATGAATTCAAAAAACATAAGGGCAATTATCAGGGCTTTTAATAGGTAATAATCTTATTTTAATTCAATTTGAAAGTTTTGTAAATATATAATTATTTTTATTTAAATATTCTGCACTTGGTAAATCTGATTTATGTATATAATATCAATCAATATAAAGGCAAGAATTAAATATATTATATACTTTCTTTCAAAAAATTTTATTTATGAAAGAAAATTTTGTTAGCAATTTATTTATTGGTAAAGTTACATGATATTTATTTAAAAAATTTTTTCAATTCTTATCTAAATTTAATTGATTAAATGAATTAGATATTTTTATTTTTTTAAATTTATCTAATTCACTTAATTTAACTGAACATCAAAAAACTGGACCTCAATCATTATATCAATTTAAATTAAATGATTTTAATCATAATCATTTAGCATTATTATTACTATCAAATCAAGATAATATTCAATCTCAAGATATATGAGAATTTCAATCTATATGATGAGATATTTTAGGTTTCTTTAAATTAATAGAATATTGTTTTAAATTAGAAAAAGGAATAAAAAAATCTCAATTTTTATCAGTATTTTTTATATCTGTTTTTACCTTTGTAGCAGTATAATCAAAATATTCATTTCATAAATCAGATATATAATATCATCAGTCTTTATGATATCAAATTGTTAAAATTTTATAAATAAAATTTTCATAATTAACACATATTCTACAATTGTAATCTCTAATATTAGTCATATATTTATATTATTTATAATTATTTTTTAATATTAAAGTTTTCTATACTAATATTTAATTTTCATTCTATTATTGATATATTATTTTCTATAACTCAAAATCACTCTAATAACATATTAAAAAAATCATTTTTAAATTTATTTAATTCATCATAACTTCAAGAATTACCTAAAATATTAACATATCATTCATAACTTTTCATTTTCTTAGACATACTTTTAATAAATACTAAAATTTGTATTAATTCTTTAAGTGACGAATTTGGATTATTATATTTAAATTTTGATAATCAAATTTCATAAAAATTATTTAATAGATATGGATTATTTACTAAATATTTTGTCTTTTTAAAATTGTTACCACTTTCTTCTTCTATTCTTTTTAAGAAAGTAACAAAATTAATATCTTTTAGTAAATAATTTCACTCAGATAAAAGAGATTTAATTTTTTTAAATCAATAAATAACTGATATTTTTTTTATAACAAAAAATAAAATAATTAATATTAAAATTAATACTAAAATATAATAATAATCCATATAAATTAAATTAAGTAAATAAATAACTACTTATAATTTAATACATTTTATTAAAATGTAAAATAAAAAGCCTTAAAGATATCTACTTATTTTTTTATTTGAGTTTTCCTACATCTCAAATATCATACAAATAATAGTCATATAATGTAAAAAAATGAATTACTCAAAATCAATCTATAAAAACACTCGTATATTGTTTTTATCCAAACAAAATATCATCAAGATATACTTCCAGCTAACGATGTTAGTCCAAAATCTCTAGAAGCTCTTTTGGAAACTATTTGAAGCTATAAAAGTAATAATATAAATAGTATGTTTAAATATTGATTAAAATTAAAAAGATTGATTTATATTTTATTATATAAATTAAAAATAAGAAAATGACATATTACTAAATGAATTAAAAGACCAATATGAATTGAGTATAATAATGAAACTGTAAGAGAAACATGAACATTAAATAATAATTTAGTATATTGAATACAAAAAGTTGTAAATTCTTGATTACCATATTTAATTCAATGAAAAAATAAATTTATATGAAAAGAGTTATGAATAATTATAAAAAAAGATAAGGTATTCTATAAAATAGCAAAAATCCAGATAGCAAAAAATGACTGAAGTATTTATTTTTTTATGCCTTATCATAAAGCAAGAAAATGATTTTTTTATAAAAGCAAAATAAACTATAATGAAATATGAAATGATATTATTTATGATAAATTAGAAATTGATAGAAATGCTAAAGTATCTATACATTCATCATGATTTTCTCAAATTTCATGAAAATGAATATTATCATGATTAGAATGAAATAAAATAAAATGATACTGATTTTATTGAACACCTTTTGAAAAAATAAATAAATGAATATACACTACTCTAAGAAATATAAATTTATCAATATCTAAAATTGAAGATTATGATAAAATAGATATTAATAATTTAAAATATGATCATTTAATATATGATGATGAAAATATTTTAAAAGTATATTACGATGAAAATAAAAATAATTTTTCATATATGATTCACATATGGTTATTACCTTATAATTATACAAATAATGAATTATTAGAAATATATAATTCAGATATATTAGGAGAAAAGTACATCTATAGATTAAATCATAAAAATAAAATATCTTTATGATTTATGATAGAAAAAATGTATTGAAATAATTATTATAATTTTAAAAGTTGATATAATTTTAGTTTTGCAAATAGTAATATAAGAATATGAGAACTATGAGAATCAATAAAAATGGAATACTATGAATAAATAATAAAAATATGAAAGCAATAATTTACTGTAGAAAATCAACAGATAGAAGTGATAGACAGCAACTATCTATTGATGCACAAGAAAAAGAAGCTAGAAAAATAGCTTTAAGAGAATGACTAGAAATAATTGAAGTATTCAAAGAAACTAAATCAGCAAAAGAACCTTGAAGAGAATTATTTAATAAAATGATGACTTTATTTAGTTCTTGAAAAGCTGACTGTGTAATAAGTTGGAAACTTAATAGACTTGCAAGAAATCCAGTTGATGAATGAACTATAAAATGGAGTATTCAAAATTGATTAATAAAAGCTATTTATACTGAGTGAGAAGTATTTAAAAGTTGAGATAATGTACTTATAATGTGAATGCACTTTTGAATGTCTACGCAGTATATTTTGGATTTACAAAGGGATATAAAAAGATGAATGAGACAAAAAATAGAAAATTGATGAGTTTGTCAAAAAGCTCCTTTATGATATATAAATAACAAATTAGAAAAAACAGTTGAAGTAGACCCTATAAAATCAAACTGGATTAAAGAAATTTTTGAACTAAGAAAACAAAAACTTTCTTATAGCTCAATTTCAAAAAAATTAGCTCAAAAATGAATAACAAAAGATAATTGAAAACCTTTTGCAACAACAACTCTAGAAGATATAATTAAAAATAAATTTTACTTATGACTAGTAAAGTTCAAATAAAGTTATTATAAAGCTAATTATAAAACTTTTATATCAAAAAAATTATATGATGAAGCAAATAATATTTATCAATGAATGTATGAACATAAAAACACAGGTCTTTCTTACCCTTTAAAATGATTTATAAAAGATTCTGAATGAATTTACCTAGACTCATATACAAAAAAATGAATAAACTATTATAAAAGCCGTAATTATAGTCCAATTACTATAAATATAAATGAAAATAAATTATTAGATAAAATATGAGAAAAGTTAAAAACTTATCAAATGGATGAAAATTTTAAAGACTTAAATTTAAAGTTTGCATTAAAAATTTTAGAAAATTGAAATAGTGAAGAAAAAAAGAAATTAAAAATAATTGAATCTCAAATAAAAAAATTAAATGACAAAAAAAATAATTTATTAGATTTAAAATTAGAATGAGAAATTGATAAATGAATTTATAATGAAAAATCAAATGATATAATTTTTAAAATTGAAGACTTAGAAATTCAAAAAAATAATATTTTAAACAGAAATGATAAAAAGAAAATTTCTGAAAATATCGAACTCGCTTGTTCCCTTTACGATACCTACGAACAAGGTAATAAGGAGTATAAAACCGTTTACCTTAAAAAATTATTTATCGAACTTTTTATAGACAAAGAAAAAGAGCTTTCCTATGCGGAAAACCCTATCTTAAAATTAATAAATTTCGTAAAATTTCAAATTGGAGGTGCCTAGCGGAATTGAACCGCTGTCCGGGGTGTTGCAGACCCCTGCATGACCACTCTGCCAAGGCACCATTTACAATGCAGATTAACTGATTGCTGCACAATTATAATAAAAAAATGAAAATTTCAAAAGAAATTTTCATTTTTTTATTACTTACATTCAAAAGTATTTATAAACTCCTCATATCTTTGTAAATCATCTACAGATGAGTTAAGAGCAACAGTTATAAAAAATGCTTTATTTGTATTACAAATATTTGCAGTTTGTATAAACTGTAGTTTTGGAGTATCTTTGTTATATCTAGCTTCAAACTCATATACTAAACTATCAGTACCATCTGCAAAACTAATATCTCTAGTAGCTAATTTTTTGTAATCAACATAATCAGCCGAAGCTCCTACATTATTCAACATAGAATACTCTTTAGCTGTAGTTATTTTGTCCAATTCTTCTGATAATATAAGCATATTATTGGCAAATCAACTATTAAAATCACTAGAAGTAACTGCCAATTCTATTTCTCACCTGCGGGCTTTTGGAAGTATATTTTCTTTATCTTCTATAACCTCCCAAGAGCTAGGTATACTAATTTTGAAATCACTATTTTCAAAGTCTTTAAATGAAGATCATATTCACTCTGATGAGTCTCAACATGAACTAACAAATATAGATACAAAAAAAAGTAATATTAATTTTTTAAACATAATATTTTATAAAATTTTAAGATAAAAAGTCATTATACAGTCATACAAAACCTCAATCATAAATAACAGGTCACATAAAAATAACAGATAGTATAGTAAGTAAAACTATTGATAATATTTTAAATCAAATATTAAAGCCTTCTCATACCTTATTTGATAAAAATAAATATACCAGTATATCAAAAGATATTATCAAAAAAATATACAAACTACTTAGTATTTTTTCAAAAATCTCATTATAAAATCAGGCTGAAACAAAGAAAAATCAAACAAAAAACAAAAAGCTAGTTATAACAAAAACAAACCTTGCTGAGTCATACCTTGCTTTGCATAATGTTTTTTTATCAGAAAAATCTTTTTTTATATTATTTTTTATTCACATAGAAATCTTGATTTTTTATAAATAAGAAATATATTTAAAATAACTTTAATTATTATTATAATATTAAGAAATGAGTTTAACACAAGAACAAATTGAAAAATTATCAAAAAACCTTAGTAAAATAAAAATAGAGGACGAAAAATTGTGAGAAGATATAAATGAAATACTTAATTATATAGACTTACTTAATGAAGTAGATACTACATGAGTAAAACCTACTGTTTCAGTAGTAGAAAAAGAATCTAATCTTAGAGAAGATACTCAAAAAGAAAAAGAAACACAAGTAAGCGAATTACTAAATTGTTCTCCACAAAAGGTTATATCAAATCAAATTGCAATTTCAAATATAATGAAATAATTATGATAAAAGAATTAAAATTAGTAAATTTTAGAAACTTTTGAACAAAAGAATTAAAAGAATTAAAAGAAGAAAATTTTATAATATGAGAAAACTGAAAAGGTAAAACAAATATCTTGGAAGCCATAAGTTTGATATGAAATAATTCTATCACAAAACTACAATTAGATGATTTAGTAAAATTGTGAGAGGATTATTTTTTTATTGAGTCAAAAGATTCAAAAGATAATAAATATTGATTTTATTATTCAAAAAAAGACAAGAAAAAAAATTACCTTATCAATAATAAAAAAACTACTAGAAAAAACTTCTTTTTTAACTCGTACTCATGTGTTATTTTTTCACCAATAATGATGAATATGATGTATCTATCTCCTAGCCTTAGGAGAGATTTTTTGGATGAAACTCTAAAAAGTAGCTATGAAGAATATGATAATTTAGTTAAAAAATACAAAAAAATACTCAAATCAAGAAACTCTATTCTAAAAGCTATAAATGAAAATAAAGCATCAAAAAAAGATCTAGAATATTTTGATAAACAATTTATAGAGTTATCAACTCAAATATATAAATATAGATACAAAATTATAGATTTTTTTGAAGAATCAATAATAAATACAAAAGAATATTTTTGAAATAAAGTTGTTGATATAGAGTTTGAGTACAAAACAAAAATAGATAGAAAAAATATAGAAAATTCTATAAAATCATACCTAAATAAAAACTTAGATAGAGATATAATATTGTGAAAAACTCCAATATGACCACATGTAGATGACTTTGATATAAAAATAAATGATATAAGCTTAGTGAACTATGCATCTAGATGAGAAACAAAAAGTGTAATAATATATTTGAAACTACTAGAGTGAATATTTATAGAAAAAAAGACATGAAAAAAACCAATACTTATAATAGATGACTTATTGAGTGAATTAGATCAAGACCATAAAAATATGCTTTTATCAAAAATAAGATATTATCAAACTTTTATATCAAATATTTTTGAAGATAAAAACACTAATTATATTAAAATATAATTATTATAATTGTAAAGGCAAAAAGAATAAGATTTGTTTTAAAAAAGCTATTTATAAGTATATTATTAGGGATATTTTAAATAAGTTATTTTCTTTTTTATGAAACTTTTAAACAAAATATTATTATCAGGTATAAGTAGTCTATTTTTGATTACACCTAGTGTAATGGCTGCCTGAATAGATAATTTTGAAGTTACTCTTACTCCAGACAATGCAAAAGCATGAGAGTACTTAGATTTTGCTATAGAAGCAAAAGATAAAAACAACCAAACTGTTACTGATTATGAAGGTATGGTATTGATATTTTCTGAATCAGATCCAGAAGCAGAATTACCATTAGCATTAGAAGAAAACACTTACACATTTCAAGCATCAGACCAATGAAAAGTAATGTTTGAAAACTCAGTTAAGTTTTTAAACGAATGAAATCAAAATATATATGTTTATGATTTTAATGATGATACTGTTTTTGGTATATGAGAAGTATCAATAACATGATGATCTGAAACATCAGATGCTGATATTGATATAATAAGTCCAGAAAATTGACTTACTATATGAGAAGAAAGTATAAAAGTTTCTGGTTCTACAAATAAAAATCATAGAGTTATAATAACTCTTAATTGAGATGAAGAATTTGAAACAACAACAAATAGTAACTGAATATATGAAAAAGAAATAACTTGATTAGTTGACTGAGAAAACACAATCAAATCTAGAGTATTAGACTGAGATGAAAATATAATTTGAGAATCTGAAGAAGTAAAAATAAAAGTAGAAACAAACAACATAACTCTAAAAAACATTAAAACAACTCCAGAAGAAGTTGATGCATGATGAGCATATGAAATAGAAGTAATATCAAATGAAGGACTTAGAGATGTAAGTATAGTTATAAATGATGTAGTAACTTCTTTAGAAGATGTATGAGAATGAGTTTATACAGCAAAGTCATATGCACCAGAAGAAGAATGAGTATATAATATAGATGTTATATTAAAAAACGAAATATGACATGAAAAAAAAGAATTATGAGCATATAGCTTGACTGTAAACAAAGTAGAAGAACTTAACTCTGCTGAACCAGTTGTAGAAGAGGAAGAAGTAATAGAAGAAGGTCCTGACTTAAGTATAAAAAACTTAAAACTAGTAACACTTAAATCAAAATCAGTTTTAACTTGGGATGAGGTAGAAGAAGCATTAAATTACAATGTTTATAAAGAAAATAAAGATTGAGAATTAGAATTATTTTCAAATGTTGAAGAACCTAGATTTGAAATAGAAATAGCAGGAGAAGAAGTAAAATATGAAAACTTTTATGTAAAAGCTGTTACAGAAGATGATAATTGAGAACCTTATGAAGGTGCCTTATCTGATGCAACAAAAGTTAAAACATGACCTGAATTATTGATATTATTATTAATATCATTATTGCTACCTATAATATACTTTGTTATAAAACAAAAAAGAGCATAAAAAAAAGAAGTTTTTAAAAAACTTCTTTTTTTTATGCTTCTTTTAGATTATTAGATACTTCTCTATTACTAATAGTAACTTGTGGAAAAGGTATAGTTATTCATGATTGTTTAAAAGCTAGATGAATAGTTTCAGTAACATTTGATTTTGTTTTAAGATAATCTCAACCATCAGCTGCTATCCAAAATCTAAGTATCATATTAACTGAGCTTTCATCCAGTTTATCAACTGTAACAAAAGGTTCAGGTGAAATCAAAACATGTGGAAATTGTTTTATTACCTGCATCATAACTCTTTTTGCTTTTACTATATCAGTATTATAATCAACTCAAACTTCTACTTCAACTCTTCTCTTATCATTACTATTAAAATTTGAAACATTTTCTTCCAAAAATTTAACATTAGGTACATAATATATTACCCCATCAAATTGTTGAACAGCAGTAAATAAAGAATGGATTCTTTTTATGTTTCACATTTTTCAATCTTCTAGTTGAATCAAGTCTCAATTATGATAAGTTCATTGAGTTACCATTATTATTCATGCAACAAAGTTTGATAAAAATATTTTTAAAGTAAATCATAATCAAAATCAGAATCAACCAAGGAATATTCACATATCAACTCACAAAATAGTAAGAGTTATAGCAAATCATATAAAAAGAACAGTTATGTGAGTTGTTCTAGATAAAACACCTACCAATTCTTCCCTATTTTCTCAATTTCAGCTATCTTCCAAATATCTAGCAAGCTTTGATGAAAGCATTTTAGAAGAAACAAAAGTCAAAAATACAACTATTATAGCAAAAAATATATTTAATAGCATATCAGTTGTAAAAAAACTTGCTATTATTGAAACATTTTCTTTTGACTTATCCAATTCATTAGCTCATGCTGCCGCATATGAAGTATAAGAACTAGCAAAAGAAAATATAATATAAAATAATGTAATTAATTTTATTTTTTTCATAAAAAAAAGATATAAGATAAAAATATTAACTGTAAATATTTTATCATATATCTTTTTTAAGTGCAAAAATTGTGTTACTTATTTTATAAGCCTAAAGTTGTAAGTATCTCATACAAAAGTTCATTTTAAATGAGTCATACATTTAGTAACATTATTGTGCCAGTGATTAGTGTCTGTAGCGTAACAGTATTGTCATTGTTCCCTACAAGAAGGTAATCACATTAGATCTCTTCAAGCTCAAGATAATTTAGATAAATCATTATAATCTCTAAAAAACCTATTATTCAAAGTTTGAACTATTGCATATACTCAAGATCTTGCATTTGGAAATCATTTTCTATCTCACCTATCATTATTTCATACATTTCATATATTATATGGTGAACTAAGATTTTTTCATAACCCTGACTCTGCCAATCATATACACATAACAAGTGAAGGGTCAATATTTCAATCTAAAGATTCATCTATCCACATTTGCCAATTATTAAATGAACCTACCGCATATTTAGATATAAGATTTTTTTGTCTCTCTATCTCATTATCTCATTCTAAATAAAAAGTATTAGTATTTTTGTTTATTTCTTTATATGCATATCATTTTCTATTTTGATAATCTACCAAATATTTAGCTTGATATCTTTCAGGAAGATTTTCAAATTTTAAATATGAATTATCAAGAACAGTTAATGGGTCTATGTATTCTTTATCTTTGAATACTTCTAAATGAAGATGAGGTCATGTTGTAATATATCATGCTCACTTAGTTCAAAATTCTCATCATGTTCTAGCTATCACATCTCATTTTTCTATATATTCAAATTCATCTACTAATATTTCACTAAGGTGACCATAAACAGTTATATATCAGTCATAATGCTTTATTGCTAAGTAAGAATAAGCCTCACTTGTAGGTGGATTCATATATAAAACATAACCATCCATTGGTGCTTCAATAGGTGTACCTTGTGGCATAACTACATCTATAGCATTATGTTCAGCTCAAAAAGTTTCTTCATATCATTTATCTTTATAATATGCTGATATACCTAAATAAGGATTTACTGGCCATTCTAAAACATTATATGATTCACTTTTATCATCAGACATAAGGTTGTCAGCAAGTTTTGATTCTCAATACATCATTCTGTTAATATTATAACATTTTTCTTGAGTTTCTTTCATAACTCTCAATTCCTCACTATCTCTGCTAACATCTACAAAATCACATCAATATTTTTCTAGTATGCTGTTTCTTGCTGAATTAAGCTTTATTCTTTCTCTAAGGACTCTAAGCTTTACTTCTGTTTCTAATTCAATTTTTTCTTCTAAATAATCTTCATAATATTCTTGTTCTCATCTAGATTCTTCAAGTAGTTTTTGTTGAAAATCTTTTTTATCATTCAATACTTTTTGTTCTATTATTCATTGTTTTCTAAGCTCTTTTAGTTCTTTTTCTTTTTTTTCTAAATCAACTTTTTTGATATATAATTCACTTATATAACTTCTATGGTTGTCTATAAGATTTTGACCTGTAACTTGTATTATTCATTTATAATATAAATCATTAATAACTTCTCCTATATCTTCTCAATTTAGAAGTATACTTTTTAAATTATCAATCTCTGATCATTCATATGAAGTATTAGATTTTTTATATATATAAACCAAATAATCCAATAATATTTCTTTGTTTTCTTGTATTTTTTCTTTTAATTCTTCAATTTTTTTAGTATTTTCTTCTACCTCTCATTTTATTCTTATAACATCGATATTTATTTTTTTAACTCTTTCTTGAGTTCTTTTTATACTAAGATTTAAATCTTTTAATTGATTTTCTAGAGAAGAAACATGAGTAACCAGGTCTGTATATTTTTCTTGAGCACTTAATCTTTCTTCTATTATATCTTCGCTCATTGAATTATATAAGTCTAGTTTTTTTGATATACTAAAAACGTCTGAATATTCTCAATTATACTCAGATAATTCAGATTCAAATAATAATTCATATTGTTGTTGTTGAAATCTTTCTAATATTGCTCATTTATCCGAATTTGTAAGAGCATGTACAAATCAATAATGAATTATAAATCAGAAAACAATCAAAAATGATATATATATTTTGTGCAAAATATTTTTATTAGAAAATTAAGTTAACAGTTATATTTTAAGCTATTTTTTATATTTTTTCAAAGAATAGCAATTGACATTTTAGCTTTCTTGATTTTTAATAAATAATTCTAAAAAAAATAGTAATAAAAAAGAAAAAAATCATGTTATAGCAATTGGAGCTCAAAAATAATTAAAATATATTAAACTGATAAAAAATATACTAATAAAAAATGACTGTCTAAAACTAGATAAGACATGATAAATATAAATATTACCTCTAAAATATATTTTTTTTATAATATATAACAAAAGAGTAAAAAACGATGTAGTAGTCAATAAAAAACTAATAATAATAAAAGTTATTGAAAGAATTTTATACTCATAAGGATCTAAATAATTTAATATCAAAAATAATGTAGTAGATGATAACAAAAAAATGATAAATATAAGAAATAGGAGAAATCTCTTTTTCATTAAAATTAAATTAAAAAATAACTTTTTGCTAGTTATTGTATTTATTTTTAGTATTTTTTAAAGTTAATTTATAAAAATAAATATTATTTTTTTGTTCAAAACAAAATAAAGTGTTATTATAGATAATATATATAAAATAAAATAATTATCATGATTAATAATTTTGATCAATACAACATATACGAATGATATAAAAATATCATAAATGAACTAAGAGAAGCTTTTTTATCTAACTATAAAAGTGATAATGAATTAAAAATGAGATTTTTAGCTTCAGAAGTTGAAAAATCTATTGATTTAATAGCAAATGAACACTTTTTAGATTTTTTGAATCAAGAAATAAATAGAATTGCTACAACTAATAACTCCAAAGAAGCTATAAAAAATGAATTATTATTTTATCAAGCATTATCTCTGATTTTAAGCCATAACTTGAGTAAAACTAAAATACAAAATGAAATAATTAATAATGAAGCATTAGAGGCAATAGATTACTACAAACAAAGAATATGAGAATTATTAAATTATAGAATAGATGACAAAAGAGAAATAGAAAATGCAAAAAGTGAATCTGAATATTATGAAGAAAAATTAGAGCAAATAGTAGAAATATTATTACAAAACTGAATTGATTGAAAAAATTTAAAACTAGAAGATGTAGTAAATAAATTTATCAATTTTTGAGAAATATCAAAAATTTTGAATATAAGATTTCCTGATGAAAAAATAACTGATGATATTTTAGTTGAAAAAGTTGAGAAACTATGACAATGATATGAAACAATGAGAATATTAATAAGCTACTTAATAAATAAATGAATCATATTAAAAGTTAATTGATGATGATATAAAATAAATTCTAATATAGAAAGTTTATTAAAAAATGAAAAAATAATTAGACCAAGAAAAAATGAAGAACAAAAAGAAGAAAGAAAATCAGTAAATATAATAAAATCATGAGACATAGATTCAGTAAGAATGGAAACTTTTGAATTAGTTGAATTAGAACAAGAAAGTGATATAGATAAAGCCAATAAAGAAATAGAAAGACTTAAACAAGAGTTAATAAAATCTGAAACAGAAAAAAACAATACAGTAAAAAAATCAATCTGATTAGAAGAAGAATTGAGGTTACAACAAAAAAAATCAAAAAAGTTGCAAAGACAGATAAAAGCATTAAAAAAAGAATTAAAAGCAAAATGAAAAACAAAAGAAGAAATTAAAAGAGCTATAGAAATATATAAGGAAAACAATTAAAAAAACCTAATAAAAATTAGGTTTTTTTGTTTTTAACACTTCTTTTCATCTATTCATGCACATTTTTCCCATTCTGATTTTTGACTATCATAATAAAATATAGGTATAACTATCAAAGTAAGAATACTACTAAATAAAAGTCACCATATAACAGTCCGAGCAAGACCAGACCATACAGGATCTCATATAATAGTTGCTGCTCAAAAAACAGTGGTAAGACTAGTAAGTATAATAGGAGCAAACCTTGCATATCAAGCTTTTAATAAAGCATCAGCCATAGTAAGACCATTTTTCTTTAATATATTCAAATAATCTATAAGAATTATGGCATTTCAAACGACTATTCATCATAGTGCAATTATTCAAATCATACTAGTAGCTGAGAAATATTCATTATTAAACAAATATAATGCTGTAAATCAAGGGAAAACTCAGAAAAAACTAAGCAAGAAAGTAGTCATTATTATTCAAGCTATTTTAAAACTAGAAAATTGTCAAACTAATAAGAAGTATATAGCTAATAAAGAAAGCATCATAGCTATTCACAAATCTCTAAAAGTATCAACAGTTAATTCCCATTCTCATCACCATTCTATAGTATAAATTTTTCAATCACTTAATCATTTATAGTTTATTTCATATGGACTCCATGATAATAATTCATAATCTTTTCAAACAAAATCATCACTTAAGAATATTTTAAATAACTTAATCACAGGATAAACCAAAGAATCATCTCACATCTCTGCATATATAGTTTTTATTTCTTGTTTATCTTTTGTATTTATTTGATCTGATACAAAGCTATATTCAATATTTACTAAACTATCAAGAGGTATTTTTTTTCATTGAATATTTGTAAGGTAAATATTTTTTAATACTTGAGTAGTATCTTTTTGTTTATTATCTACTGCTAAAACTAAAAAGTTATAATCAAAACTATCATTGTTTTTTATAAGACCTATTTGAGCATCTGAAAATATAACACCTAAAGTTGATGATATTTGAGAAGTAGTTATTCAAGCATTTGATGCTGATACATGATCTACTTTTAAATTTAATTTTCTATATGTTGTATTATTAGAATTACCCAAGTCTACTAAAGAATATTTATCTTTTATTTGTAAAATTGAAGATTGAGTCTTCAACATAAAATTATCCAAATTTTCTTGACTTGCAGTTCATTTTATATTTATTCTAAAAGTAGACATTACTGGAGGACCTGGCGGATCTTCTTGAAGCCTTATTTCCAATTCAGGATATTTTGTTAACATATAATCCTTAAAAATGTCTCTTATATTTATAGTATAATATTCTGAGGTTACTCTATCATCTATATCAGTATTTGTTAATAAATTTAATCTAGAACTTATTTGATTTTCTCAAAATCTTTGAGATCAACCTCTAAATAAATTAGCAAAATCTCAGACAAAAGAATTTCATATTGTTGTTGTAAGTTCAGAAGCTATATCAAGATTTTCTGGTAATTTTTCATTATCAAAGAAAAAATCAGACATATATTGTTCAATATCATACATTTTTGAAGCACTATAACTTCTTGGTGCATCAACCCATATATAAATTTGATCTTGATCAGATTTAGGTAACATTCTAGCCTTAAATATACTTAAATATATAGGAGCTATAATTACTGAAAATAATGTTATCCAAAAAACAATTTTAAATATTTTTCTATTTTTAAATCATTTTTTATCATTATTTATAAATATTTTCATAAAAGAAAGATAATACTTCCTTGGGTCAAATCATGATTTTTTTTCATGCTCTTCCCTATCTGACTCTGTAACTTCTTTTGCTCATACATAACTTATCCAAGGATTCAAAGTTAATGAAATCAAAAGTGATATCAATAATGCAAAGATTGCATATTTTGGTATCGGTCACATATACTCTCACATCATACCAGTAACAGCAAACATACTACCAAAAGCTAATAACCTTGTAATAGTTGCCATTATAACTCAAAAACCTACTTCTTGTACTCATTCTAAAACAGCTTCTAGTTTTGTTTTTCATGTATGAACTCTTTCATCCAAATGCCTAGAAATATTTTCTACAACAACGGTAGAATTATCTACAATCATTCACAAAACTAATATAAGAGCAAAAAGAGTTATTTTGTTTATATTATCTCATACTAACAATGCCAAGAAAAAAACCAGAGCAAGAGTCAAAGGTATAGATGCGGCTGTGTTAAATGCATTTTTTACTCACAAATAAAATGCCAAAATAACAAATACTATCAAAAAAGATTGAAATAAATTTGTTAACAGCATTGTTGTTGCATCAGATGCTGTTTTTCATTCATTTTGAATCATTTTTATCTCTATATCTTTTGGCAAAGTTTCAGATAACTCCAAAACTTTATCCTTTACATTGTTTGTTACAACAACTGCATTAGTTCATCTTTTTTTACCAAATCAAATCAGAACTGAGTTAGAACTATATTCATAATTAGAATACTTAGTATAGCTATCAACTCTACTAACTCAATACCTTATATCTGATATATCTTCTAGATATACCTTTTTTCAATTATTATTAAAAACAATAATTTTTTTTATATCTTCTATTTTATTAACTCTTGAGTCAATTCAAACAAAAATCTTTTCATTATTACTTATAATATTACCACTAGGCATATTAAAGTTATATTTTTCTAGTACATTATATATCTGTAATATATCTACATTCCTTGCTTGTAATTTATCTAAATCAAGATCTATGACTATATTTTTAGAATATCATCATACTATTTCTATTGTAGTTATATTAGATAATTTTTTTACTTCTTGTTTTATTAGGTTTGCTATTTGTTTAAGATATATTTGTTTTTCTTCATTACTTAGATTATCATCTCATATATAATTTATAGAGTAAGTTATTTGAGACAAATCCTCTGGGTCAATAGACTTTATAATAGGATCACCTAATTCTTTTGGTTTATCCAAAATATTATCGTTAATTTTTTGGATAAGTCTTATTTTTGCATTTTCACTATCAACTCAAACCTCAAATTTTGCCATTAATCAGGCAAAGTTATCATAAGAATATCAGTATACTTCATCTATACCCTCAAGTTCATATAACAAATTTTCTATAGGAGAAACTACCTTAGTACTAACTTCTTCTGCACTAAGTCAGTTAGCAGGTATTTGTATTTCAAAAGCAGGAACTACTATAGTAGGGTTATATTGTTTTGGTAGAGAAAAATAACTTGCTATTCAAACAAAAATACTAACAAGAATAAGTACAATTGTTAATTTTGAATTTTTTATGAAAAAATATGCTAAATTTTTAAACATTATTATTATTTTTTATTTATTAAAATTTCTCAATCATATACATTTGATTTTCAATAAGTTATAACAGTATCTCAAAGTGATAATCATGTTATTTGAGAAAAATCATCATTTTGATTTAATATTTCTATTTTTTTAAACCTAGCAACTCAATCAGAATCAAGTAAATATACTCAAGGTAACATATACTTAGATACTATAGATTCATTTGGTATTAATAGTCATTGCTTATCTTTATTGGATACATCAAAATATACTTTAGAATAGCTTCATACTTTTATATCCTTTAAATCATTATTATATGATACCTCAACACTTGTTTTCTTTGTTATCTCATCTTTTGTTGGGTATATTTTACTTACTTCAAAAGTAAATATATCTGATAATCAATCAACTTTTACATTTACTGAATCTCATAAACTTAAACTATCAATAATATTTTCTCAAACATTAACAACTGCTTTTACATCACTACTATCACTTAAGTATAGGATAGGAGTTCAAGCTCATACAACTTGTCATTCTATAGCAACTTTATTACTAATAACTCCAGAAAAAGGTGCATATATTTTGGTATTTTGAATCATAACTCATGCATCATTTTGAGATGCCCTAGCTTGAGATATTTGGGTATTTATTTCATTTATAGAAGAATTTTTCTTTTGAATCAATGCTTCCAATCAAGATTTTGCCTCTAATATTTGACTTTGCACTATTTCTTTTTGTTTTTGTGCTTGCTTTAATCAAGTTTGAGCTTCATTTATAGATCAACTTGACTGAGATTCATAGGTTTCTAAAGTTTGATTTAATATTTCTATCTGTTTTTTATTATTCTCTATTTGTTTTTGCAACATATCAAGAGTAGACTTTTTTTCTTTTGCTATAGACTCAATACTATCCAAGCTTCATTTCAATCAAATCATATAATTTCAACTAACAGTCAATATAACACTTTCATTTTTAGATTGAAAGTCACTTATTGTTCTTTTGAACTCATTTATTTGTTCTTGAGTCAAAGTATTTGAATTTATTGAATTTTCCAATGTTTTATAAGAGCTAGATAATATATCTTTTACATCATTATTAAAAAAGTCATAGTATTCATTTAGTGCTATTTTTATTTCATCTCTTGTTGTAAGGTTGGAATAAGAATCATTAAGTCATTTAAATTTTAATATTCAGGACTCAATAAGGTTTTCAGTTTTACTTTTTTGTGATGAATTTTTTGCTCCTAAATAAATCTCATATGAATCATTTTTATTTTTATTTTCATCTGTAACTCAAAATATATTATCTAAATAGTCAAACATACTATTTCATAAAGTATTAGCACTAGTTATAGAATTTTTAGAATTAGTATAAATATCTTCTTCTTTTTGTTCTAATGTTTGTTTTGTATTTTGATAATTAAGTTCTGATGTTTCTAATCATAACTCAGCTTGTGATATTTGATTTTTGACTGTGTTTATTTGGCTACTAGTAATATTATTAGTATCATTTACTCAGCTTTGTGCTCAATCAATTGATATTTGAGATAGCTCTAAAGATTTTTCCAATTGTTGTATTTGTGCTTCTACAGATTCTATTTGTTTATCATAAGACAAGCTAGTAGACTCTCTTAGATTTGTAAGACTATTTATTATATTAGAGCTAGAACTATATCAAGTTTTTGCTTCAGATCAATCCAATTCAGCCAATAATTGACCTTCTTCAACAACATCTCAAACATCATAATAAATATTATCAACTTTTCATGGAGACTTAAAAGAAAGAGCTACATCATTTACTCATTTTATATATCATACATAACTAGTAGTATTATCCAAACTTCAAGTAATAACATTTGAAGTTTCATAATACTTTGTATTATCTACATTTTCTTCTCAACAAGAAGATATTAGTAATGTGATAAATAAAGTTATCAAAATTTTTTTCATAATTATTATTTGTTAAAAAATATTTTTTCTATTTCAGAAGGGATTTTATTATTATCTAGTTCACATTTTCAATATACTCAATTATTATTAAAAGTTTGATTTATTAATATCAAAAACAGGTATGTTTTTTCTTTAGTAAATCATGCTTTTTCATAAAAAGCACCATGTATTTCATCAAAAATAATTTTTTGTTTAAATTGTATAAGCTCCAAAAATTTTGTAGATTCTGAATATCAGCTTTGATTTAATCTAAAAAATATATTTTTTTCTCTATCTCAATAATTTATAAATTCTACTAATAACTCTTGAAAATTATTATCATTCCATCTTTCAATAAGCATCTTAATAAAGTTTAGATATTTATTAAAAGAATACTCTAGCAAGTCTAGAAACATATCCTCTTTAGAATCAAAGTAATAATATAGACTTGATTTTTTAATATCAAAAATATCAGCAACATTTTGCAAAGAAACTTCTTTATAACTTTTTTCATAAAAAAGTGGCTCTATCTTCATTAATATATCTGTCTTTTTCATTTTGTTAAATCTTATATAACTAACGGTTGTTAGTTGATACTATAAACAAAAAAAATAGAAAAGAAAATTTTTTACTTTTCTATTTTCACTTTATATTTATTTTTTCAATATTTGTAGTTTTTTTATCTTTTCATATTTCTACAAATACACCTGAAACTAGATAATTATCATCTAGTGATTGTTCTATTTTTCATTTAGCTATTCATGATAAAAACCTAGGCTTTACACTCATAAAGTCTGCTCATATTATTGATTTTAGTGGTCAATTCATACCAACATCATTTATATAACCTAGTCATCCATCCATTATAATATCATCATTAGTTTGTACATGAGTATGGGTACCATACATAAAACTAACTCTTCAATCTACATAATTAGCAAGTCAGTATCACTCTGCAGTTGCCTCTTTATGGAAATCGATAACAACTCAATCATAATCACTATCATTATATTTAGATAATATTTCATCAATTTTTAAGAATGGGTTAATTACTTTATGATTCATAAATACTTCTCATTGCATATGAATAACAAGAAGACGTTTACCATTTTTTTCAAAAATTTTATCTCATTTTCATGCTATAGTTCAATCATAAAAATTGGCAAATCTAAGTAAGTTGGAGTTATCATCAGATAGATAATCTTTTATCTTGGAATAATTATCTACTATATGATCTCATCAAGTCATTATATCAACTCATATTTTATTCATTTCTAAAATATGTTTTTCTATAGCTCATCTTCAAGATGTTATATTATCTACATTTGATATTATAAAATCTGGATTATATTTTGATATCAATCAAGGTAATTCTTTTTTTAATCATTTCCTTCATATTCTACCATAAATATCTCAAAAAATAAGTATTTTCATTTTAATTTTTTATTTTTTTATAATTCTAAAATAAATTGAAGTTAGCAGCATAAGCATAAATCATTGAATCAATAAAAACTCTATTATTTGATAAACAAAACTAATATAATAATACCTATTTTGTAATACTTCCAATTGATTATTATCAAGAGATCAATAATTTATATTTAATGTTTCATAATAATAACTATTACTAGATTTTAAGGCAACTTTTTCTTCTTCACTAGAATTTTTATAAGTAACATAATTGTTTATTTCGTTATATGTTCATGTAGTTGCCAAACTCATATAGTTAAAAGGCATATAAATAAGTCCAAATAACAAAAACACAAAAACTACTTTTGATAACTTTATAAATGATTTTGTTTTATTAAAACTATATTTCAATGAGTCAATAACACTAGATTTTTCTTCTAATTCTAATATATATACAAATCAAAATACAAACCTATAAAATAAATAAAAAGTTATCAAAACATCTATAATAAAAAATATCAAAGCCAATATTGAAAATGTATTTATTGGTCAAGAGCTAACCATATAAAGAACTTGATCAACTCATCAAAATGATATAAGTAATACAGATAAAACAATTAAAAGTAATATAGTAGGTATTATAAGTATAAAAAGAAATACAAAACTATATCCTAAATAACTTAAAAACTTTTTATAATCAAAATATTTATTTTTTTTATATTCTAATTTATTACCATTAATATAGTTTAAATAAAGATTTGTTAGTAAAAAATTATTTACCAAAACAAATAAATAAGTAAAAACAACAACAGTAAAAAATTGAAAAATCAAGCCCCATCAAGGAACAAAAGTTCAACCAACTAATCAAGATAAAAACAAAGTAAATGAATCTCAATTAATAACTGAAATCAAAAAATATATAAATAATATAGGCAATACAAAAGCCAAAGATATTAATCATGAATATATGTATATAATTATTTTGGAGAAATTCCAATGTATAAAGTTTTTATATAAAAAAACTATATCAAAAAATATATTTTTTATGATTTGTTTCATTTAATCAATATAATTAAAGATTTAATATTTCTAGTTTTATTTTAATAAATAAGATTGAATTTGCAAAATAAAAACAAAAATATAAAATATAATTAATATAAAAAAATTAAACAAATATGAAGAAACAAGATATAGTATTTGCAGCTGCAAAGCTTCCACTTGATTTTATCATTATATTTTGTCTTTTTTACATATCAAAAGAAATAAGACAAATTAATGATTTTGTACCATGAGTAGAACTTCCAATACAAACTATTGATGATATTAGTTTGTTTTTCTTTGCGCTTTATTGAGCAATACTATATATATTTATATTTGCTATACATGGTTTATATTTCATTAAAATCACATCCTCTAAGATAAGAGAGTTTTTACAAATTATAAGGTACTCTTTTTATTGGCTAATTTTTTATTCATTTTTTGTATATTTATGAAAATGAATAATTTATGAAATAGAAATACCAAGGTTAATAATATTATTTACTTTCATAATTGGTACATTAGCCATAATACTAGAAAGAATATTTTTAAATAAGTTTGAATATTTTTTATTAAAAAAATGAGTATTATCAAAAAGAAAAATATTACTTATAAACAATAGAAAAAAAAGTAAAATAGAAAATATAATAAAAGATATAAAAGATGCAAAAATATACCAAATAATATGATATTCTAATAGCGAAAAAATAGAATGATTAAGAATGAGTTATAAATGAGACATAGAAAAAGTTAAAAGTGTTTTTGAAAATAAAAAATGTGATGAAGTCTTATATATAGATAGTGATTATTCAAAAAAACAACTTCACAAACTATGGGAATATACAAGAATATTTTGAATAAGATATAGATATATAACTAATTCATTTGATGTAACAAAAACAAATACTACATTATCACTAGTTAATAAAATACCAGTAATCGAAATAAATAATACATCTCTTGATAGCTGGTGAAAAGTATTCAAAAGAATCTTTGATCTAATTTCATGAATAATTTGAGTTATAATATTTTCTCCTATATTTATAATAACAGCTATTTTGATAAAATTAGAAGACCCAAAATGACCAATTATATATAAAAACAAAAGAATATGACAAAACTCAAAAGAGTTTAATCTATACAAATTTAGATACATGAAATGGAAATATTGTATCAAAGATGCTTATAACATAGATCCAAAAAAAGATAAAGCACTTGAGTTTGAAAAAAAATTAATAGAAAAAAATTCTACTAGAAACTGACCATTATATAAAATCAAAAATGACCCTAGAAAAACAAAAGTATGAAATTTTATAGAAAAATACTCTATAGATGAATTACCTCAATTTTTTAATCTTATAATAGGTAATATGAGTCTAGTATGACCAAGACCTCATCAACCTAGAGAGGTAGAAAAATATTCTATAGATCAAAAAAGATTATTAACAATAAAACCAGGGATAACATGAATGGCACAAGTAAATGGTAGAGAAAACAATGAATTC
Source organism: Candidatus Altimarinota bacterium (assembly GCA_041694155.1). GTDB lineage: Bacteria > Patescibacteriota > Gracilibacteria > BD1-5 > UBA6164 > JAAZVM01. The sequence goes on along the minus strand of JASMTS010000014.1, from coordinate 73,515 downwards.
AAAAAGGAAGCAGAACTAGATATCTTCTATATTGAAAATTGGAATATGCTACTAGATCTAAAAATAATATTAAAAACTTTTAATGTAATATTTTCAAGAAAATAAAAAAGCAATAAAATTATTGCTTTTTTATTTTTCTATTATTTCTAGTTCCCTCTCGTTATCATTATCTGTCTTATTTATATTTATAACTAAATCTGGTGAATAATAATCTTCTATATAATCAGGCCATTCTACAAGTATTACTCATGTATTATTATCTAACACATCCTCTCATCAAATAGCAAAAAACTCGTCATAACTTCATAACCTATATAGATCAAAGTGATAATTATCAAGGTATTTATTATAATAAGTATAAGTAGGTGATATTATTTCTTCTTTTATACCTAATAAATTATTAAAAATATGTTTACTTAGAGTAGTTTTTCATGCTCACAAATCACCCTTTAAAAATATTAAACTTGGCTTATTTATAGGTAAATCCAACTTATTTATATTATCTATGGTATATTTTTTTATCATATCAAGAAAAAATAGTGTTAAAATTTGCTTTAAAAATATAATTATTATATAATGAATATATGAAATTTAATAATAACTTTTAATATTTTATGGAAACATTAATAGAAGTAAATAAAAAAGAACAAGATGGTATTTTAATTTTTGAATTTTCTGGAGAATTAGATGAAACTAATGCAGATAAAACATTCAAAACAATTTATGATGAAATATGAAGCTTTGATAACAAAAAAATCATATTCAATATGAATGGATTAAAATACTTAAACTCTAAATCTATTTGATATATTGCAGATGTATTTTCAAATATAGAAGATAATGAATGACAAATGCATATATCTAATTGTTCTGAATGAGTAAAAGATATATTAGAACTAGTAGGTATCACTACTATAGTACCAACTGTAGATACTGAAGAAGAAGCAGTTGAAGAAATGAAATAATTCTCTTGTAATAAGAGAATTATTTTTTTATTTAATATATTTTTTAAGTTTTCACTCAAAATTGTCTATACTAAAAAATTTAGCTCTCTCCTCACAAGCACTTTTCATAGAAAGTGCTTTTTGTTTATCTAATAATTTTACACTTGATACTATATCATCAATATTTGCTTCTTTTGAAATAAGTACTCAAGTTTCTCAATCTATAATAGATTCCTTCAATCATCAATCACTAACTCATATTACTGGTTTTCCAGCAGACATACTTTCAACAGGACTCATTCAAAAATCTTCATCAATAGGTATATATATAGTAGCAATACAGTTTCATATATATTCTGAAAATCACTCATTATATGGTAAAGTTTTAAAAACTATATTTTTGTATCACTTAGATATATCAAATATGTAATTTTTTTGAGGATCATTTTCTCAATATATAACTACTATTTTTTTATCTGGCATTTTTTTGAAAGCTTGTATAATTCTATCAACCCTTTTTGCATCAGATAATCTTGCAAAAGATAAATAGTAATCTCACTGACTAATAAACTTGAATTCTCTCAAATCTACAGGAGGATAAAGTACATGAGAATCTAAATCTAAAAACTTTTTTATTCTTTTTTGAGTATTTTTTGAGTTAGTAAGAATTAAATCCATTTTTTTCACATCTCTTTCATACATCTTTTTGAAAATAAATGTAAAAATTTTAAAAATAGGTCTTAAAAGTAGAGGAACTTTTTTAAGATATATATCATGTAAATCATAAATATATCTAGGTGGAGTATGACAATAATAGATTTTTTTAGTATTTGTATTACAGTTTCTAACTGCACTAATACTATCCCCTGAAAAAATAACAGTATCATAATTAGACAGAAATTTTGTATTAAACAAAAATGCCCATTTCAATTTTATATGCCTAAATCATTTTTTAAAAACTTCACTAGATACACTAATCATCTTTCATTCAAATCATTCTCTTCTTAAATCAAAACTTCATTTACTAAAAAACCCTGAAGCCAAATCAGATTTTAGCACTTTTGCCATCATCAATATCAATCTTTCACCTCATCATTTATATAAAAAGGTATCGTGCATTATTATTATTTTATTTTTTTTCATCTAATTGATTTTTAATTTTATATAATTCATTAAAAGCATCTATAGGAGTCATATTATTTATATCCATTTTTTTAACTTTTTGTAATACTTCATTATCACGATATACTATTTTTTCTTTATAATTATTCTTTTCTAGACTAGTTATATCGAGTTGTTGTTGCTTAGTATTTGAGTGTTCTGATTCCAAAAAATCTAACATATTTTTTGCTTCATTTATTATATCATCACCAAGTCATGCTATTCTAGCTACCTCTAATCAAAATGATTTTTTTATTCATCACTCTACTACTTTTCTCAAAAAAACTAGATTTTCCTCATTTTCTCAAACTGCTACTGAAAAGTTTTTTACTCACTTCAATTTATTAGATTCATCTATAAGTTCATGATAATGAGTAGCAAATAAAGTTTTTGCATTTATTTTATCATGATTTTGTTTCAATATAGCCCAAGCTAGACTCATCCCATCATAAGTACTTGTTCATCTACCTACTTCATCAATTATAACAAAACTATTTTTTGTTGAATTATTTAATATATTAGCGACTTCCTGCATTTCTACCATAAATGTAGATTGCCCCAAAAACAAATTATCATTGGCTCCTATTCTAGAAAAAATACTATCAGTCAGAGGTATTTTTGCTTGCTTAGCTGGTACAAAAGATCATATATGTGACATCAGTATAATTAGTGCATTTTGCCTCAAAAAAGTAGATTTACCTCACATATTAGGTCATGTTATAATATGAACAAAGCTTTTCTTTGACATGTTTAAGTCATTACTAATAAAGTCAGTAACACTTTTTTCAATAATAGGATGCCTTCATCAAATTATATCTAGATTATAATTATCACTTATATCTGGTTTTATATAATTATTATTATAAGCAACATGAGAAAGACTTGATATAAAATCTATATTAGAACAAATATCACTTGCATTTTTTATATAAACATATTTATCTAATATTTTTTCTCTTATATCCAGAAATATTTCATATTCTCTAGAAGATTTATTAGTTTGAGCTTCTATTATTTTTTGTTCTAATTCTTTTAACTCAACAGTTATATACCTAGAAGCATTTACTAAAGTTTGCTTATGTATAAAAGAGTCCGGTATTTTTGATGTTTGGGATTTTGGTACTTCTATAAAATATCAAGAAGCATTTGTATATTTTATTTTTAGATTTGATATATCTGTTTCGACAGAGATTTTATTTTGATAGTCAATTAACCACTCTTGAGAATAATTTATAGCTTCTCTATATTTATCTACCTGTTCGTCATATCAATCAGCTATAATTTCTCATGCTGTTATAGAATTTTCTGGGTTAAATTTTATTGATCTATCAATTAATTCTATGACATCTAATATTTCTTGCAAAATTGAAAAAATTAAAATATATAAGTTATAAAAATTTTAGTTAAAATAAGCTTTTTGTAAAGTAATATTTAACTTGAAAAAAAAGATTAAATAGATATTCTTAAAAACAAGAAAAATAATTATAAAAAATTACAAAAAAAATGATAAAAATTCACAAAAATGACTCTATAGTAGATATAATTATAAAAATAAAAAACTCTAGGGATAAGGAAATAATACTGGAGTTCCCTTTTTGACATCCAGTACTACATAATTACACATCTCTTAGAATACTAAAAACAAAAGCTTGAAAAAAAGATTTAGTAATAATTACTAATGATAAAACTGCAAAAAAAATATGAAAAAAGCTATGAATAAAGTATTCTATAACAGATAATCCTGATTTGATAGAATATAATTATAGTTTTTTTGAATACTTTTTATATACTTTTAAGTGATATTTTAGAGAAATAAAAGATATATTTTTACAAAAAAATAATGATACTATAATATCAAGATATAAAGAGAGATACTGAAAATCTAAAATATGATATTTTATAAGCTTTTTATTTATAGCATTATTTTTACTTATGTTTGTTTTTTATTTTGCAGTAAATAAAACATACATAGAAATAACACCAAAAATAGAAGTAAAAACAAAATGAAAAAATTTTAACTTTGTAGAATCACAAAATGATAGCTTAATATTAGATGATAGAACTATAAGACTAAAGAAAATAACAAAAGAGATATTTATAGATTCAAACTTTTGAACATCAGGAGTATCAGAAGAAAGTGTATCTACATCTAGATGAAAAGTAAGATTATACAATGAATTCAAAGATGAAATAGACCTAATAGAAAATACTAGACTACAAACAGAAACATGAATAGTTTATTTATTAGAAGGTTCAATAACTATACCTTGAAGCAGCGTTAGCTGAACATGAAATATAATACCATGAAGCATAGAAGCATATGCTAGCTCTAGATTGAGAGACAATGATTGAAATATAATATGATCAAACTGAAATATAGATAAAGGTATAGGATTATTTTTACCATGATTAGAAGAAGAAAAAGACAAAGTATATGCTGAAACTGTTAGTGAATTTAAATGATGAAATGATAATTACAAAAAAGTACTTACAAAACAAGATATAGAAAATGCAAAAACTATACTTAGATGAAAACTAGAAGATCAATCATATGAACAAGTAAAACAAGATATAAAGGATAGTAATGAAAGGAATAATGTAGAATATGAATTATTTCCAATAGACTGAATAACACAGTATTCAGATTTTAATGTAGTATGAGAAGAAGAGTTGGAATTATGAAAACAAATAGATAACTTCAAGTTATGATGATCTATAAAAATAACAACATATTCATATAACAAAGAAATGTTATTAACAAAATTGAGAGAAACAGTGAGAACATGAGTACTAGAAAATATTGAAGAAATACAAGAAATAAATGAATGATCACTTAGAATAGTATCACCTCCATTAGAAACTACAAAATCACCATATTCTGTAAAAGCAACTGCACTGGTAGAAGCATTTTTTATACATAACTTTATATCTGAAAATAACAACTATGTAGACAAACTAAAAAGTCTTGTAGTATGATTGGATAGAGATGAAGCAGAAAAAATAATAATAAATACTTGAAAAGTAAGTGATGTTAATATAGATATAAGACCATTTTTTGTAAACAAAATATCAAAAATAAAAGATAATATTGTTTTTCAAATAAAAAGATAATAAAAAATCCCTTTTAAAAAGGGATTTTTTATTATCTTTTTCTATTTCCACCTCTGTATCAACCTCTAGAACCTCATCTAAATCATCATCTTTTATTTCATCATCCATTTCAATCTCTTTTTGCCTCTACTATAAGAGGTTTTCTTGGATTTAAAGATTTAAATTGCTTCAATACAAAGTGAGCATCTTCATCTAGCAAGTTGATAAATGAAAATTCTCTCATTATATCAATATTACCAACATCACCTAGTTTTGAATCAGTTTCTTTTTCTATAAATTGAATAAGGCTACCTGGAGTAAAACCATCTAATTTACCTTTTGCAACAAATAATCTAGTTTGTCACTCTACTCAAGCATTAGCTTTGTTTCTAGATCTATCCCTAGAGTCAGAACTAAAACTTTCTTGTTTTAGATCATTATAATGAGTAGAGCAAAATTCTTTACCATATCATTCTTTTAATATTGCCGCCAACACATTATGAGCATCACCTATTTCTAGTAAATCTTTTGCTAAATCTATATAATCCAAATTTTCTGGATTTTCGATTAATTCTTTAGTATTATCTATAAGTCTTTTTTTCTTGAACTCAATTACATCTGATACTTCTGGAAGTGTTTCTACCTTGATTTTTGTTTTTATTGTTCTTTCAACCCAAGAAAGCATTCTTGAATCTTTTCTAGAAACAAAACTAATTGCTTCTCATTTATTACCTGCTCTACCTGTTCTACCTATTCTATGAGTATATGTTTCTGGATTATCAGGAAGAGAATAATTAACAACATGAGTAAGGTTATTAACATCTATACCTCTAGCCGCAACATCAGTAGCAACTAATATTTTGATAGCTCCATTTTTAAATCTAGCAAGAGTTTTTTCTCTCATTTTTTGATCTATATCTCAGTGAATTCATTCTACTTTGTATCATCTATTCATAAGCCTAGCTGCTACATCATCAACATCAGCTTTTGTTCTACAAAAAAGTATACCATAAAAATCAAATTCTACTTCTATAACTCTACATAAAGCTTCAAACTTATCTTGTTCTCTAACTTTATAACATTTTTGTTCAATATTAGAGTTTGTAAGCTCTTTTTTCTCTATAGAAACTTTATCATGATTTTTTATATATTTATGAACTATATCTTTTATTCATTTTGGCATAGTAGCAGAAAAAAGTAACACTTTTTTCTCTTCAGGAGTATATTCAATAATTTGTTCTATTTCTTCTTTAAAACCTATATTAAGCATTTCATCAGCTTCATCTAATACAAAATATTTAATATTTTCTAGTTTTAAAGTTTTTCTTTTTGTCAAGTGATCAATAACTCTACCAGGAGTACCTACAACTATTTGTGGTTCTTTTTTTAATCACATCAATTCATCTCTTATATTTTGTCCACCATACAATAATTGTATTTTTACACCATTATCTGCAAATGATTTTATTTCGTTGGCAACTTGTATAGCTAACTCTCTAGTTGGTGCTAATATCATTGCTTGAATTCATCTAGCTTTTGGGTCTAATCTTTCCAAAATAGGTATTCAAAAACTTGCTGTTTTACCAGTACCAGTTTGAGCTTGACCTATTATATCTTTGTCTCCATTTAATAATAAAGGTATTACTCAAGCTTGAACTTCAGATGGATATTCATAACCTTTGGCTTGTATTTTATCAAGCATTTTTTGTGACAAACCTAAGTCTGCAAATGTAGTTTTTTTGTTTTCTACTTTAATATTCATTTAGTATAAATTATTTTTTAAAAATAATAAAAAAAGAACAAGCATATAAAGCAAGTTCTTCATTTTTAGAAATGAAAAACTCCCATTAAAAAAATCAATATAAGATATATAATTATACGCCATATTCCCTATCTGACCCAAATTAATTATATCCCATTATATTGAGTCCTTAAAAGGAGGTTTCTGATTTTATCAAGCAAGAGTATATGTATAAATAAACAAAAAGCAAATATAAAAGGTTTTATTATTTTATTTTTTAAAATACATATGATAAAATAAGAATAATATATAGTCATATCAAGAAAAATGACAAAATTAAAAAACAAAATAAAAACATTCTTTAGAGCTGATCTACTAGCTGGGATAACTGTAGCTCTAGTTATGATACCTCAATCTATGGCATATGCTTGATTAGCATGATTGCCTATATATGTATGACTTTATACTGCTTTTATATGAGTTATAATATGATGACTAATATGATCTAGCAAGCAAATGTCTACATGACCGGTAACAATAGTATCAATAATGACTGCTGCAACTTTATGAACACTATGACTTCAAAGTACCCAAGAATACATAATTTATGCTTCGATGATGGCATTTTTTATGTGAATAACATATCTTTTATTATCAATTTTTAGACTCTGAATAATAGTAGAATTTTTATCACACCCTGTAATAGTAGGTTTTACAAATGCTATAGCACTTATAACAATAATATCACAAGCAGAAAAAATATTTTGATTTTCAATATCAAAATGAATAAGTATTTTTGAACAAATATGGCAAATAATAGTAAAGTCACTTGATGAGATGCACTTGATAACATTTTTGTTTTGATTTGTATGAATAATAATTTTAATATTATTAAAAAAATACTTACAAAAATTACCAAGAGTACTTATATTATTGGTAATATCGATTATTATATCATATAATATATGATTTGAGTCTCAATATTGATGAAGTGTTGTATGAGTTATACCAAGCTGATTACCATCATTAGACTTGAGCTTTTCAAAAGAAATATTATTTTGAGAACACACTTATAAAATAATAATTTTTTCTTTTATAATATGACTAATATGATTCACAGAATCTATTGCTGTAGCTAAATGAGTAGCAATAAGAACAAAACAAAAGGTATCAGCTAATAAAGAATTATTATGACAAGCAACGGCAAATATATGATCATCATTATTTGGTTGATATTGAGTAGCATGAAGTTTTTCTAGAACAGCAGTAAACCTTAGAGCATGAGCCAAGTCATCTATGTCATCTATAGTTACATGAATAATAGTAGCAATAACTCTTATATATCTTACTCCCTATTATACCACTTACCGATAGCAACATTAGCTGCTATTATTATAATAGCTGTAGCTGACCTCATAAAAATAGAACCTATAGTAGAAGCATGGAAAGTACAAAAAAAAGATGCCTATGTAGCTATAATAACTTTTATAATTACAATGATAAGTAGCCCAAATGTAGAAGTATGAATAGCTACTTGAGTAATATTATCCCTAGCTTTTCATATATACAGGTCAATGAAACCAAAAGTAATAGAAATATCAATGTACAAAAATTGAGTATTTAGAGATGCGAATTTTTTCAAGATAAAAAAATCAAAATATATTTCTGTTTTTAGAGTAGATGGTAACTTATTTTTTGCAAATGTATGACATTTTGAAAACAAAGTACTTGATTACATATCAGAAAAGCCAGATTTAAAAATAGTGATTTTTGATTTTGAGTGGATGTGAAATATTGATTCATCTAGTTATGTAGTACTAAGAGATCTTGATTACAAGCTTAGAAAACAATGAATAAAAGTATACTATACAAATCTTAGAGTAAAAGTTGTAAATAAATTGCATAGTGTGTGATTTATAGAAAATATATGAAAAGACAAAGTATTTGAAAAACTTCAAGATGTTATACAAATGCTAGATAAAAAATATGATAAAAAAGATATTGATCTAAAACCATTAATAAAATACAAAGCAAATAACAAAAAATCTGAAAAAATCTGAAAAAAAATGCTATACAAAAAAATAACATAAGATTTAACTTATGTTATTTTTTTAATCAAATGTTTTATACTCAACTCCATATCTTTCAAATAATGATCTAGATCAACCATTATTTTTTTCATGATTATCGAGTCATAATGCATTTATATAAAAGTCTGCTATTTCTGATGTTTCAGCCTCTATTTCCAATAATGTTGGAATACCAGAATAATCATCTATATCAAATTTTATTTTTCATAATTCAAAAGCTTGCCTGTTTTTTGACTTAGCTCTAGTTTTTTTGAATCACAAATAATTAAGCAATTCTATAAATAACATTATATTATTTATTTTGAATTCTTTTTCATAACAAACTCTCATAACAGCAGAATCTTTATCTTTTTTTTCTTTTCTTTTTATAGTATAATAAAATTTGGAATTACCTTCGCTATCTATTTTTTCTCTAACTCTAAAGCTAGTTTTTCACTTTGTATTTTCTATTTGATCATTATAAAAGTCATAATAAATATCTTTTATAACTCAGTCAAAAACAGGCTCTGCTCATGCTCTAGTAATCAAATCATCTATAAGCTTTTGTTTATCAACTCAAAGTATTTTTAGTTCTTTTTCTTGTTCAAACTTGTTTATAAGATTTTCACTTATAGTGATAATTCAATACTCTTTTGATTTTATCAACAATTCAGAAAGAGCATTAGTTCACAGTATATTTTGTATCTCTACTTTTATTATTTGTTGTACTTCTTGTAGTTCATTAGGTGTTTCTATACTATTTATAGACAAAAACTCCTCAAACTTTGTTATATCAAGACTCTGGTTACTTGAGTTCATCATATGATGATTAAAAATATAATATTTCTTTTTATTATATTAGATAAAAAATGATTATATGCAAACTAAAATTGACTAAAATAATTTTTATTTTATTATGTAAGAACATTTTTTGACAAAAAAGGAGTAAAAAAATGAAAAAACATCTTCATATGGCTCTTCCTCAGCTATGTACAAAAAAAGAACTAAGCCAGGAAGAAAAAGAAAAGATTTACCAAAACTTCAAAAAAAGAGTAGAAAAAAAGAGTAAGCATAACTATATAGACAAAGGAGAAAAACCAGTTCTCCTTCGCTTGTATTTTAGTGGGAGTCTTTTTGACTCTATAACTGAATTTTTGGTAAGGTTTGGCTCATTTGAAATAATAAAAGGCCAGACAGAAGACACAAAAAATGATGAAGTAGGCTTTACTGCTATAGTTAGAACTATAGTAGTTGATAAGCCCTTCAAACTAACAGTCCTCAGAAAGCAATTCAAAGCTTACCTAGAGCTGACTGACTAATAAATCCCCCTATCTATATGATAGGGGGATATTTTTTTTAATGGCAGCACTGCTGGTAATAACATAGAACTTTTAAATGTATTAAATAAAAATACAGTTAGTTTTTTAGCTACAATATAAGAAAAGTTAAATTATTAATAAAATACACAAATTAATTAGAAATTGTTTATTAAATAATGATTTCTTTTTAGTTATAAAATAGGAAGTATGTAAGTTTAACAATTAATATAAAATATATTATAAAAATTAATGATAATGGCCAAATAAAATTTGAATAATCCAAATCAAAGACAAACTTTGAATAGTCTGTTTTAAAATAATTATTTTTTCATTCTTTTGTTCTTAAAATAACTTTACTTCATAAGAACTCAAAAGTTATTTCATTTTTATTAAAAGAATATTGTTTTATTTTTTTTATACTAATGTTAGTTCAACTTATATTTCAATCTTTATAGGATAATTGTAATTCTAATTCATTTTTACCACTCCGTTTATTAATAGATATTCAATTTAATATAATTTCTTTTTTATTTTCATTAATATATATTTTTTTAGAATAATCATCAATATTAGTATTTTTTATTCATCTATATAGTCTATTAAAATAATATCATTTCTCTTTAATTTCATATTTAGCATAAATTATATATCTAATAAATGTATATAAAAAGAAAATTAAAAGCAATATAAATATATCTATAAAAGGAGAAAAATAATACCATTCTCAACTTAAATCAAAAAATAGAATTTTATTTATTTCTATTCTTCATCAATAAATAAGAAATAAAATAAATATCACAGATGATAGTATATAATTTCTTCTAATATCACTAAATGTTTTTTCTTCTATCATAAAATTATATTAAAAAGGTATGTCTTCAACTGAAATTTCTTCAAATTCTTTATTATCACTATTTTCTATTTTTTTGTATTTTTTATTATAAAAACTAATTAAAAATATTCATATAGTCGAAACAGCATTTATAATAAAATAAGCATATAAAGAATCATTAACTATATAATCTTCTAATATTTTTCAATGAGATAGAGTTTTATTACTTCTTAATTCTTCAATATGTTTTGAAGCATTTAATAAAGAACTTCAAATTGTTTTTATTTCATTCATAGCTTCTTTTGAAGGAAACATTGAAAATTCTCTTAATATATCTTCAGTTAATTTATATAATGTTTTATTTTTATCTAAATTAGCAGATATTTTTTCATCTTTTAATATATGTTTTATTATACTTTCTAATGTTGAATTAGCTAATCATACAGCCATATCAGGATTATCTTCTACTTCTTTAAATGCTTTTTCAAATGATTGAAAAGATGTTTTATAACTATCTTTTAAATTATTCCTAAAAGTAGGTATTAATGGTATAAAATCTGGTGTTTCAATTCATAAATCAATGGCTATTTTCAATATAATATTATTAGGCATTTCATTTATAGTAGCTAATAGGTCAATATTATTTGTATCATTTTGATATTTTATTGGGAAATTTTCCCAATAATTCATATTATATTCTTCATTAGTTTCATGCCATCTTTTTATATAAAACAATACTTTTTTATATCATCAAATTTCTTTCCAAATTACATCATTAATTTCATCGATAAGTTTTACTAAATATTTAGGTGAGATAAGTCATTCCATTATTTTAAAGTTATTTACTAATATGTCATACTATAAAACAAGCTCTATCATATAGTTATTTATAGGTAATTATTTATCTTTAGGTTCTTTTTTATTTTTTAGGAGGTCTATTATTTGATGATTTATCAATTTTTTCTTTTTTTTGTTCAGACATTTATATTAAAAATTACTAATGTAAAATAAAACTGTTAGAATTATAGGAATAATAAAAGTAACAAAATAAATTATTCTAAATAAGTCGATAAATAAATCATAATTGTTAAAAGTAATGATTCATTTATCATAAGGAATATTTTTTTCTAAAATATCATATCATATTTTCGCTTGCTTTATGCTTAAAATATATGAAATTAAGACAAAAAATATTGTAAATCAAATTGATATAATTGATATATGTAAATATATAATGTTTAACAATTGTGATTTTATTTCATATAAATTTTCAAACTGAGATAATAAAAATCATAGAAAAGCACTTGATATAGTTAAAATAGATTTATCCAAAAATAAAGAAGCACTTTTAACATTTTCAAAATATTCTATTTTTTGTTTTTCATTATCTTTTTTACTTGTAAAAAAATTAAACATAATCTGATTTTGTGAATTATAAATTATCTATTACATCGCTTATTATATTTATAAAAAAGCTTATTCCCTTGGATTGAGTTGATTTAATATTGATATTATTAAAATATATTTATATATAATAAATTGATAAACTAATTAAAAGTATTATTAGAAATACTATAAATATAATAATAAAAGTATTCTCTAATATAATAAAGGCATTAAAGTACCAAGGTAAATTATTATTTTTATATTGAAAATTTAATGTTTCTTTTTTATATTTATCTATATCAATTTTATTAAATTTTTCAGGATTAAAGTTCATTTTGATTTTACATTTTTTTACTATAGAAATAAAATCAATCTATAAATAATTTCTATATAAGTTAATTTTCAAATGAAGTATAGGAAAAACAACTCAAATTAATACAGATAAATTAAAAACAATAATAAGAGAAAAAATAATACAAAATTCTAATATTCACTGATTTTGTATATCTTTTGTGAAAAAAATTAAAAAAGTAATTAATCATCAAGAAAAAACAATTAAACTTCATCTGAAATTATTTATATTTGAAGTATATTGATTAAAGTTTGTATAAAATCATTTATTAAGTCATGATTCATGAAATAAAATATCTTCTTTTACTTTCTCCATAATCTAAAAATTTAAAATCTAACTATTTAAAACAACTCCCCTTTCTTCTTTACTCAATCCATACAACTCAAAAACCATTTCATCAATTTCTTTATCACAATTATCAATTTCACTTTTCAATTCTAAAATTTCTTTTTTATAACTATCAAAATATTCTTCCCATTCATCTTGGTCTTTAAGGCTCAATTCTACTTTCTTTTTCTTCAATTCTTTTACAAAATCACTAAACTCTAAATCATAAAAAGCTTCTAATTTTTTAGATAATTTTTCTATTTCAAAACTACTCTTTAATCTTTTGATAAATTTATTAACTTTTTTCTGAAGTTTTTTGTTTTTATCAATTATTGATATTACATTGTTTATAATTTCTTCTTCATTTTTAAATCATGCAAATGGTATTAATTCAAATGCATCTTTTGTTATATTTGTATTACTTTCTCAATAGTATTTTCAATAAAAATAATTTATTAGCTTAGAATTTAAAATTCATAAAAAATAATATATATTATTTTTATTATCTTTTATATTAACTAAATTTGCATTAGGAAAAATTATATATTCACTTCATACATAAGTTGCAAATATTTTACTTTTATTTTGTCATACAATTCTTTGTAATGCAATTTTTTCACTAATATGCCATTTTTTTGTTTTTTCATCAATATTTGATATATTTACATACTTAGAAGTATTATCTATATAATACCTATGTATATCTCTTCATTCTAAATATTTTATAGTATTATTTTTTAATATTTCTGAATTATTAATTTCTTCATAAGAAAAAGTTCATTTATCATATTTTTCTCATGAAATTTCAGTTGAATTAGGAATACTCATCCATCATTTATGTAAGTCTAAATGACCTCAAAAAACATCTTTTATATTAATTAACTTTTCAAGAATACTATTTGCATCAATTACTATTTTTTCTTTATATATAGAGAAAAAATCATTTTGCTTAAATGAATTATTAAAATATGTAGATAAATCTAAATTACTTGAATAATTTATTTTTTCTTTATCAATTTTTCCTAAATTAATAAAATTATTATAATTATAACTATTCTTTAATGTTATTATAGATGTTTCAGTATTAACTTCATCAAATGGGAAAAATCTATATGGAAAATCTATAATTTGATAAATTGAGGTATTTTTAAATATATAATCTCTAAACTTACTAAAACTTTTATTAGTATAATAAGAATTAGGTGTTATAAAACCTAAATTTCATGATTTATTTAATAATTTATTTAATGAAATATAAATAAAAATTTGATATAAGTCCATTTCTCAAATTAGTATATCTCAATATGTGTTCCAAAAGAAATCTCTATCAATTTTATTAATTTGTTTTGTAGAAACATAAGGAGGATTACCTACAACTACATCAAATCAACCATTATCAAAAATTTCTTTGAATTCAGTTTCCCAAAAAAAAGCTTTTTCTCATGCAATTTCTTTATCATCAATAAGAGAATTACCACACTTAATATTACTATCAAGATTAGCCAATTTTTTACCTTTTTGGGCTGTTTTTAACCAAAGAGATAGTTTAGTTATCTCAACACTTTCTTCATTTAAATCAACTCAATAAATATTATTTTTAAGTATTGTTCTAAAATAACTTTCACTTGAAAATAAACCTTGATTAACTCACAAATCTTCAAGTTTTTTTGATATTTCCTTATTTTTATCAAGTAAAAAATCAAAAACTTTAACCAGAAAAGCCCCACTTCAACAAGCAGGATCTAATACTTTGATATTATGAACTTTGTTTTGTAGTTCTTCATATACTAAAATAGCTCTTTTATTATAGTTTTTGTCTGTAATATTTTCTTTTAGATTATGCTTTTGCTTCAATTCGTCTTCCCATTCATCAATTTTTTTACCAACACTATTTTTAACTATATAATCAACTATATATTCAGGAGTATAAAAAACTCAATCTTTCTTTCTTTTTGATAAAGTAGCATCTTCTTGTTTATTGATTTTGTCTTTTAATTCTTCTATATCACTTATAGATTGTTCAAAAATATGACCTAAAATATTTACCGATAAATCATCAGCAAAGTTATATTCTCACATATCTATAAATTTCTTACAGATTTTATCTCAAACTTTTAGATTATTTAATTCTGTATCTTCATGGAAAAGACCTCAATTATATCAGTCTGGAATTTCTAATTTTTCACTACCTTTATCAACAGCTCTAAAAAAGTTAGATAATGTTTCCCAAGTAGTGGCAAGTGATTTTTCACCATATTCAATAACTTCTTTTAATTTATCTTGTGGCAAAAGTCATAAATCTTCACAAAAATGTATAAAAATAATTCTATCAATTATTTTTTGAGTTTTATTTAATAAAAAATCAAGTTCAGTCTTTTTAAATCAAGGATTATTAGTTACTATATCTTTAAAAAGCTCTTTTCTTAAAAATGTATATTCTTTATAGAATTGTTTTGTGATTTCTTTTTCTTGAATTCTTATATAAGAAAGCAAAGATTTTGTATTACTTTCTCACTTTTTAATGATTAGATTTTGTTTATTTAATAGATAATAAAATCTTCTAAAATTAAAATAATTATCAAATGGATTAATTAAATCTGATAAAGTCCAAGCTTCGTAGTCATAATAACTATCTATATACAATCTTGTTTCATTAAAATTTGAAACAATAATAAAGTCACAATCTTTAAAATATGGCTTATACTTAAAAGCTTGTTGAACAGGTGTAAGATTTCAGGCTCTTTGTTGAGGTTTATCAAGTGAAGTTTTAGCATCTTTTAATTCAACTACAACTTTCATTATATCAATATTTTCTCAGAAAAATCAAAGTCATATATCTGCTTTTTGTCATCATTCTGGAACTTTTGGTTGAAACTTCCTATTATAAATTTCATTTTCTCAAAAACTATGATAGTCTAATATTTTACCAAAAAAGTCACTTCAAAAAGGTCATTCAAGCTCTTCTTCTTTTTTGCTTATTAATGTCCCCTCTCTATGAAGTTTTTCCCATTTTTTTAATACTTCTATTTTTTCTTCTAAATTAGGTATTTCAAAAGTATTTAATTTTTCTTTTACTATATTCTTCTTAAATAATTGAGCCATATAATTTTTAATTGGAAATATTTACATACCAATATATTTATTTTCTACTAAAAGTCCAAATAAAAATTTACTTTGTATATATTTTGTGTATAGTGATGTTAATATTTTTTTTATTATAAACTATGCTAATAACAAAATCATTATTTGTAGATTATAAAGAATTTCCAAAACTTGCTTGGTGGAAACAAAATAATATGCCTGTATATAAAAAAATAAGAGGACTAGAAGATGAAGAACAATGAGAACAATTGATAGAGCTTTGACAAAAAGTTGAAGATTTAGTTTGAGATTATTTTCTGAAAAAATATTGATTTGAAAAACTTGATGTTTTTGAAGATAATACAGCTAAAAATCCTCTTGATGAAGAAGATGAAGATATGACTTTAATAGCTGATGATTATAAAACAAAAAGAGATAATAATTTAAAAAGAACAATAGAAGCTATTAAAAATAAAGAAGCTTTAATTTACCAACCTTGATTTTTAATAGATAATCTTTTTGTAAGATGAGATTACTTAAAACTAAATGGAAATTGAAACTATGATTTAATAGAAGTAAAAGCTAAAACTCATGTTAGAAAAGAAAAAGCTCACCAAAAAGTGAAAAATAAAAATTCATGAGAATTAGAAAATAAGTTTTTATCAGATATTTCATTTCAAAAGTATGTCATAAACAAAGTTTTAGCTCAAAATTGACTATGAGAAATAGAAAATTTTTATTATGCTTATCTGAATTGAAATTATAAAAAAAATTGAGAAATAGATTTATATAAAATAGTTATTTTAGATCAAGTAGATATAGAATCAAAAGTTTTATTAATTTGAGAAGAATCAGACAAAGAATTTATTAGGAAAGATTTTTTATTAACTTCTCTTGTTATAAAAGAAACTATAAAACAAATAAGAAATGAATTAATTTTGAATGAAGAAGAGTTTAATAAAATACATAATTTTTCATGAAGTAAGTATTTAGAATATTTTTGAGAAGAAAGAGAGTTTTGAACTATTTATTGAAAATGATTAAGTTCCCCCAAAGCAGTCAAAGAATTACATTATGAATGAAAAACTAAATTAGATGACTTGAGTATTGAAGAACATGAAAAATTTAATAATGCTTGAAATGTGATTTGAAAAGCAAGACAATATATAATAAATTATTTACAAGCAAAAAAAGAATGAAAAGACCTAATTGATATTCAATCAATTATAAATGAATTTGATGATATAAAATATCCGATTTGTTTTTATGATTATGAAACTCTTTGTGTCCCAATTCCTTTTTTAGATAATACTTCGCCATATCAACAAGTAGTAGTTCAATATAGTCTTCATAAAGTGTATGAAAATTGAGATATAAAACACTTTTGATGAGTTTTAGTATGAGATTGAGAAAAAAATGTAGAACATCTTAAAATCGAAAATAATAGCAATAAAGTAGATTTTGAAAGTGAAAAGGTTATAACATGATCTTATAAAGATTTATTAGATGAATTTGTAGCTGATATTTGAGAAGATTTTGATAAAACTTTTATAGTTTGGTATAAAGCTTTTGAAAATACAAGAAATAAAAAAATAGCTGAAACATTTGAAAATTTGAGAGATAAATTTGAGATGATTAATGAAAACACCTATGATTTAATGGATATATTCTCAAAATGATATTATTATTCATTAAATTTTAAAGGGGCTAATTCTATTAAATATGTTTTACCAGCTATGGTGCCTGAAATGAGTTATGATTGAATGTGAGTGAAAAATTGACTTGTTGCTATGAATACATTAAATAAAATATTTGAATGAAAAATTACATGAAAACAAAAGGAAGAGCAAATTAAGAATTTACTCCTATATTGTGGGCAAGATAGTTTAGCTATGTATAAAATATATGAAAAAATAAAAGAACAATTAGATTAATTATTAATATGAAAAAACTATAATAGTAATTTATAAGTAATAAAAATAATATTTAAAAGTGCAATAAATTTTTTTATTTTTTAATGGCAGTCCCACTAGGAATCGTTGCCCTTCGGGTCAGACACCGTTTTAATTGCTCTTATTCATCGCAATTAAATATTTGCATTCGCAAATACCCTCCTTTCGATTCCTTAGTACAAATTATCTTTTACAACTAAAAATACCCCACGCTTTCGCTTAGGGTATTTTTTGTTGTAAATGGCAGTCCCACTAGGAATCGAACCTAGAACGCAGGATTTGGAGTCCTGAATTATAGCCGTTTAACTATGGGACTATAATTCTCTCTCTTGTTTGATTAAGAGAGAGTGTTTTATTATATAGAAAATCTATAAAAAGCTTGTAAGTTACCTTCTCAGATAAAATCTTTTACTTTAGTATTTGGATCTATAACAAAAGGTTGTTCAGTTAATGAGATTTCAGATTTGAATTTACCCATTTTACCTTCGATGATTTTTAACAATACATCTTCTGGTTTACCTTCCATTTTTGGATCATTTTTCATCATTTCTAATTGAATAGATTTTTCTTTTTCTAATGCTTCATCAGAAATTTCTTCTGGAGATAAGTATTCAGGATTACTTGCAGTTACATGCATAGCAACTTGTCTAACTTTTTCTTGATCAGTTCCATCTTTAGCAACTACCAATGCAGCTAATTTACCATTAGAGTGAACATATTCAGCTACAACATCACCTTCTACTATTTTGTAGTTAGATATTTGTAAGTTCTCACCCATTTCTAATGCATAGTTAGAATTGATGAATTCTTGAGCAGCTTCTTTTGAATCAGCACCATTTTCTTTTAAAAATTCAGCTACTTTTTCTAACATAGCTTTAAATTTATCAGAATTAGCTAAGAAATCAGTTTCACAAGAAACAGATACAACATAAGCTTTATTACCTTCAGTAAGTATTTTAATACCACCTTCAAAAGTATCTCTATCAGATTTTTTAGCAGCTTTTGCTAAACCTTTTTTTCTTAATTCTTCAATAGCTTTTTCCATATCACCATCTGTTTCAGTAAGAGCTTTTTTACATTCCATCATACCGATACCTGTAATTTCTCTTAATTCTTTTATTTGAGCAGCTGTAATTGCCATAATTTTAATTAGTATTAAATTATAAAATTAGTCTTTTTTTTCTTTATTTGAATTATTAGAATTTTTTTCTAATAAATTATCAATAAATTCTACTTTTACATCTTCACCATTATATGCTTTGTAACCAAAATATATACTAATTCAAATGTAAATCAAAAATAATAAACCAGTAAACAACCATGATATTATAAGAGTAAGTATAAAATACACTCAGAAAAATATCATACCGTATTTGATATTTCTATCTAAGTCTGGTGTTTTATTTTCTTCTATAAAAAATAAAACAAAAGCTACGATAGGTATGTAACAAAGAGCATTTTTTACTCTTTCATTATGGCTTTCACTATTATTCATATTTTTATTTCTTTAAAGAATAAGGAATAACTATATAATAATTATTCCTCTAAAATTGCAATATTATTTTTCTTGTGATTCTTCTTTTTTAGCTGGAGCTTTTTTTACAGCAGGTTTTCTAGTAGTTTTTTTCTCACCACTAACTTTTTTATCATCTACTTTTTTAACTCTAGCAGTATTAGTTTTTTTTGCAGTACCTTTTAGAGAACCAGCTAATTCATTAGCTAAAAATTCTATTGATTTAACTGCATTTGTGTTAGAAGGTATACAATTATCTACTAAAGTATCATCACCATTTGTATTAAGTATAGCAAATGATTTGATATTTAGAGAGTTAGCTTCTCTAACAGCTTGATCTTCATATACACCATCAACAACAAAAACAACATCTGGTAATTTTTTCATGTCTTTTACTCAAGCATATGCTTTTTCTAATTTTTCATGTTCTAGCATTTTTGCTGCTTTTTCTTTTTTAGTTAACATATCAAAAGCTCCATTTTCTAAATCTTTTGATAATTTGATATATGTAGAAATTCTTTTTTTAATAGTTTTGAAGTTTGTTAACAAACCAGGAACCCATTTTTCGGCAACATAGTAGTGACCTGAATCACTAGCTAATTTACTTATAGAATCTCTTGCTTGTAACTTTGTAGCAACAAATAATATTTTTTTACCTGATTCGTGTAATTCTTTTATTTCTGATTTAACTTCTTCTAATTTTTCAGCAGTTTTAGTTAAATCTATAACATGGATACCATTAACTGATCCATATATATAAGATTTCATTTTTGGATTCCAATAGTTAGATTTATTACCTATATGTAATAAATTATCAAACATTTTATTTAATACTGTTTTATTCATATTTTCCTTAAGTTTATTATTATATAAAGCAGGCATATCTAAATATAGACAGGATAGCCTTAATATAATAACTCTGTGTTTTTATAACTTCCCAGAGTTATTATTTATTTTAAATTTTAAAAATTATTTAGAAGATTCTTCTTCTTTTTCTTCTTTTTTAGTTTCTTCTTTTGCTTCTGTTTCTTTAGGAGCTTCTTGTAAAGCTTTTAAAGATAAACCAATTCTTTTCTTTTCTGGTTCAAAATTGATTATTTTAGCAGTAACTTCTTCACCTACTTTTACATGATCTCTTATATCTTTAACAACACCGTGAGATATTTCAGATAAGTGAATAAGACCTTGTATACCACCTTCTAAATCCATAAACGCACCAAATTTTGAAATTCTTGAAATTGGAGCAGTAATAGAGTCATTCAATTTGTATTTTTTTGCAAGAGTATCCCAAGGGTTTTCTTTTAATCTCTTTATAGATAGTGAAATTTTTTCGCTATCAAGTCCTATAACTTTTACTTTTACTTTCATTCATACTTTAGCAAATTTTGAAGGATCTGTAACATGCCCCCAATCTATTTCAGAAACGTGAACTAAACCTTCTAATCAATCAAAAGTAACGAATAAACCATATGATAATATACCTGAAACAGTACCTTCAACTACATCACCTTCTTTTAAAGTGCTTAATGCTTTTTCTCTATTTTCTTCAATAGCAGCTTTTTCTGAGAATATAATTTTTTTACCAGCTTCGTCTACATTTATAACTCTTACTTTGAAAGGTTCACCAACAAGACCGTCTAAGTGAGCAAGAATTTTTTCAGGATCAGCTCATTCTACTCTTGGATAGTGAATAGGAGTTAATTGAGAAACAGGTATAAAACCTTTTAACCCATCAATATCTACTAATAAACCTCATTTATTAGCTTCAGTTGGTTTAACAGTAATAATTTCACTGTTTTCATTGTATTTAGTAAGATTTGATAAGTTTTTGATTTGGTTAGCTCTTTTAAGAGAAAGAATTAATAAACCTCTTTCTACAGAGTCACCCAAAACCATAACATCGATAGCTTGACCAGCTTGTAATTCATTTATATCAATAGTGTTACCTACTTCTTTTGAAACAACAAGTCCAGTAAATTGATTGTTAACATTTACCAATATATTTTTCTTTTCTATTTTTACTATAGTACCAGAAATAACTTCTCCTTGTTTAGGATATTTAATTTCAGGAGATGCAGCAAACAACTCTTCAAACAGAGCTAAATCATTTTTTGCCATAATGCAAATATAAGTTAAGTAATAAAATAAATTTAATTTAATAAAATTTTTATCTTTATTTTGTGTTTTTTAAGGCTTTAACAATAAAATAAAAATTAAAAATCTATGTAGTAAAAAGCAAGTTAGGACTTAAAACTTTCTACTTGAAAACTTTTAATTTAAACAAAAATAAATCAAAAAAAATGGGGTGCCTGATGGGACTCGAACCCACGACCCTCGGAATCACAACCCGATGTTCTAACCAACTAAACTACAGGCACCATAGATAGTTACTTTTACAAAAAGCAGGCTGATTATATTAAAAAACAAGCATTTGTCAAAACAAAATTAATACTTTTTTTAGGTATTTAATATAAAAATATGATACTATTAAAATAGATAAATAATTAATAACTTTGTCTGAAAGATGAGTGATAAAAAAAATCAGGAATATATATCAATAGTATGACATGAGCTAAGGACACCCTTAACGTCTATTAGATGATACATGTCAATGATATTAGAATGAGATATGTGAGAAATAAGTGATGAAGCCAGAAAGGCATTAAACCATTGTTATGATAGTTCTGTAAGACTTATAAATTTAGTAAATGATGTATTAGCATTATCAAAAATAGAATCATGAAGAATGGAATATTACAAAAAAAATATTTACATAACTGAACTATTAAAATCGATATATAATGATATGTTTTTAGAGATGGAAACAAAATGAATAGAATTTGAGATAAATATAGATAAAAACCTAAAGGAAAGAAAAATAAATATAGATGAAGATAGAATAAAACAAGTATTTATAAATCTATTGAATAATGCAATAAAATTTACAGAAAAATGATGAAAAATAATTTTAAAAGCAAGTAAAAACAATAAAAAAGTACTTTTTGAAATAATTGATAATTGAATATGAATTCCTGAAGAAAAAGTAGAATTATTATTTAATAAATTTACACAGGTAGAATCAAGTATGCAAAGGCAGAATACAAATTGATTATGATTATGACTTGCCCTATGTAAAAATTTTATAAAAGATTTTTGATCAGAAATAAAAGTAAAATCAAAATTATGAGAATGAAGTAATTTTTACTTTGAATTAAATTTAACTTAATAAAAAATAAATTATGAAAAAAATATTAATAATAGAAGATGATAAAGTTTTAAGTGAAATGTATGCTATAAAGCTTAAAAAATCAGGTTTTGAAGTAATGGAAGCAGAAGATTGATTAAATTGATTAACAAAAATATCTGAGTTTGATCCAGATGTAGTACTACTAGACCTTATGATGCCAGTAATGAACTGATTTGATACTCTTAAATCAATTAAAAAACAAACGTCTTGTCACTCTAAAATACTTGTTTTTACAAATATTGTTGATAAAGAAAAACTACAGGAAGCAATTGAAAATTGAGCAGATGACTATGTAATAAAATCTGATACAAATCCTAGTGATATGGTAGAAAGAATAAAAAATATTATAAAAAAGCCAAATGAGGAAGAATGACCAATATACATAAAACCAGGATTAAATGTTTTTAAAATGAAAAACCCTATGTGAGAAGAAGCTCCCGATATAGAAATAAGTATAAATATAAATGTATAAAAAACTGAAGAATCTAGATTCTTCAGTTTTTTATATTTTACCTAACCCAAATATAACCAGTATTCCAAACATAAGCATATTCTACCTGACCTCCATCTTCAGTTCAACGAATAACAAAGTCATTAGATATTATACCGTTATCAAAAATAATACCATTTGAAGGAAAATTAAATGTAGCATCAGCAGAACTACCTCATCATCATTGTTCATATATTGATACAGTTGGATAGTTATTACTGTAAGTTCAAAATGTTATATCTCAAGCAGTACTATCAGATCAATTTGAAGAATAAATATTATTTACATCACTATCATTAGTGTCCCAGGTATCACTTCAAGGACTAACATCTTTCCGGCTATAATTAGAAAGAAAAAACTCTTGATAACCAAAAAGTATATTGATTACAGCTCTTCAATCTACTGAAACATTTGAACTATGTCACATCTTTATTTTATAATTATCCCAACTAACATTTCATCAATAAGGAGTTTCAAAAGAAACACCTAATATATCTTTTGAAAGTTCTTGTGTAATTCTAGTCCACCCTCCTCAATCAGTAGTCATATCACAATATACTTCAAATCATACTCAGTCGTTTTCTGGGTCTATTGTGTATGTTCCATCTCATGTACTAGCTCAGTTATCAAGTATTTCTTTACAGCTTGAATATACTATATTTTCTTCTTCTACTCATTCATTATTACTTTTTGTAACTATTTCTTCATATAATGGTGTTCAGCTAAGTGTTTGAATATCTGATTTTGAAAATATTGCTTTATATTCTGTTGTGTTTGTATTCAAGTCTATATCTGTTTCTCATAGTTCTTGAATTGGTGTATTAGTTGTAGAGTCTAGTAATATTCATAATTTATCTCATATTGCATATGGTTCTCTTGTTTCATAATTAGCATATGTTTTTGGGATTATATTGTTATATGCTGTATTATTATTTTCTAATAATGTTAGTAGTTGAAACTTTGTTTTTGCTCAGTTGGTTGAGTATGTGTAGTAATTATCTTCTAGTGGATCTTTGGCATCAGTATTTACTTTGATATTTCTTAGTGTTCAAGTTCAAGCATATCATTGGATTACTAGGTTTGTTGTTCAGCTTCATATTATTGTTTTTGTTTCATCTGGTTCTGGTACTACTCATTCTTTGGCTTGGTATACTTGGATACCTGTTCTTATTTGTCATAAGTCTGTTACTCTTTTACTATCTCTTGCTTCACTACTATATCATTGTAGTGATATGAATCATATCGTTCATAGTATCGCTAGTATTGTTATTACTACTATTAATTCTACTAAAGTGAAAGCTTTTTTATTAATGTTTAGCATAGTTTATTAAAGGGAAAATAAAAATATTTATTAATCTAAAACATATAAAACAGATCAAGAGTTTCTTTTTTCTAGTAAATAAACCTCTTTATCTATATGGTTATAAGTTATTCATCTAAAATTAATGGGACTTCATATATAAACCTCTCAATTATAAGTTCAATCTCTATTATAAATATGAATCTTTCAATCACTAGTAGACCATTTAACAACAAGTATATATTTATCTGACATAGCAAAACTATCAATACCACCACTAAATCAATCTAAATATATAGTTTCAAGAGGTCATGAACCAGAGTTAGAAAATCTGCTTATAGAATTTTTACAACTCCAATTATAAGTTCAACAAGCAGTATTAGCCCGCCAAATAGAATCGGTTGATATATCTCATGCTATTGGAGTTCATCAGTAAAATCTTCAACCAGTATTAAATTGAGAATTTATACTATCTATAGTTCCGTATGAAGCATCTTGTCAACTTGTATTTGAGCTATAATGCTGTGCTACTACTGTAGAACCAACACTACCTACCCCTGAACAATGGTTAGCCATTATACTATGTGTAGTATATCATACTCATCTATTTGAAGATTTATAAATAGAACTATTACAACCGTATCAATGTAAAGAATATAATATTTCATTTGTAGGTTCATACCAAGCAATATCCCATGGAGAAAAATTAGCATCACGTGAGCCATCATAATTGCTATTTAAAGTAATAGTTTCTTTTAATGTCAAATTGAGTGGATCAAAATTACTTGACTCTAAAATCACTGATCAAGATGTTTTTTCCATTTCTTGAGCTAATAATAATCATGAATATATAGTATCATCTTTTCTCGAAAATATTGGCAAATACTCATTTGTATCAACTGTTAAATCTACATTATTTCATAACTCTTGTACTGGTATATTTGTTGTTGGTTCTAATAGTGTTCATAGTTTATCTCATATTACATATGGCTTCCTTGTCTCATAGTTTGCATATGTTTTTGGAATTACATTGTTATATGCTGTATTATTATTTTCTAATAATGTTAGTAGTTGAAACTTTGTTTTTGATCAGTTTGTTGTATATGTATAGTAGTTTTCTTCTAGTGGATCTTTTGCATCATCATTTACTATGATATCTCTTAGTGTTCATGTTCAAGCATATCATTGTATTGTATATATTGTACTACCACTTCATACTGTTATTGAGTCACTTGGTTCTGGTAATATTCAATTTTTTGCTTGATATAATTGAATTCATGTTCTTATTTGTCATAAATCTGTTATTCTTTTACTATCTCTTGAAGCACTACTATATCATTGCAGTGATATGAATCAGATGGTTCATAGTATTGTTAATATTGTTATTACTACTATTAGTTCTACTAAGGTAAAACCTTTTTTATTTGTATTTATTATTTTTTAAAAGGGGTTAAATAAAAATACATACAAATTTAATTGTATGTATTTTTTATTTTTTGGTAGTATTTTTTGTTTTTTTCTAGTTGACTCTTATTTTATGTATTTATTAATTATAAAATATGTAAAAGTTAATCTAGTTTTTTATTTATTTCTAACAAAATACTATCAAAATATAATTTAGTATCAAAATTATTACTAGCATCTACCAAATCAGTTTTAAATATTTTTGGTCATATTCTTCATGAAAAAAGTAAATCATAATTTTTTTTGTTTTGCTTTAATAATCTTTTTACCTTTTTGTATCATTTTGTATATATCAAGTCTTTTAAGAAAAATTGATCAGATTTAAATGAACTATAACGATAAAAACGATAATAATAATGCATAGCTTTTTCTCTACTAAATCACTTTACTTTTAATATTTTATATATTTTTTCTTGTTTTTGTTTTTTGTTTAATTTATTATTGAGTAACACACAATAACAAGCATCATAAAAAGGATTATAACTTATTCATGGTATTATTTTTTGTCAGTAATAGTATTCATTATATAAAGCAAATCATTCTTCATACTTCATATAGTCAGAAAATCAATGAGTAGTACCATAATTTTTTATATTATTATACCTTCTAAAAAAATGTGTCATTTCATGAAAAAACAAAGTAACTAATTCCCTACTAGAATATTCTTTTTTGTTTGGTATAACAAGGGTTCAAGATGAATGAGACATAAAAGCATAAGATCAAAATTTATACTTTAATCATGGAACTTTTTGTTTTGAATAATCCAACAGTTCCTTTAAAGTATTTTTATTGATATACTGATAATTATTATTATCAGGTTCTATTACAACATCAAAGCATATATCAAGCTTTTTTACTCAAAAGAATGCTTTATTATAATAATCATAATCCATATCAGGATATGATATTTTGTATTTTGGATCTATCTTATTGGCCTCAAAATCATAAACATTTTTTAAAAAATCTATTTTTTTGTATATATAACTTATTTCTGACTTCAAAATCTTATATTTTTGAGGTCAGAGCTCATTTTTTAATTTTTTTATTCTTTTATTTATTTTTTCTAGTTTTAATTTTTGATTATAAAGTTTTCATAAATAAATATATCTATATTCTTTTAAGTTTGGCACTTTACCATATCAAAATATAACTGGATTTTGAGTTATATTACTTTTTTTTAAAGGTTTTATTAATTGTATATTATTTTTTGATACCTCTTTTAATAATTTAATAAAAAGATCCATGTGGCAAAATATTATTTATATTAATATAATCATAATAAAAAAAATAGTGGAAAATCCACTATTTTTTTAATAAATTCACAAATGCTTCACTAGGAAGACTAACATTACCAAATTGTTTCATTTTTTTCTTACCTTTTTTTTGTTTTTCCAAAAGCTTTTTCTTTCTAGTAATATCTCAACCATAAAGTTTTGCAGTTACATCTTTTCTAAGTGCACTAAGAGTTTCTCTAGCTACTACTTTTGATCAAACGGCAGCTTGTATCTTTATAGCAAAAAGTGCTCTTGGTACAGTTTCTTTTAATTTTGCACAAAGTTTTCATCATAGATAATGAGCTTGATCTGCATGAGTTATAAAAGCTAGAGCTTCAACTTTTTCATCAGCTATTAATATATCTAGTTTAACCATATCATCCTCATTGTATTTCAAAAATTCATAATTCATAGATGCATATCAACTAGACAAAGATTTTATTTCATCATAAAAATCTCATATAAGCTCATTCATAGGTAATTCATAAACTAACATTACTCTAGAAGTATCTATAAATTGTTGATTCAAAAATTTTCATCTTCTTTCTTGAGAAAGTTGCATAAGAGGACCTACATATTCACTTGGAGTTATTATTTCTACTTTTGCAATAGGCTCTTCTATTGTTAAATATTTTTCCCTATCTGGTAAATCTTCAGGACTAGAAACATAAATATAAGTATATGTTTTTCATTCAAAATCAAATACTTCAGGATTAAATCTATTATATTCAGAAGATTTATCTCAATAAAACTTAAGTTTATAAGTAACTTGTGGAGATGTCATTATAACATCCATATCAAACTCTCTAAATAACCTTTCTTTTACTATATCTAAATGCAGTAATCATAAAAATCAACATCTATATCAATGTCATAATGCTTGAGATACACTAGATTCTATACTAAGAGCCGAATCATTTAATAAGAGTTTTTCCATAGCATCCTTCAATTGAGGATATTCACTACTATCCATAGGATAAATACCCGCATATATAAAAGGTTTTGCTTCACTAAATCACTCTATAGGTTTTGCTTCCTCAGCTTTATCTTTTGGTCATTCTCTATCTTCTGGTTTCCATAAAGTATCTCAAACTTTTGCATTCTCCAGGTTTTTTAGACCAGTTACTACATATCAAACAGATCAATTTTCTATTTTTTTATCACTTATATAAGTTGGAGAAAAATATCAAACATCCTGAGCTTCTATTTTTTTATTGGTATGTAAAAAAGTTAGAGAATCTCATTTTTTGATTTCTCACTTAAAAACTTTTACATAACTTACTACTCATCTATAAGGGTCATACTGACTATCAAAAACAAGAGCTTTTAATTCATCATTTTCTATTTTACCAGTTGATTCATATACTTGAGGTTCACTGATTCTATCAAGAACAGCATCTAATACTAATTCTACATTTTCTCATGTTTTAGCAGAAACAGGAATTATATCAGATTTATCACAACCAAGTAAATTTATTATTTCTTCACTTACCTTTTCCACATCAGCTGCTGGAAGATCTATTTTATTTAGTACAGGTATTATGTCTAAGTCATTTTCTATAGCCATGTAAACATTACTAAGAGTTTGAGCTTCTATTCATTGAGTAGCATCAACCATCAATAATGCTCATTCAACTGAAGCAAGACTTCTTGAGACTTCATATTGAAAGTCTACATGACCCGGAGTATCTATAATATTAAGTTCATATCATTTCCAATACATTCTAACAGGTTGCAATTTTATGGTTATACCTCTTTCTTGTTCCAAGTCCATTGTATCAAGCATTTGACCATGCTTCATTCATCTTTTATCAAGTGTTCATGTTATTTCTAACAATCTATCAGCTAGTGTAGATTTTCAATGGTCAATATGAGCAATAATACAAAAATTTCTAATATTTTTTAAATCCATATACTTATAATAAGTCTTATTAAAATTAATTTTGGCAATATTCTATAAATAAAAAACAAAAAGTAAAGATTTTGAAAAAATAGACAAAATATGTTATTTTATAGAGAGCTTAGTATATTTTTCAAAAAAATATGAAAAAAAATCTAGAAAAATTTTCTAATAATAGATTAGAGGAGTTAATAAATGATATAACTTCTCTGGTTTATGATGAAAAAATCTGGATATGACAAGAAATGTGGAAAATAGCAGAGGTTACTTATTCATATGCAAATATAGATGAATCAACAAATGAACAAATAACATTAAATTGAAGAGAAGTAAACTTAAATACTACATTATTTGTAAGTTTATGAAAACTTGACTTAAAAGAATTTATAAAATCATCTGATAGCGAAAAAATAGAACAAATAAAAAAAGCATCGAAGAAAATAAGAAAAAAAATAAAAAGAAAAATAAAAGAAATAGAGATATCAAAAGATCTAATACAAAAAATAAATATAAAAAAACTATCTACTACTAACAAAAACAAAATAACGATTTTAAGTAATTCACTAGATGAAAAAATAGCCTTTTTAGAATACTGCATAAATTGACTAATATATGAAGAAGAAAAGGCTTGATTAGATATAGAAATTACAAAAGATGAAGAAACAAAAATAGATAAAAAACAAAAAGAATTAGATAAAGAATTATTTTGATGACAAATAATCGAATCACCTAGAGAAGTATCAATATGCTACAATAAAATAACTGATATTTATGAAAGAAATAAACACAAAATAACAAAAAATGAACAAGAAAGATTTATATTTTTTATTGAAAAACTAGAAAAATATCTGCCAGAGTGATACAAAAAAGTAAACATTATCCCAAAACATAATCAATTATCAGAATTATCAAAATTCAAAATAAGTCAAAGGGACTATATTTTGTGATTCAATTTGTTTATAGAAGCTTTCAAAAAAATGGAATTTAATGTAGAAGTAAATCCTTTTACAAAAAGTATATCTGATTGACCACATTGATTTCAAATACCAAGCACTCATAATTTTGATTTTTTTGATTTTCCTAGATTTTTATCATTAAATGCTCACGAAAATGAAACTCATAATATTTCAGAACATAACTCTCAATTATTAATATGAAATATTAGATGAAAATGATCAACAACAAAAGACGAATGAGCTGCTATTTTGATGGAAAATATGTTAAAATATTGAAATCAAATATTCAAGACAGATAAAAAAACTAATAAAAAAATTATAGATATTCAAAAACTAGAATTTAATAGTAATTTTATAAAAATATTATTTTGAGAAATACTTGATAATGATGAGCTAATAGAGTTTTTGATAATTTCTAACAAGCTAGAAAAAGATATAATATCTGTAAAGGATAGACTTTTTAGATTAAAAAGATCAAATAAAAATTGAGTACAACACAAAGATACTAGTTATACTAGATGACTTTTTGAAGCAGCAAAACAAATAAACAAATACATATTATCAGATTGAAAAAAGTGAATAAAGTTTGAAAATTTATTTTTATGAAAAGTTTGATTCAAAGAAATAAATTTACTTATAGAAATAAAACAACAATCTAAAACAAAAAAAATACTTAAGCCAATGTTTTATTCAGACATAGTATTTTTTGCAATAAAACAAATAATGAATTGAAAACAAGCAGATGAAAGTGAGTTGATAAATTTTTTAAAAAATAAATACCCTATAATAGATTTTTGAGAATATTGAACAAAACTAGTTTCTAATAAAACAAGAATAAGTATTGATGGTATAATAAACCTATGATTAAAAAATATATATACACACAACACAGAAGAAGAAAGACAAAAAGTTAGACTAGAGGTTTTAGATATATTATGAGATAATATATGTTATAATGAAGAAAAAATAGAAAGTGCTCTAAACTGACTGAATAAAATAAGAAAAAAAGCACTATTAAAAAAATAGTAAAACATAATTGTTTTACTATTTTTTATTATCTATTTATATATTCTCTTATTTTTGAAAATACTCATTTTTTTCTAACTTGATGATTCTCATCAAATTCATCAATAATAAGTAATTCTTTATATTTATTTTTGATATATCTAAAATCTTTGGCTAATTCTGAATAGTCTTTATTTGACATTCTGATAGCTCAAACTTTAACAAATCAATCTTTTGTTAATCATATTTCTTTACCTAAGTATCATTCATATTTTTCTATTTTATAAACAGAATCCCTTTTTTCTATTTTTTCTAATAATTCTTCATTATATGATCTAAACATTCATCTTTTAGATGCATATATATTTACAACTATATTACTTTCTTTTAGTTTTCATATTTTTATATCAGGGTTGCATATCATTTCATACATATTAAAATCATATGCTCTTTTTATAAGCTCAAGTCTTCATCATCCTAATCTACCATTTAATTCTATTGTTTTCAATTCTCATTTACTATTAATTTTGAACTCATGATGAACAAAAGTATTTTTTATTCAGGTAGCTTTTATAGTAGAATTAACAAATGTTTTTAATCTTTTTCATTTAAATTCTCATTCAGTTTTTTCTGAAGATATTCTAGCTATATTACAGTAGTCATTTACTTTAACATCTATTCAAAGTCTTACTTTAACTGGTTTTGATATTGTTGTTTCTCATTCATCATTTACATAATAATCAAGAGAATAAAGAGTACCATCAATAAATTCTTCTACTATCAAATCTTTATTATCAACTCATCTTGATTTTAATCTATCATGAAAATCTTCATAAGTTTTCATATAATTATTATAATCAGATTTGTTTCTTATTTTGGCAACTCATGAACTTTGAACTCAATCAACTGGTTTTATTATAAAAGGATAACCTACATGTTTTTCTATCTCTTTTATATCCAAGTCTTCTGGAGTTCATTTCATAAACTTGATTCATAAATCAGGATTATGATCTTGAATAAGCTCTCTTTGTAAAAACTTATTCCTAAAAATATCAGGATTTTCTGACATTGGTCTTCAAAGAGCTTCTTTTACTTCATTTACAGTATTAATAAGTAGCTCTATAGCAGTAGTTACAAATATAACTTCATATTCTTGAGAAAAATTTAAAACCTGCTCTTTTAAATCTTCTTTATTTTGATAATTATATACAAATATACCAAATTTTTCTAACTTTGTTATCAAATCAGCATATTCTATAGGTTCTCATTTATAAAATATTACATTTTTTACTCAATACTTCTCGGAAACTTCTTCTATTGCATCTATATCAGAGGTAAAAACATCACTTTTCATCCTAGACTTAGTCATAATATGGACTATAGCTTTTTTATCCATGGAATTAGTTTAACATTATAAATAATAAGAATAAATATATTTTGTATCTAAAAAACATAGAAACAATACAAATATTTATCTTAAACATCTCTATCAGGAGACCAGATTATAAAAAAAAATTGTATTTCATCAAGTTTTAATTGTTAATTATTTGTGAATTTTCTCAAAAAGTTGGCACCATAATGAGATATTCAAATCTTCTCACCTGACTCACTCTTCTATTGATAATTCATTAAAACATTGTAAAATTAATTTTTTATCGTATCAAAATTTTAATAAATTTTTTATAAGTTTTTTTCTTGGTTCACTAAATCACTTTTTTATAAATTCCAAAAATTTATTATCATCTATATAATTATATTTATCATGAGTTTCAAAAAACAAAACACTAGATTCTACCTTTGGTTCTGGTATAAAATTTTGTTTTCACACAAATAATTTTTCACTAACATGACATTTTTTGTTTACAAAAAGACTTATAACTGATGACTTTCATTTATTCTTACCAAGTATCTTATCTCATACATCTTTTTGCATTAATATAATCATTGATTTAGGTTCATTTTGTATTTCATACAAAAAATGCCTAATTATAGGTGAAGTAATATAATATGGTATATTTGCAATAACTATATAATCACTCATTTGAGGATTATATTTTAATACATCCAAGTTATTTATATTGAAATCAATTCAATCTAAATAAAAATCTCAATTATTTATTCTTTGGTTTAATATTTCTATCATATCATTATCTAATTCAATTAGATTTAATGATTTTGGTTTATTATTAAGTAATTTTTGTGTTAAAGCTCCATATCATGATCATACTTCAACTATATTTTTTCATTTTATATCTGATATCTTTGATATTTCATCTACAATATTTTCATTAACCAAAAAATTTTGACCTAGTGACTTCTTAGCCTTTATTTTATATTTGTTTAATATTTCTATGCTCACTAATTTATTATATTTATAAATAAAATTTTTATTATTTTAAACAAAAAACTTTTTTTTTCAATTTTTATATAAAAATGTATTTATTTAATGATTTTAAACAAAAAATTGTTTTTTTTTGACATATTAAAAATAAATGTGCTACAATTAAACTGTAATTAAGAAATAAAATAAATTTCTTAACATATTAAAATAAAAATTTTATTTACATAATATATAATATTATCTTACTATGATAAAAACAAAAATAAAAAAAGCCCTTGCTGTTGCTTGAATTACAGCTATTGCAATGACAAATTTTGCCAACGTATTTGCGGCTACTAATATAGGTACTGCTGGTGTAGATAATGATGCAACATTTGATTCTAATATTGTTTGGGATGATAATTTACCTGGTACTGCGACTGGTAGTGTTACTTGAGTAAAGGTTAATGCTAAAATATTACCTACATTAAATATGACATTATCAAATTCTGTTATAGAATTAGGAAATATTACTCCTGGAACACCTTCTAGTGGTAGTATAGATATAGAGGTAGGGACAAATGCTGCAAATGGTGTTACTATAACTGCTAGATCTAGTAATGGTGGTATGGTTAACACTAACTCAGGTTCTATAATGATAAACGATGTAAATTGAGATAGTTATACATTTGCTTCGTCTGCAAATGCTATAGACTCTACAGTTACAGGTTTTACTAGTACTGGTGATTTAACTGCTACAGAAGTTAATAACTCTACTACTGAACATATTATATATGAAACAAATAAACCAGAATTAGATGACAATACAAATGCTGATGTTACATTTTCAGTAGAAGCTGATGTAGATACTGAAACTCCTGCTGGTGATTATGAAGATCAAATAACATTTACTGTTACCGGTAATTTCTAATAAAAAAACAAATAAAATAAAAAATACCTTTTAAATAAGGTATTTTTTTGATTTTTAAATAATTTTTTATATTATTAAAATTAATATAACAATATTAAATAACAATTTTTATAATGAAAAAATTAATATATATTATTTTCATTTTTTTATTTATATTCAATATAAATATTTCAAATGCTAGCTTAGACCTTGTTGTTACTCCAATAAAATATGAATTTGTTTTGCAGCAATGAGAAATCATAACCAAAACTGCAAAAATAATAAATAAATCCAATGATACAATAAATATTTATACTTGAGTTTCAGATTTTGAAGCAAAAGATAACTACTGAACACCAAAATTTGTTAGAAAAAGTGAATTGGTAAACCCCAACCAAGAATTAGCTAGTTGGATAAATATAGATACTCCAAGTTTTAGTATTTGACCTTTATGAGAAAAAGAAATAAATTTTGACATAGAAGTGCCTACAGATGCTGTACCTGGATGACACTATTGATGAGTATTTTTCAAAACACTATGAGATGAAAATTCAACATCTACATGACAATTAAAAATTAATGTAGACTGAGAAATAATAGATGATTCCAATACATGAGATCCTATAATAAACAAACCTGACTCTACTAGTTCTAGTTCATCATCATGATGAGGATGATATGACTGGACAAAAGACAGAGATAACGATGTATCTGCTACTGATAATTGTAAATTTGGTGACTTTACAAATAGTGATACAGATGGTAAATGT
This sequence comes from Candidatus Altimarinota bacterium, assembly GCA_041694155.1. Lineage (GTDB taxonomy): Bacteria > Patescibacteriota > Gracilibacteria > BD1-5 > UBA6164 > JAAZVM01. The sequence continues at coordinate 38,112 of JASMTS010000014.1, read as the reverse complement.
TTTGATAAATTAGTATTTCAAGATACTATAGAAAAAATTATAAATAGATGAGAAAAAAGTGATGATAATATAACAATAGATAAAAATTATAATTCAAGTACTCAATTAACAATAAACAACCAAGAATCTAAAGGATCAAATGAATTATTAACAAAAAATCAAGAAAATGAACAAGAATCAACAGAAACAAAACAACAAAATAAAGAAAATGAACTGTTAACAAATAAAGTTGATGAAGAAGAAAGAGATTTTAATATAGAAATAAGTATACCTTTTGAAAATAAGGGTAATACTCACATAAAACCTGAATGAAAAATAACACTGATAGATGAAAACTGAGAACAAATAAACTGAGTATGAAAAAAAGTAATAATAGATGAAAACTGAATGATTCTATGAGAAGAAATAGTTGATTATTTACCTATAAATGACCAATGAGGTAATGTATTACCTAACACAAGTAGAATATATACAAGTGAATGGAAATGATTTCCATATGAAGATTATAATGAAGAGTGACAAAAAGTTATAAAGTACTGGACTCCATGAGATTATTATACTAGACAAAACATAGCTGATTTATGAGTTATATTTCCATGGCAAAGAATAAACGAGAGACTAGAACAAAAAAATATAAATGCCATAATTGAAATGTGATATGAAAACTATGAAGGTAAAAATATACAATTTAATTCAGCAAAAGAGTTTGAAGTAGACTATAAAGTTAAATATGTATGACTAAACCCATATTTCTTTTTATACTCATGAATAATATTAATATTTTTATTGGTATTATGGCTGATACTAAATAAATTAACTAAGAAAAAGTGTCAAAAATGTAATAAAAAAATCAAAAAAAATATGAAAATATGTCCTTACTGTGGAGCAAAACAAAAAAACAAGAAGTAAACTACTTCTTGTTTTTTTATAATGGATTTTTTGTAAAACTAGGAGTTTTTTGCCATATTCTCTCTATATAACCTAAATTTATCATCATTATATCCAAAATTTTATTATATTTAGTTCTTGTTTCTTGTTCATACAAAGTTTGCTGATCTTTTTGTACAGATTGTTGATTCAAAAGCAGTATATTATAGCTAACACTTGATAAAATATCTGTTTTTATATCAACTAATTTATAACACTCTCATCATCATCATCATTTTCAATCTCAAAGATACTTAATAGCTTCGTTTACACCTATTGATGATTGTTTATCAGAGTCATCATAAAGCAAATTTTTCGTACACTCTCATGACTCTTCTATACTTGTTTTACAGGCAGATTTATACTTTTCTTCAAACTCATTAACTTTATCATATATATAATCTACTCCTTGATAATAGTTAAGTTGAGAACTCTCTCAAAAAAACATATCCTTATTACTTTCAAGATCTGCAAGATATTCATCAACCTCTTTATCAATTTCTCTAAAATTCATATCCATTGCTATTTGAGCTATTCTTATTTCAGGTGGAGCTTGCAAACAAACAAAATCATCAAATCATTTTATAGAAGATCATATTCATATAAAACCACTTCAATCTTTTGGTAAAAACTTTTCTACTTCAGAGCTACACTGACTTATTTCTGATGAATATTTACATCAATATCAAATAGGAATAATAGAAAAAAATATGAATATAAATAATATTTTTTTTATCATTTTATTTTTTCTTAAAAAAATTAATAGTTCAAACCATACATTTACCTAAAAAACCATAAGATTTTTTAGCTACTCATCAGGTTGTTTTTGATATTTTTGAACCAAGTTTTTTTCACTTTTTGGTTTTTGATAATCAAACCATAGAAGCAACAGCAGTTCAAACTATAACTCAGGTAATAATTTTATCAAATTTTTTGGCTCATGCATGTACATTCTTCTTTCTAAAAATCACAGTTTAATTATTAGTTTTAAATTTTTTCTACTCTTATATGCTTACTAGAAAAACTTATTTTTGGTATAGTTATAACTAATAAGTTGTTATCTAAGTTTGCTCTTATATCATCAAAATCAAGATTTTCAGGTAGTATTATATTTCTTGAAAATTCACCCCAAAAACACTCACTATTTTTTATAGATATATCTTTTGAAAAAATATCAGGTTTTTTCCTGTATCAAGATATTTTTAATACTTGATCATTATAAGAAATATCTATATCATCCAAATCTACTCAAGCAATAGGTGATAATAGTATCATTTCATTTTTTGTTTCTAGTATATCTATAGCTACTTGTCATACCTCTTCTTGCTCGAAATCATCATAATCAATATGATCTTCTTGATCTATTTCTTTATAATCATTATTTTTAGTAACATTAAAAAATTTGAACATATTTTTATTTTAAAAACTACAATTTAAATTATAAGATTTTTTGAAAAAATTCAAGAAAAATGATAAAATAATAATAATTAGTTATAATTTGAACTAAATGCTAAAAATAAAAGATTTTTTTGATAAAATAAAGTCACAAATAAACCATAAAAAAAATATAAAAATAAGCTCAAAAGAAAAAATAAATCTTTTGGAGCAGTTATCTAATTTATTACAATCATGAATACCTCTTATAAATGCATTTAAAATAATAATGTATCAAACAAAAGAAAAAAAATTAAAAATATTACTAAAAAATATAGTAGATAATATAAATAAATGAGATAGCCTTAGTGAAATATTTCAAAAAAATAATAAAAGCTTTTGAGTATTTGATGTATCAATAGTTGAAATGTGAGAAGTTACTTGAAAGTTGGGAGATTCAATAGAAACTATAAAACAAAAAGAAGAAAAATCACAAGAATTAAAATGAAAAATAATATGAGCCTTAATCTACCCTATCGTTATTGTAAGTTTATCTATAATAATGATATGAGTTTTTATGGTATATGTAATACCAAAAATAGAACAAATGTATATAGACTCAAAAGTAAATCTACCATCTTTGACTCAATGAGTAATAGACACATCTAACTTTATTCAAAACAACATATATTATATAATACTTTGAATATTTATATTTATCATTTTAATAATTGCATTTAAAACAAGTAAAACTACTAAAATATATTGGGATAACTTTATACTAAGGATACCAATATTCTGACCATTGATAAAAAAGAAAACTCTTGCTTTATTTGTTAATAGTTTATGAATATTACTAGAAAGCTGAGTTATAATAAATAAGTCATTAGAAATAAGCTCAAAAGCACTAGAAAATGATTACTATGAAAAACATTTAAAAAATATAAATTCTAGAGTTAGTAAATGAGTAGAACTGAGTAAACTAATGTGAGTTCATGAAATACAATCATGAAAAGAAAATTTTTTATTCCCTATAGAATTAGCCTCTATAGTAAAAATATGAGAATCTACTTGAAGACTAGATAAACTTTTAATAAAAATATGACAAAAATATAACAAAGAAATAGACAATATAGTAAAAAATATACAAACAGCTATAGAACCACTAGTAATAGTTATAGTATGATGAATAGTATGAGTGTTAATAATGGCTATAATGCTACCATTCTTTAATATGGTAAATGTTATATAAAAAAATACTAGATTTTAAAATCTAGTATTTTTTTATAAATATTTAGAACAAACTTCTTCCAATTTGTCTGCTTGTTGAACACCTACTAATTGTTCAACTGGTTCTCCGTCTTTGAAAACGATTAATGTAGGTATAGACATAACTCTATATTGACCAGCTATATCTGAATTTTCATCAACATTAACTTTTCAAACTTTCATTTTTCATTCCATAGATGCTGAAAATTCATCTAAAATTGGTAACATCATTTGACAAGGACCACACCATTCAGCCCAAAAATCTACTAAAGTAACACCTTCTTTTATAGTTTCAGCAAAATTTTCATTATTTAATACTAATGTCATATCTTTATTTTATTATAATATAAGAATATAATGAGAATTATTCTCATTTGAATTATTCTATTTATTTTTGTTATTATGTCAAAATAAATATACAAAATAAATAAAATACTAAGAGAGAATAACTATTTTTATTTTTTTATCAACAAAACATTTATATTATTTGTTAGGTTTTATTTTTCAAAATAGGTCTTTGAATACATTTATGGCTAACTCTTGATTTATAAAAAAAGGAGAAGTACAGACAGTTATAAAATCTGCTTTTTTAAAAGCATCTAAAACAACTTTTTTCTTTAATTCATAATCTATAAAATCTAGATCAGGTTGAAAAAAATCAAGATCTAAATTTAATATAATTCAATCATTAAACACATGTTTTTCATTTCAATAATATATAGACATATAGTCATTTAAGTTTTTTGTATTCCTAATTTGTATAGTTTTTCATATAATCCCCTCTTTTTCGGCAGGTATTATATAATCTCCCACATTCAATACATTATTGGTAAAATTAAACACTTTATTTAAGTCAGAACTATCTTCTTGAGGTAAAATTTTATTGTTATCTCTAGTATCTGCATGCTCATCTATATGAAGAAGTAGATTATTATCTCATATAATTCACTTACTTTTTGCTTCATACCAAAAATAAAAAGCATGGTTATGGTTATCAAAAAGTATTATTTCTTTTCAATAGCAATTTATTCTATAAAAATTTTTAAGCCCATAGTTTGTAGATAATTTATCATCAAAGTCATAATCTTCAAAGGCTATTTTTGATTTATCATCTTGTAATTGTATTTTATCTAAATCAGTTATATCTATATCTACTACACTTGGTACATATAATTTTTTGCTTTTTCTTTTTTCATAGCTAAAAGCATTATTTCATACTGGTTTTTCTAAAAAAAATCATTCTTTATATAACATTTTTTCTTTTAAATTAATATTTTTTTTATATTATATTTAATATATACAATTTATCTAGTTTTTATAATGTTTAAAAAAGATATACCTGAATTTGCAGAAAAATTAAACCAAATGTTTCCAAATGCAAAAACAGAACTACACTATACAAATGAGTTTCAACTATTGATAGCTATACTTATGTCCGCTCAAGCAACAGACAAACAAGTAAATATAGTTAATAGGAATTTCTTTAATTTTTTAAGAAAACCTATAGATTGAGTAAATATGGATTTAGATTATATAAAAGAATTTATAAATTCTATATCATTTTTTAATAATAAAGCAAAAAATATAAAAGAAAGCTCTAAAATTCTTTATGAAAAATATGACTCAAAAGTACCAAGAAATATAGAAGAATTAACAAAATTGCCTGGTGTATGAATAAAAACAGCAAAAGTATTTTTAGCAGTAATAGAAGATGCTCCATATATATGAGTTGATACTCATGTACATAGAGTATTAAATAGATTATGATTAGTTAAAACAAAAACTCCGCTAGAAACAGACAAAAAAATAAGTAAAAATTTTACAAAGAAAAACCATGCAATGTTACATAATACATTAGTACTATTTGGTAGATATCACTGCACTGCAAGAAAACCAAAATGTGAAAGCTGTCCATTTAGAGATAAGTGCAATTATTATAAAAAAGAAAACAAGTAAAAACTTGTTTTCTTTTTTATATTTCCAAATTATAATATCAATTAACATTATCACTTATAACTTTTCTATCGTGGAAGGTTATTACTCTTTTCTTGATATTATTAACAATATTCGAATCATGGGTTGCCATTATAATAGTTTTTCATTCTGCATTTAAGTCAAGAAAAATATCCATTATTTCTTTGGCAGTTTCTGGATCAAGGTTTCAAGTAGGTTCATCACCTATAACTATTTTTGGATCATGAACCAAAGCTCTAGCTATAGCTACTCTTTGTTTTTCTCATCAACTTAATTCAAAAACAAATTTATCTTTCTTGATAAGCAAACCTACTTTTTCAAGAGCCTCTGGTACTTTTTTTCTTATTAAATTATCACTATATCAACAAACTTCCATAGCAAAAGCAACATTTTCATATACTTTTTTTGATTCTAATAATTTATAATCTTGAAAAATAACTCCTATATCTCTCCTATAAGACAACAAAGTATCTTTTGTCATTCATTTATACAAGGCTAGATTACTATCTAGTATTATATCTCATCTTTCAGGTGCAAAATCTCATATCAAAGATCTTATAAGTGATGTTTTTCAACTACCTGAATGACCTATTATAAAAACAAATTCTCATGATTTTATCTCTATATCAATATCTTTTAAAATAACCTTATTTCTAAAAGATAGAGTTAAATTATCTATTTTCATTTTTTTATAATTAATTATTATATCTAAATATAAATTTAATAATATTTAGATATTTTGCAATTAAAAAAGATTTGTTTTATAAAACAAATCTTTTTTAAACAAACTTTTTTACATCACTATACATTTCTTTTTCAATATCTTCCATAAATTTTATATATAATTTTGGAGTAATTATTTCTTTATTATACAAATCCTTGATAGTTTTTTCTTCTAATTTTAAAAGAGATTTATTTATAAGTCTAGATTCAACAGCATTTATAGTAGCTTTGTGAGAAGAAAATATTTTTATTCTCTTTTCATCAGCATGTTTATTAAATCCAGAATAAAGCTCTATTATTTCTGTAAACATTTTTTTATCAAATCAAAGCTCTGTATCAGATAATATTTTTAATTCTTTTATAACTTTTCTTGTTATTATTACTCTTGTTCTATTTCTAATATATGAATCTAAATCAGTAGAAGTTCTTTTGTATAAACCTAAAACAAATCTTGAAAAAATATCATAGTCATTATTCAATTTAGATATACTTCTTAATTGCTGATTTGATTTTTCTAATCTTTCTATTTGTTTTTCTATTTTTCTAAATATATATTTAAAATTCTTTTCGTCTATTTCATTATAAAAAAATAATTCCTTTAAATATTGTTTTTCTATTCACAAAGCATGTAATGATAATGCTCTCTTTGTAAGAGAATAAGAATCTACTCATTTTGCATTAAGTATATTTTCCATATTTGATACCGCCAAACTTAGTTTTTTACTATATTTTTCTTGTAACTCGTCAAATTCTACCTGTGTTAAATAAGCTTTTTTAAATGAAGTATTAAGTTTTTGTAATATTTTTAAATTGGCTAATATTTTTCACTCTTCATACTCAAATTCTTCCAATTTGTGCAACTTATCAACTCAATATTTTCTCATTATAGCAGGAATAGTAGGAGCTTTTATAAAAAGTGTAAACATTATACTTCATATAGTAAGGACAAGTAAGAAATCTTTTATAGAAAAATCATATGTCCAACCTACAGATTGTTGAAAAGCTAATACTTTTTCATAAGAAGGATCTCAAACTCAAGGTATCAATAAAACCATAACCAAAGCTATTGCTCACCTAAGACTTCCCCAAGATAAAAGCACTATCCGTGAATGTGGTATTTTTTCTTCTAATTTTGTCCAATTAAGAAATCCTAATGGAATATAAACAGAAATAACTCTAGCTATAACAACAATTAATATACTAACTAAAACTGGAAGTATAAAAATACTTAAATCTACATTTATATTAGATAATATAAGTCACATTAATATAAAAACTATAGAGTTAGATATAAAAGCAAAAAACTCCCAAAATTTTTGCATATGAACCTCTACCCTAGGAGTTATTTTATACCTTCAATAGTTTCATATTATAAGAGAAGCGACAACAGTAGATATAACAGCTGAAACAGGTATAAATGGTATATAATGAGTAATTAACTCAGCTAATATAAAAGTAATATGAGCAAGTAACATTGTAAGAACTATTTCTACTTCTTCATTATTTTTTATATATCATATAACTTTACTAAAAAGAATTCACATAAATCATCAAAACAGTATTCATCATATTACCATAGATAAAAAAATAAATGTTCACTCAAAATAAGTCATTCATGTTATGGCACTACCTTCAAGAATAAGTCATAATATAACAAAAAATAATGCTACTGCTGTTCAGTCATTGAACAAACTCTCTCATTCAAATAGTATAGTCAGTCTTCTAGGTGCACCTAGTGATTTAAATATTGATAATACAGCTACTGGATCAGTTGCTGATATAAGTACTCAAAAAAGCAAACATACTAAAAAAGGTATTTCAAGGCCAAAAAATGGAAATAAAAAATAAAGAGATGTAGAAACTATTGTAGCAGAAATAATAAGACCAAAAACCGCAAGTCAGGTTATAGCCTTCCAGTTGGTCATTAGTTGTCTATAATTTATATTATATGCAGCTTCAAACAATAAAACTGGTAAAAATACAAAAAATAATAAATCAGGAGTTAATTTGAAATCATCAATAAAAGAAAAAATACCTATATGAGAAATAGGTACCAAAATAATTCATACCAATACCAATAGTACTGTATATGGAAAGTTTATTTTTTTACTGATAATATAAGAAAAAGAACAAATTACTAATAAAAACAAAACCGATAAAGTTTGTGTAAGAAAGCTAACTTCGTCCATAATTTTATAAGAGTTTTACATAAAATAGGTTAAAAGTCTAAAAAAAAATATTATTTATGCAAATTTTTTTTGATTAATCATTTGAACTCTAGATAATAATAAAAAGAAAATAATAAAAATATAAAAATACCAAACACAAAAAAATCAAAATATAAATTCATTGAATAATTATTGATCAATAAATACCCAAAGATAAATATTATAAATCAAATGATAAAACTTCTAAAAATAAATAAATAAGGAATATTAAAATCTACTATTTTTTTAGTATAGTAATATCAAAATAAAAATAATAAAATTTGAGATAACAAAGTTGTAATTCAAGCTCATATAAAACTATACTTTGGTATAAGTAATATATTTCATAATATATTAAATATTGTTACAAAAATATTTATTTTTAATAATTTATTTTGATTTTCCGAGGCAACTAAGCTATATATAAATACAAGGGAAATAAAATAAAACAATATAACTCCCATTACTACCAAAAAGGCATCACTAGAATTATACATATACTCAGTAATAAGATAATCTTTATTTGCTATTATCATAATTACATATTCCCTAAATAATATTCACATAAAAAATACAACACTAGCAAATGCAAAAAGAACTTTAAAAGAAACCTCTATTAATTGTTTTAAGCTTGTATGATTTTTTTGTTTAAAATACGAAGTAAGACTAGGCAATATAGAAGTCATATAAAATCAGCCTAAAACCATTATAACTTCTACTATTTTCATAGGCAAACTATAAAGAGCAATACTAACATCTCATTTTTCAGGTCATTCCAAAATTGATAAAAGTATAATATCTATCTTGAAATATACTACGGACAAAAAAAGTGCTATACCATAAGGCAAAGAAATTTTGAATAAATGTTTTATATAATTCCAATCAAATTCAAATCAAAATTTAACTATATTTCTTGCATAAAAATAATTCATTATAGTATTTAACAAAACACTTACAACTCATGCACACATTATATATAAAAATGGTGTGAAATAATTACTAGTCTCTATAAACTCTTTTGGATATAAAAAATAAGCAACAAATGCTACCAATCATAAATTAATAATTTTTCAGAAAATCAAACTTATAGCAGAAAATTCAACTTTCATATTAGCCTGCATCAAAGCAAGTATAGATGAATTAAGAAGCTGTAATATTGTAAAAATTGAAGCTATAAATATTGATAATAATGCTAAAATAGAATTGTATCAAGGTATAAAATAAGCTATAAACAACGATAAAAACAAAATAAATATACCTAATATAAGCCTTAGTGACATTACATTTCATACAATTTTTGAAGAGTCCTTTTTATTATTACTTATTTCTCTTATAGAAATAGCATAAAGTCAAAGATCAGCTAAAAAAACAAATATTCATATATAATTATATATTTTTGTATACAATCAATACATTTCAACAGATAAATAATTAGTCAAAACACTAATTAGAAATATAGCTATTATTGCTGTTATAACTTTTGATAAAATTTGAGCTATAGTATTTGATGCAATTTTTTTGTACACTTAATTATTATTAAAAAAATATTATAATTTAGTTTAATTTATTTTTTTGCTTTGTAAACTCAAATAAAACAAAAAACTTTACAAAAACATAGTAAAGTATAAAATAAAAAGCAGTATTTTTTATATTAATTTTTATTATGAACAAAAAAATAGTATCAATTATTTTATTAACATTATTATCACTTGTTTTTACTAGCTGTAGTACAGATAATAATATTAATAAGCAAGAAGAATTATCATTTAGTTGAGACTTGGAATCTTTAGAAAAAGAAATAAAAGAAGCAAATAAACCTACAAATGCATCAAAAAGACTAGAAGAACTTAGAAAAAAAATAGAACTAAAATGACTTATAACAAGGTGAGACCTATATTTTTCTAACAAAGAATATACTACTGCCCTAACTCAATACCTACAAGTATATAGAAAAGTACCATGAGATAGAGAAGTTAACTTAAAAATATGAGATATATATTACAGATTATGAAATTATTCTAGAGCATATGACTTTTATTCTAATATAAAAGATTATCCAAAATTAGATAAACAAAAAGCTCTTTATAGTTATATAAATTCAGTTGATTTAACAAATTCTTGAAGTGTTCAAGATGTAAATAATGAAATAGATAGTTTTTGATTTGATGATCAAAATAATTTTTACTACAAGAACTCAATAACATGTGTAAATGATTTTTCACTTTGTAGGCAAAAATATCAAGATTATTTCGATAAAATAGATGAAGAAAATAAAGAAATAGAAAACAAAGAAGACAAAAAAGAATTAAATAAAAATATGCAAACAATAAAAGATGCTTTTACAAATTATTATAATTTCAAAATAGATGATCTTACATATAAGGCAGCATTAATAAGTTGAGCATATTATAAAAATTGATTTTATAAAATAGCATTAGAAACAAGTAAAAACATATTAGATGAAAACAAGTGATACAAACCAGTATTAAAAATAGCTGCAAAAAGTGCATATGAGTTATGAAATTATATAGAAGCAAGAGACTTTTTAATAGCATACAATAAAATAGAAACAAAAGACCCTGAAATGAGTTATTTTACTTGAAGAGTTTATGAAAAATTAAATGAATATGTTTTAAGTGTAATACACTTCAGTAAAGCTATAAATATATGATATAATGATGTAGAAGATATAAAGAGAAGACTTATTTTTATATATTTTGAAATAGATGATAGAGAAAAAATGTTAAAAACATTTAGAGAATTAATAGATTCTAAATCTGAAAACCTTGATATAAGAGATTATAACTTAGCTATATATTATCACATAATAAATTCTGACCTTGATAATGCAGAAAAAATAAGTGAAGAAGCAAAACAAAGATATCCAGAATCTGAATTATTTTATTGATATCAGTCATGGATTATGCTTCAAAATGAAAATTTGAGTAGAGTTCAAGAAAGAATAATAGACAATAATATAAATAAAGGTTTAGAAATAAATAGTGATAATCCTATGTTGCAAATGGTTGACTGAATATATAAAACAAAGAAATGAGAATATGAAGAAGCATTAAAAAGTTTTAAAAAAGCTAAAGAATTAGATAAAAATAGAGAATATATAAAAACTATTGACTACTGGATAGATAAAACTATTAAAAATATTAATAATAATAAAGAAGAAAATGACAATAGAACAAAATCGTAATCAATCAATAGAGCAAAATGAAGAAAATTTTGATAATCAAAGAGAGTTATTAAATAAATTATCTGAAGATATATCAAAAAATTATTGATTGGAAAAACAAAGTGCAGAAAAATTAATAAAAATTGATACTTCTAAATGAATAGACAACCTAAAAAAAGAACTAATAGAATCTGGTAATAACTCTTTTGAAAACTTAAAAACAAAAGAGCAGGAAAAACTTTTTTTGATATTAAAATGAGCACAAGAAAGTATTGAACAAAATGCTCACTTTGAAATAATGACTCTAAAAGATGATATAGAAAAGAATTTTAAAATTGAAGACATAGAAAATAATATAGAATCATTTCTTCCTGATAAACTTATAAGAGTAGCCAAAAATCCTAACATGCCTCACGAACATATATTAGGTTTTGCATTATGAACTAGCAATAGTTTAGTAGCTTGACTAGAGTGATTATATAATATATGAAAATGAATAATACAAACTCCCTATCACATATACTTGATAGTAAAATGAAAATGAGAACTTAAAAATCTAAAAAACATATAAAAAACACTTTTTAAAAAAAGTGTTTTTTATATGTTTATATTAATAGATGGCAATGATTTATTTATATCTTTTTTAGTATCATTTATTATATTATCAATATATTTTGTATCTACATATTGAGATACAAATACTACGTGAGATATTTTTAAGCCCTCATAAAAAAATCAAAACAAAATTTTTCATGTTTTTATATCAGATTTATTGTTCTCTAAAAATTTAGATAGTTCATCATTTTCACTAGAAAAATGTCATATATAAGTCAATCATAATCTATATAATTCATCCGTAACATCATTTGTAATATCAGGTTCAACTATTGATAATAATTCAACTATTTTATGATTCTTCAACAAAATATCATTTTTTACTCTCTTAACTCATATTTTATTAAAAATTTCATTTATATAATAAACGAAGTTTTTATTGATTCAATCGTCACAAGTTCATAAACTATTTCATATTATATTATTCATAATCAATATTTTTTATCAAATCTAATAGCTCTGGGAATTCATCATTAAAAATAAAATGACCATAATTATCAAAAGAATAAAACTCTGAATTATTTAACAATTTTTTTAGTTCATAAAAATCATTACTTGAAACAATTTCATCATCTAAACTATGAATGAAAGAAAATTTGCTTTGATATGGTAATATATTATTTATAAGAGTCTTATCAATATTAAAACTTCATAAAATTTCATCTTTAGAGTCATTTAAAGGTGTAGAAACAAAAAATATCTTTTTTATATTATTTAAAGCTTTAGGATTTTCACAAAAATACTTAATTAAGAAAATAGCTCAAAGACTATGTCATATAAGTACAGGATTTTCATTCAAAAAATACAGAGTTTTTTCAAATGATATCTTCCAAAAATCATAAATAGCACTATCTGACATAGGTCTATACATTTTTATAAAATCATATTTTGATTCCAATTCAAAAGATAAATAGTCTTTCCAATTAGTAGTTTTCTCTAAAAATGGATTAAAATCAAAATCATTTTTATAAAAATCTAATTTGTTTTTTATAAAGTCTTTATTATAAAAATTTTCAAAAGCTTCTCCTCATCATATAAATAATATTTGTTTTTTCATATAACTATAAATTAAATAATTTTGAACCAATTCTTACAATATCTATTTCATTTTCAATTGCTATTTTATAATCAACAGAAGTACCAGCAGATACAAGTCAATTTTGTAAATATTTATTTCTAAGTTCTTTTAATAATTGAAATTCTTTATTTTTTTCTTCGATAGTAAAATCACTTTTACCTATTCAAGAAAATCCTATAAGGCTTACATTTTCTAAGTCTCATATTATTTCTAAATATTTTGGTATATCACTTATATCTATTCAACCAGGTTTTGTCTCATCAATATTTATTTGAAGAAAAATCTGAATCCAATTTCATGACTTAGAGCATATTTCTTCCATTTTATATAATTGTTTTATATCATCTACACTATGTATATACATACAATATTTTATTATATGCTTTATTTCTTTTGTTTGAATATTTCATATAAAATGAGTCGATTCTCTATCAAGATTTTTTTCTTTTAATGAATTAACCCTATTTTCTCATAATCATATTACAATATCATTATAATCTTTTAGCAATATATCAGATAATTCATTAGTTTTATTTTTATCAAAATACTTTGTAACTGCCAATAATTTAGAATCCTTATTTTTAAAATCATTTAATAAAGAATTATTTATTTCCATTTTATATATTATTTATAAATTATAGTGTACAATTATTTTTAACATTTATTGTTAAAAACTAAAAAAATGTAAAAATAATGTAAAAAACTAATACATTATCTTTGAACCATTTTGCTTTAACCATTGCTCATTTATTTTATAACTTCAAGGATACATAGAACTACTAAGCTCTTGAACATAATCCCAAAACTTTTTTGAATGATCCATATGTTTAAGATGAGCCAACTCATGTATTATAACATAGTCTATAGATCTAGTAGGAGCCATTATAAGCCTATATGTAAAGTTAAGATTTTTTTTGTTTGTACAGCTTCCCCATCTAGATTTTGCACTGGTTATCTTTACGATATTATAATCAAGTCAATTTTTGGATGCTATTTCTCTGACTCTAGGAACTATATATTTTTTTGCTTCTTTTTTATAAAATTCTATTAATTTTTCTTTAATTACAACTTTATGCCTTTTATGTAAATAAAGCTTCATACCATCATAATAAATATCTTCACTAACATCATCAAAGACTAGTTCATACTCTTGTCAGAAAAAATAAAACTTTTCTCACTCCCTAAATTCTTTTATCTTTTCTATAGCTTCATCTTTTTTTTCTGCTATCCACTCTTTATTTTTTTCTATAAATTCTTGTACCTTTTTTTTACTAACAAAAGCAGGCGACCTAACTATAAGCTCACCTGTTTCATCAATTTTTAAAGTTATTTTTTTACCAAGACTTTTTATTATTTTCATATTTTAAATTTCTTTTAAAATTAATTTTGTTCAATCAATAACATTTTTAAATCTATCTGATTGTAAATGTATTCATCAAAAATATCTAGTAACTACAACTATTACATTAATCATATTTTCTCTTTGAAGCTCTCTAAGTATGCACATACCTGCTCATGTTTCTCAGTCATCATTTTTTGATTCTAATATTGATCAATTATCAAGTCACACCCTAAAAGCAAAACTATTATGAGTAGACTTTCTAAAGTATTTATCACTAAGTAAGTCTTTTATAAAATCATCTACATCAGACTTTGAAGATACAAATCATCATACAACACTATACTTACTTTTTCTATCTACTATTATATTTTTTAATATTTTTCTCTTATAAGTTGGTTCTCTTGAACCAAAATCAAAAGACATTTTTTCAGACATTTTATAATTATTAATTTTTTAAGTCAGTTTTATCTTCATCATAATCAGGTTCATCTAATTCTAACATTTTTGATCAAGGAAGACTTTGTCACATAAGACTTTCCAATTCTCAATACATACCGCTAACAGCAAAAGTAGCTCTTTCTAAATCTTTTTCTCTTTTTTTCCAATTTTTTTCCATAGCTCTTCTTTCTGCATCAATTCAAGACTTAAGATTAGAAAAAACATCTATCATCATATTCATTTTACTTGAAAACTCTTCACTCGATAAATACTTATATAACATTTCCATCTTGGCATCCTTTCACTCCATAGATTTTTCTACCTTAGATATAGAAAGAAGTTTATCTCTAAGCATACCGGCAACATGTATAGCAAAATCAGGAGAACAAACCATAATATCATCTACCAGTCAAAAATGTTTGATATCTTTTGGTAAAACACTTGTAACCAAAATAGCTATATTTCAACCTACTTTTAATTTATCATCTTTCAATTTCATAACCCAAGCATCCTGCCATGACTTGGTATTTTTTGACTCCCAAACTATAACTCAAGATTTTTGTCAAAAATTATCTCTTATTGTTTGAATTAAATCAGCTCATTTTATTCATGTTGGAACATCTTCAACTTCATCATAAGGAAAAGATTGTGATAAGCTATTTTTTAAATCATCCTCACTAATATCTCACTGTATTTGTTGACTTCATTGTTCTGCTTTTCTTTTTAAATCATCTATAGTTTTTCTCATTTGTTCTTGTTGCTTGTAATTTTCAAGCTCTTTTTTTCTATAATCTTCTGCTATTTTTTCAAGTTTTTCATCCATTTGTTTCTTTGATGACTCTTCCATTTTTGATTCTAGTTCTTTTTGAATGTTTTTCCTTTCTTCGTATAATTTTTTTTCCATCTCTAGTTCAAAGTTTTTTTCTTTATCCTCTAAATCTCTTTGTTTTTTCAAAAATTCTAATTCCTTTTTCCTAGCTTCTTCCCTATCTTTTTGTGCTTTTTGAAGTTGTTCTTGCACATCTTTTAACTCATACTCCATTTCTTTTTTAGCTTCTAGTGCTTTTTTTTCAGCATATTCTTGAGCTTTTTTTCTCATTGCCTTGGTCTTTTCTTCCAACTCCTTATCAAACTCTTCTTTTTGTTTGGCTTGTTCTTGTCTAAGTTTTTGCTCTTGTTCTTTTAAAAGTTCATTATATTTTTGGTTTGCTACTTGATCTAAGTCTATCTTTGTAGAACAATTAGGACATATAATAGTTTGAGACATATGTATTTATAATCTTAAGTTAATAACTATATCTTATATTATATATTTTTGATTATTTTTCAAAATTAAAAAAACTAGAACCTAAATTCTAGCTTTTATATAATTTGTTTTATATCATCATAACTAAATCATTTCATCATAAGTTTTTGAATAAGCTTTTGTTTGTATTCATTTTCTGATTTATAATTTCTTATTTTTGATTTTAATTTATTATATTCTTTTTCTAAAGAATCCATTTCTCAATCTATAAATTCTTGATATAAAAAATCATCTATCATTTCTTTTGGTTCAAGCCTTTCATAAAGCTTTTGCTTTATATAAAGTTTTGATTTTCATCTTGACTTATATGACCTTATTTTAGATAATATGACTGCTTCCTCATCTATAATAGAAGACATTTTTTTGTCTAAAATATAAGATATTTCATCACCTCATATACCTCAATATTTTTTACCATTTTCACTATTTGGTCAAAATTTATCTATAAGCTTTTTTGATAGCTTTTTTTTAGATGGATAGTATTTAAGATAGTACCATATAGCATAATCTACTATTTTTTGAGATATTTCCATAAAAAAATATTATTATAAAATTATATCTACAACTTTTAGCATAAGATTTTTCTTTCACATCCAAGAGTCTTCACTTATATCAAAAATCAAACTAGGTTTTGTTGAACTTCTTTTTATTTGCTCGTAATAGTCTCACATATAAAAAGCAAATATTTTATATCAATGCTTAGTAGTAAACCTAAGATGATCTCTTCATTTACCTATAAAATCAAGCTTATCATAATCAAGATTTTCAACCATAAAAAGCGGTTTCTCATTTCATATACCAAAAGGTTTATATTTATTAACTTCCCTTAAAAAATTAAATCATAACTCCTCTAATTTAACCACCTTATCAATATTTATTTCTTTTTTGTAATGTGAAAAATCTTTAGAATTAAGTTCATTTATTATTTTTGTTTTAAATTCTGCAAACTTATCCTTAGATATGGAAAATCAAGCTGCTTGCTTATGACCTCCATAAGCTATAAAATAATCTTTATATCAATCAAGAGTATCTATTATAGAGTGGTATTCTGGGCTTCTACAACTAGCTACCAGTTTTTCTCATTCATCTTTTAAACAAATACAAGGTTTATAAAATTGCTCTGTTATTCTTCATGCGACTATTCATATTATACCATGTTCTATCGCAGGTGATATATAAAAAAGTATATTATCATTTTTGTTTACTTTATTTAGAGCATCAAAGCTGAACTCCTTTGTTAAGTATTTTCTTTGTTCGTTTAATTGCTCTATTTCACTTATAGTCTTATCAATGCTATCTCAATTATTTAATATCAAATTTACTGCTTTATATGCAGTATCCATTCTACCAGCTGCATTAATTCTAGGTCAAATAGTAAAACCAAATAGATCAGCATCTAAATCATCATTTATTTTATCCTCTATTAGTTTTCTTATTCAGATACTTCTAGATTTTTTTATTTGTTTTAATCACTCCATGACTATAAGTCTATTTTCTCATGTAAGTCTCATACAATCTGCTACTGTTCATATAGCAGCAATATCAACTGTTTCTTTTATATAATCAAAAGCTTCTTCTTTAGACATAAACTCATATGATAATGCTTGCATAAGCTTAAAAGCTACTCATGCTCATGCCAAATTTTTATAGATATATTCACAATCTGGCCTTTTAGGGTTTATTACAGCTACTGCCTCTTCTGGTATAACTTCTGGCACAGCATGATGATCAGTAACTATAATATCAATTCATTTTTCTTTTGCATATTTAACAACTTCCACATCACGAGTTCAACAATCAACAGTAACTATCAAATCAACTCCTATAGAACTAAGCTCATCTATAAAGTATTTTTTTAATCAATATCAATCCTTTATTCTATGAGGTATCCTATAACTAGCTTGCATTCATATTTTTTTGAAAAAATGCATCATTATACTAGTAGAAGTGACTCAATCGACATCATAATCACCAAAAATCATTACTCTTTCATTATTTTTGTGAGCTTGTTTAATCCTTTTTACTGCCTTATCCATATCTATCAATAAATAAGGATCATGCAAATCATTTAGATCTGACTCAGTAAAAAATTCTCAATTTTCAAACCTTTTTGATATTATTTCATCTATTTTTTTATTTATTGTATCTTTATTATATTTTATCAAATTTCATTTAACACTTATTTTTTCTATCATTTATATTTTACTAAAATTTTAACTAAAAATTATTATACAAATAATAAAAAAATAACCAATATAAAATTGGCTATTTTTAAATTTCACTTAAATTACTATTAATATTTTGTATATAATATCATTGAAAATAATCAAATCATAATTTTTTTGCAAACTCAAACATTTCTTCATTTTCAATCCACTCTGCAACTACTTTTATTCACCTAGAATGAAGAGTTTTTAAATAATTATTAAAGTCTTCAAAATCATCTATTGTATATCTTTTTATTTGCTCTCAATTTTTTGTAATAATATCAGGAAGAGAAAAATCATTCAAGTATCATTCATACATATTTTTCATAAATTTACCATCTATTTTTACAGTTGAAATATTTATTCAATTTGATAACAAATAATCTATTCTTAACTTATTAGAATATCAAGAGTATAAATCATCTATAGCTATCTGAAATCATAAATCACTTATATATTTTAAATTATTTATTACAACTTTTGAATCTTTATCTGTTATAGGTTTGTCTTCTACTATCTCAAAATTTATTTTTGTTGGGTCAATACTATATATAGCCAACATAGTTTCTAGATATGGAATAAAATTGATATTATATATATCAGTAATTTCTAGATTAATATTTAAGTTGTTTCCTGTTTTTAAAACTTCTTCAAATCATTTTCATATAATTCTAACAAAAAGTGAAAAAGATTCATTATTTTTTCTCAAGTCCTCTAAAACTTTTATATGAGAATTATCTTTACTATTAATTCTAAATAAAATTTCATTTGAAAATAAATCTAATGTTTCATTAACTATTGGTTCAAATTTAGCATAAATTTTATCATAACTTCAAAGTATCTTACTTTGTGTAATATTTTGATCAATTATCACAAAAACTCTAATTAATTTTTAATTTGTTAAATAATAACATTTTTGATAAAATATCAAAATTAATTTTATTTTTTTGACTTAAAATATAATATAGATATAAATTAATAGCAAGCAAAGCACCCGTAGCTCAGTTGGAAGAGCGCCAGGCCGCGAACCTGGGTCAGTCGTGGGTTCGAGCCCTGCCGGGTGTACCATTAAGTAATAAACAATAAAAACATCATACTTTTTTATAAGTATGGTGTTTTTTGTATTATAATAAAAAAAATGATAAAATAATAATATTAAGTAATAAATAAATCTATTATGAAAAAAATATTATTATGAATAGTTTCAATTGTTTTATTTAGTATATATTCAAATTCTTATGCAAGTATAATAGAAGATCCTGAATATATGAAAAATATCAACTGAATATTTTTGTGAATAAAAAAATTTGATATAGAAAAATTCTGACAAGATAACAGCACTTATTATACTAATAGATTAGAATGATACTATAATGAAGACCAAAAATCATTTTTAAAATACTACACAACAAAAGAAGATAAAAATGAATTAAACCCTTATCTATATTATGAGTTTGAAGTAGATAGTAATAAAATTATAAATTCAATAAAAGATTTCAAATGAAATGAATTAGAGTTTGAAAATATTATGACTCCAGAATGAAGTTTTTTTAGAATTTATGTAAGTGAGTTTTATAACACTGTAAATAAAGAATATTATAGTTATGATGAATATAAATATCAAAATCTAGAATACCTAAAAAAAGAAGAAATAATAAAAGTAGAATTTGGAGACTCTACAGGTTTTGAATTCAAATTTAAATCCAACTTACCAAATTTTGAAATAAAAAATGATAATGAATGATGAACAATAATATTAAAGGATAACAAGAATATAACTCTAGATTTAAACTGAGAAAATAGAGAAGGTATTTTTATAAATGAAATAAATTATGAGAGAGCTTTTGATACTGAATATAAATCATGATCATTAGTTTCTATATACACAAATGAAGAACTAGACACTAATTATGAAAAATACTTAATATGAACATACTGAAATTATGATTTACATACAGAAAATTACCAAGTTATAAACAGTAGCTTTTGTGAATCTGATAAAAATTTTTATTTTTCTTATGATAATTATGAATGAACATATCGTATTAGGAATGAATGATACAATGAGTTTTCATTAAAGAGTTTGGAATTAGATATGAAAAAATATGATATTCAAAACTGAATAATCGACTTTAATAATTATGACTTTGATATAAAACAATCCTGATATGAATGAGAATGAACAAGCTTTGATTTAGATATAAAAGAAGATTGACTATATAAGATAAAAATGACTTGAGAGTCAAATGAAGAGTATTTATGTAAAAAATATTATGATACTAATATAAATACAAATTATATAGAGGATCCTTATTTAATGAATGAAAACTTATTTTACAAAGATTGAGAAAATTTCTGAGCTTATGCAAATTTTGAAAATTTATTTATAGATTTGATAGACAATTGATTAAGAATAAAATGGGAATATCAAGATTTTTTAGATAAAATAGAAAAATTTGATTTTAGAATAAAAAATGATAAATGAGAAACTATATATGTTGGTGACAAATCATGTATAGATAATTATGAATGTGAGAATGAATATGAAGAACTGATTTACCAATACTTACAAGAAAATAACATATTCTGAAAGATAAACTTAGAAATAGATTATAAAGATAAGTTTACAGATGAAAGAAAAATAGTCCTAGACAATATAATGTGATGAGAACAATTGTTTTTTGAAGATATTGTAAATACTGAAAATGGATTTTTCTATTTTAATCCAACTGTAGCTGAAATAATATCTCCTTGAAGCTTAAATTCTCCAGAGTGAGAATTATCTTGACCTGAGTGAGAACAAAACTTTAGTGATTACAGTATAAAAGTTAAAGGTGAAAATTGAGAATACATAACATTAAAAAAAATAGACAATAATGAAATGGATGAAATAGACTCTATAGTAATGGATAAAATATTTCAAGAGTATTGAGATACAAGAACAGAGCAAGAAGTTTATATTAATTTTATAGAAGAAGAAATAATCAATAGATATTGAAATATATCAATGAATGTTGCATGAGCAATATATATAAATAATAATCAATTAATAGATAAAATAGAAGTATATAAAAATTGAATATTAAAAAAAGAATTCAATATACTTAATAAAATAAATCTTATATGAAATAAGCTTAATTTTTATAAAATAAGCGATAATTATTATCACTTTAATACAAATAGATTAGATTTTGAAACTACTTGAAATATAAGTTGAGTAAATTATAGCTCAAATAATCAAATATTAGAAGCAAAAGAACTTATAGAACAAGAAGATTATTATTTTGATTACTGGGATTGAAATACATATATATTAAATGATGAAAATTTACTCTATAATAATAACAGAGAAAAATTGTTATACATAAACCCTAGTGAATGAAGTAATATAACAATATTAATACCAAAAGAAATTATTGAAAAAGTAAATAATATTCAATTAATATGAGATGAAATAAAAAGTTATAAAGAGGTTATAATAAAATCTGAATTAATTAATATTAATGAGATAAAAAGAGAAAATTTAAAACTAAAAAGTTGAGAGACTTTTTCTATAATGCATAAATTTAAAGAGACTCAAAAAGAATGAGTTTTATTCAAAAGAGAGGTAAATATTTTATTGCAAAATAATAATATAGAATGAGGTATAGAATGATGACCTTGACCTTGAAGAATTCCTGATTATAGAGTTAATATTGATATAAATTGAGAAAATATAAATGAAATAAACAATGAAAAACTATATATATGTAAAGAAGAAATAGAAAGTTTAGATAAGTTAAATGATAAAGAAGTTTGTAAAAACAAAAAAAATATAGATTTTTTTGGATATTATATTAAATGAGAATATAATTCTGAAAGATCTGATAATGGTGCTATTGATTTTTATATATATGGTTTGGATTGAATAGTAAACAAAGATTTTGAAAATATAAATATAGAGTTTGAAGTAGAAAAATATATAATAACAATGGCTTTATAAAAAATAAATAATATAATTATGAAAAATAAAATAGTAATAATATCATTAATTAGTTTTTTTCTTGTAAACTGAGCTAATGCAAATGAAAATATAGATAGTATCAAAGATAACTTTATAATAGAAAAAGAGGTAACTCAAGAAGAAGAAAACATAGAAGAACCAAAACCAAAACCAGAACCAGAACAACCAAAAAATAACACAAGGTCTTGAGGTTGATGATGAGGAGGTTTTGTAAGATTAAAAATGGATGACTGTCCAGATTGAGATAATTCCCCTAGTTATTATGATAATAGCTGTGAAGCGAAAAAAATAGAAGAAACTATTATAAAAGAAACAGAAGAAGAAGAAAAAGATGAAATAATAGAATTCAACTCTGCTCCAGAAAAACAAAATAATGAAAACAGCAAGTGATATACACAAAAAGAATTAAATCAAATAAAAGAGTTTTGATATATAATACAAGACACAAAAACACTATCAAATATTAAGTGAGAGACAAAAGAAGAGGAAGAATTAATAAAATGAGAGACAGTTAAAAAAGTTTCAAGTGAAATAAATCAGTTACCTAAAACAGGTACAAATGAGTTAATATTATTATTAATAACTTTATTAATTGGATCTATAATTTTTTATTCTAAAAAAAGAATTAAAAATATATAAAAAATGAAGACTAAAATTAGTCTTCATTTTTTATTATTAAATCTCTTTCTGGAGAATAAAAATCTAAATTATCTTTTCCTATTTTTGATATTATATAATCTATAAGATCTTCTTTTTTTACTTCAGCTTGAGTTCATTCATGTTCATTTCTAACTTGAAATATTCCATTTCTTGCTTCCATAATACCTACCATAACAATATATTTAGCATTTGATCTTTGAGCCTTTAACATTTGTTCTTTCATAGAAGGAGTTCACAAAGATACAACAGTATTGATTCAAGCTTCTCTAGCTTTTATTGATAATGGTAATACTACAGATTTTGCTTCATCTCAAAGTTGAACGATAAATAAATCTATTTTGTCTTTATTTTTTATCTTTATATTATTATCTTTCAACATATTTATTAAAATACCTGTATCAGTTGAAAATCATGTAGCAGGTATTTCTTTTGATTCTCATAAATTTTTAGCAATTGAATTGTATCTATAACCTTTTGTTATAATTTCTCAATTTTTGTTTTTTATTTCCCATATAGTATTAGTTTGAACTCATGGATCTCAAACCAATGTATTATCCTGAGTATATGGTACTTCTAAAAGATCTAAGTATTCTTTAAATTTTAAATAATGATTTTTACTATCCTTTTTCAAAAATTTTGGTGCCATTGGAGGAACACTTTCATTTAATATTTTTTCATCTTCTTCTGTAGAATTTAATATCATCATAGGATCAATATCTATTAATTCTTGAGATTCTGGACTTAAAAGATGTCTTTTATTATCATAAAAAGTTACCAGTTCTTCCCTATATTTTATTTTTTCTTTTTCTATTCAAATAGAATTAATAGTTATATCAAATTGATCTTCTAAACCTATTTTTTTTAATACAGTATAGTTAAGATAAATTTGAATAGCATCTAAAATAGGATCATTTTCTCAAATAATATCAGCACCTATAACTTGAAATGATTTTAATCCTGAATTTAATTTTTTATAAACTTGTTGCATATAATAAAAATAAACAGGTTGTATTTCTTCAGATATATCATTATTTAAATATGATCTAAAAATTCAAGCAGATGGATTTTGATTTAAGTCAAAATCCTCCCCAGAAATAATATAATCATTAGAAAATCATGTTTTATCTATAAAATCTTTATTTTCTAATAATGATGTTGATATTCTTCTAAAACCATTTTTTCTGAATTCATGACGATATACTTTTTTTATAAAAGTAAGATACTTATGGTGGTCAGGAAAAATATCAAAAGTTCATTCAACTGGAGAGTATTGTGTCATATTCTTATATAATTAAATTTTTAAATAAATATAGGTTAATATTATAAACGAATTTCTCTAAAAATAAAAATTTTTTTGTAATTTAATAATATTTATTATTATATTTTTGATTTTATATTTTTTTATAAAGAAAAAATGCAAGAAATAAATGAAAATTTACTTATAAGTATGAATTCATTGATGGACTATAAAATAATAGAATATATAGCTGTATTTTTTGCAGATACACCTATTTTTTTCCTACCAATATTTTTAGTTACTATGTGGATTTATCATACATATAAATCAAAAAATAATGATAAGAAAAAAGACCTCTTATTTATATTTTATTCAGCTATTATTTGAATAATTTTTAGCTATATAATAAAGAGCTTTGTATCAATTGATAGACCAGAAACTGTGTTAGAATGAGTATGAAAACTTGTATTAGACCATATACCAGATGCAAGCTTCCCTTCTGATCATGCTACAGTTAGTGTAGCATTTCTTGTATCATTATTTTTTGCTTGATATAAAAAAACATGAATAGTCTTTATTATACCTGTTATATTGATGAATTTATCTAGAATTACTGTTTGAGTACATTGGCCTATTGATATATTAATGTGAACTATTATTTGATGAATATCATCCATAATAAGCTTCAAAATAGTAAAAAATATAAAGATTATAGATAAACTTAATAATTTGATAATAAAGTTAATAAACTATATCAAATTATAAAAAAAGAGATTTTGTATAAAATCTCTTTTTTTTATTGAATAAAACCTATTGTAGGTAGTTTTGTAGACTTTGATTCTTTTCTAATTTTTTGTATAAAAAACTAATATCATCATGTGTTATTTTTGAAGTCTTTCAATTATCAACTTCTTCAATAGCTTTTAACTCTATTACTTGCCTTATTACTTCTTCAATATCTGCTCAAGATAATCAGCTTGAAGATTTAGAAAGCTTATCAATATCTAATCAAACAAAAGATTCTTCTGCTTTTTTAGAAATCTTTTTAGCTTTTTTGATATGTATATCAAAAATTTGTTTTCTTGCTTCAAAATCAGGATTATCAACCTTTACTTTTGTAGACATTCTTCATGATCTGATAACAGCACTATCAAGATTTTCAATATAATTTGTAGTTCAGATAAATATTATATTATCAACATCTTCAAATCAAGACATTTCAGTCAAAAAAGTATTAACTATTTTTACATCTTCTCCTGACTGATCTTTTGCATCTCTTTTTTTGAATAAAGCATCTAGTTCATCCAATATAACAACAACTTTATTATCAGACCTTGAAGCTTGATATCTCAAAAATTTGAATAACTCTTTTACGTTTTTTGAACCTTCATTTATATATGCACTAGAAGCAATATCTGTAAGCTTTATATTATATACCTGAGCGTGTACCTCTGTAGCTATAGCCTGAGCTAAAAGTGTTTTTCATGTACCAGGAGGTCATTCAAAAATAATTCAACTTGTAGTTCTTGATCACCAAGATTTCATTACTTTTTCATGTTTTATAGATTTTATTATTTTTGATATTTCTTCTTTTGCTTCATCTTGTCATCAAATATCATTTAATGAAATTGGTTTCTTCATTTCTACTAACATTTTTGAAAATTTTTCTAATGTAGATTTACCTATTCAATCATTATCTCATTCTCATACTCATTCATTATATACATACATAGTAGAAAAATTCAAATATTTCATTTTATGATCTATTCATGACTTGTTAGCTATATCATTTATTAATACATTAGATATTTCAAAAAAACCTTCTAAAAAAGAAATAACCTCATCTAATTCATACTTTTCATCACTTATACTTTTCAATTTTTTATTTAATATATCTATAACATAATATGTAGCAGTATCATCAGTTCAATAAGATAAATCTTTATTTAAAGACTTTTTTATTGTAATATAATAATCTTCTAATCATTTAAATGTGTTATTTTTACTTGAGATAGTCCTTTTTCAATTTTTTCAGTCAAAATAATTTGATAATAAAGATTCTATATCTTTAGGATCCATAACTTTATCCAAAACATCTTTTTCTCATGCTTTTTGTTTTAATCATCATGGAACTTTTATTGGTATTCTAAATGTATATTTTCAATCATTTTCAATATTTTCTCACATATGAATAAATCAAAAAACACCTCATAAATCAAAGTTTCTATACTCTATATATCACCCATCATTGAAAACTCATTCTAATTCTTCTTGTATTTGATCATGATTTCAAACAGATATATTAAAAAAACCTCTATTATTAATAATTTCCATAGTTTTTGAAACTCTAGACCTTATTCTATCAATTATATCATCAAATTCTTTAAAAATATCATAATTTGAATAATCATCACAATAATCTGGAAGTAAAACACTATTTATAAGAATATTATACAAAAAACTATAAACTCATGTATTTTTTGAAAATTCTATACCTTCCAATTTTAAAAGTTTAAATCTTATATCATCCAACTCATCAAATCATATATTTCAGTCTATTATTTTTTTTGTTAGATATTCTTTAATAACATCTTCTCATAAATCATCAATTATTGACTTATTTATATCATATATTTGAGTTTTTAAATCCTTTCTATTTAATCAAATATCTTTTATTTGGTTAATTCTTTTTGTATTCATAATACTATAGTTATAATTAGTTTTTTTAAACTATAAATATAAAACATATTTTGTCAAATAATCATTTCTTTACTTTTAGTTAAAAAAAATTAATATTTATAAAAATTAAAACATAATTTTTATAAATGAATAATTTAACAAAAAATAATACAAAAAAAATAGCACTAACTTGATGATGAACATGAGGTCATATATTCCCTTTATTATCAATTTATAATTATCTAAAAGAAGAAGATAATTTTGATTTTGTATGGGTATGACAAGAAGAATGACTAGAGTATGATATAGCTATAAAAAATAATATAGAATTCTTAGATATTCCTTCTGGAAAAATAAGAAGATACTTTGATTATAGAAACTTTTATGAACCTTTAAAAAATCTTAGTTGAATAGTTTTTGGAATATATTACATATTAAAATACAATATAGATATAATATTTAGCAAATGATGATATGTTAGTCTACCGTTATGTATAGCTGCTTTTATATTAAGAAAAAAAATTTACATACATGAATCAGATACTGTATGATGAATGGCCAATAATATTATATGAAAGATAGCAACAAAAGTATTTTATTCATTCCCTATCGAAAAAACTAGAGAAAATCCTGAAAAACATATATACACATGACAAATATTGAATCCAGAATTATTAGAAAATATAAAAGATCTAGAAATAAATGAAAATGGTAGATTAAATGTTTTGGTTATAGCAGGTTCTCAATGATCAACTACAATATTTGAATCTTTAATTGAAATATTACCAAATATAAATGATATAGACTTCAAAATAGTTTTAGGAGAAAAAAATCTAAAATTTAAAGATGAATTTAGAAAATTTTGATATGTAAGAACATATGATTTTATTGAACAAAAAGATTTATGACTTATATTAAAACAAACTGATATAGCAATAACTAGATGATGAGCAACAAGCTTATGGGAACTTAATAAATTTGGTATACACTCAATAATTATACCACTAGAATGAAGTGCATGAGATCATCAATATATAAATGCTCTATATTTTAAAGAAAAATACTGAAGTGATATATTAGAACAAAATAAAGAATTATCTAAAAATTTGAATATAAAACTTTGAAAATACAAAACATTAAGAAAAGCATGACTAAATTTAGACTCATTTTATAAAGCAAATAAAATAATAAAAGATGAGTTAGAAAAATAATTTTTTAAATGTCTATACTAAAAGTAAATAGTATAGACATTTTTTTTGAGTTTTTTAAATTTAAATGTTAATATTTTAAGAGATTTATTTTTAAAACATTTATTAAGATGAAAATAACCATAAATATAAAAGATGAATATGTTAGTTCATTAAAGTATATATTTTTATGATTATCAATAATAGCATGAGTTTCATATGTATACTTTTTTCAATGATGAAATAATAATATATACTTATTGATTGCTACTATTTTTGCTATTTATATGGCTATGAATCTATGAGCAAATGATGTAGCAAATAACATGTGACCAGCAGTAGGTTCAAAAGCAATAACATTAGTATGAGCAATAATTATTGCAGCTATATTTGAGGCAGCTGGTGCATTAATAGCTTGATGAGATGTAGTTGATACAATTAAAGGATGAATTATTGATCAAAGCATGATAAGTGACCCTAGACAATTTATATTTATAATGCTATCCACTTTATTGTGAGCAGCACTATGGCTAAATCTGGCAACATTTTTTAGAGCTCCTATATCAACAACAAACTCAATAATAGGTTGATTGTTATGAGCTTGAATAGTAGCTGCTTGACCATCAATTGTTTATTGGCCAAAAATATGAGAAATAGTATCTAGTTGGATAATATCTCTTATAGTATGATGAATTATTTCAGTAGCATTATTTATATCAATCAAGAAAACAATATTATCTAGAAAAAATAGATGAGAAGCAGCAAAACACTGGGTACCAGTATATGTAGCTTTAATGATGACTATATTTTCTATTTACTTAATGATAAAATGACTAAAACCTATATTAAAATCAAATGATATTTTAGCATGAGTTATAAACCCGTCTAATGCTACATTTATATGAATAATAATATGAGTTGTTACATATATGGTAATGGTCATATTATACAAAAAACATAAAGAATGGTTTTTTAAAGATAAAAAAAAGTATATTAACAAATTATTCAATATACCTTTAGTATTTGCAGTAGCACTTCTTAGTTTTGCACATGGTTCAAATGATGTAGCAAATGCAATATGACCATTAGCAGCTATAAATGAAACAATAAAAAATTGATGAATGGAAATAGCAAATTCTGCATGGGTACCATTTTGGATTATGTTATTTTGATGACTATGACTATCAGTATGATTAGCAACATTTTGAGCAAGATTAATAAAAACAGTTTGAAGTGAGATAACAAAGCTGGATCAAATTAGAGCATTTTGTGTAGCTTTGTCTGCAGCTGCTACTGTATTAGTTGCATCTCAGTTATGATTACCTGTTTCATCAACTCAAATAGCATTATGAGCAATTTTTGGTATATGACTATATAGACAGTACAGAAAAAATGTAGAATGAAAAGATAAAGTAGTTATAAAAAAATGAATGATGAATGGTATAATACTATCATGGATAGTTACACTCCCTATAGCATGAATTATATCATGATTAACATATGTTATTTTAATAAAATTTTTATAATATTTTTGACCCACATAAATAATTATGATAAACTAAAAAAGTACTAAACAAAAATAAAAATAAAATATAACCCTCTATTATAGATTATGACTCCTAAATTTAATAATAAACTAAAAGACTTCAAACCTATAACTCTTACTGAGTTAAATTCTACAGCAAGTTTTTTAAAAAGAATAGATAGAAAATTTTTACTAAATTCTAAACAATTTTCTGATATATTAGCAGAATTAAAAAGTGAATTTCAAGTATTAGAAATAAATGGAAAAAAAGTTTTTGAATATGATAATGTATATATGGATACTAAAGACTATTTGTTTTATAATCAACATCAAAACAAATTAAAATCAAGAACAAAAATTAGAACAAGATACTATGTAGACTCAAATTTAGCATTTTTTGAATATAAACAAAAAAATGACTGAGTTACAAGTAAATATAGATATCAATTTCCACCTGAAGAGCATGGTTTTATGACAAGAGGTAAAAAAAGATTTTTTGACTGAGTATGGCAAAGTGTTTATGCTTGAGAAAAAGCACCAACAATAAGCCCTGCTATAAAGACAAACTACAAAAGAATAACTATGGTTAGCAATACTTGAGAAGAAAGATTAACTATAGACTTTGATATAAAAGCTACAGACTTAAGAAAAAAATCTGCAAAAGTAGTAGATTTAAAAAATTTAGTAATAATAGAAAGCAAATCACTAAAAGAAGACTGTGAAGCATGTGAAATAATGAAAAAACATAAAATAGATAAAGCTAAAAGCTGTAGTAAATATTCTTTATGAGTTGTATATTCATGATTAGCGGAAAAATATGATACATTTAAAGATACTATGGACCAAATCAAGAAAATTAGAATGGAGACAATAAAAAACAAAAAAAGAAAAGGTTCTTTAGATGATATAACAAAACATATAACAAAAGAAATAACAAAAAAAGCATCATAATAAAGATGCTTTTTTTATACTATAAAAAATAACGATAAATATTATATTATCGTTATTTTTGTTAAAAATATTTATAATCAAGTCCATAATATTCATATAACTTTCTTGATCAAAACTTCTTTTGAGTATAACTTTCTAATCATAATAATTTTACATATTTATTTATATCAACTTTTGTAGGTGCCTCTATTTCTAATAAAGTAGGAATAGAATCATAATCATCAATATCAAATTCTATATCATCTATTTTATATGATGTCCTATGCTTCATTTTTTCTCTAATTTTTGTCATTCAATATTTTTCCAAAACTTTTGTAAAACTTTCTACATTAGTAATTGTATTTTCTCATTCATCAGCAACTTTAAGTCACTTTTCTCCTCAATCTTTTTTCTTATTTCTTTTTCTTTTTATAGTATATAAATGTTCTTCTCATTTTTTCCTTACCCTAAAAAGTCTTTTATTGTCTTCAAGTTTTAATGATTTTCATTCTGGAAAATCATAATATACATCATGAATAAATCAATCAAAAGTTTTTTTTGCTCATAAATCAAGCAATTTATTCTCCACTTGATTTTTATCTATATCTAATATTTTTATTTCTTTTTCTAACATTAATATATTTTTTATTTATATATAATATTATTGTATCATAATAATATCATTTTTAAAAATAATATTATTGTTTTATAGGTATAATAATTTTAAAAAGAGCTCATCATAATTTTTGTGAATTATCAACACTTATACTTCACAAATGTAATTCAGTTATCTTTTTACAAAGGTAAAGACCTAGTCATAATCATATGGATTTTCATATTCAAGTATTATATTTTTCAAATATAATTTCTTTTTCATTATCCTTAAATCATTTTCAATTATCTTCAATTACAATTATAATGTTCTCATTTAATAATTTTACAGATATAGATATTATTCCTTTAGATTTATTAGAAAACTTTATAGCATTATTTATTATATTTGAAATAACCTGAGTAAACTGAACTTTATCAATATCAATATAAGATATATTTTTATCATAGGAGTAATTAATAATTAAATTTGGAAATAACTTTTTTACAGCACTTATTTGATGATTAAATATATCTTCTAGTCTAACCTTTTCTATATAAAGATTTATTTTTCAAAAATCATTTCTTTGTATATCAAATAAAACTTTTGTTAAGTCTGATAAACTGTATAAGTTATTTTTTAATATTAATAATTCATCTTTTATAATATTAATTGTAATTTTATTATCATTTATATCATCAATTAAGCTATCTACATGAAAACTAGAAGACATTATCGGTGTTTTTATTTCATGTGATGCTACTGATATAAACTCTTTTTGTTTATTTATCAAGTTATTATATTTTATTGTTTTTTTATCTATTTCTTTATCTAAATTAAGACTTAAATAATTTATTTTAGAATATATTTGTATATATTTAATATGTCATCATAAAAAATTTACGAAATCTTTTATTATAGATATTTCCTGAGAATAATACTGTTCTGCATATGGTTTTTTTCAAAGACAAAAAAGTCATATTAATTCTCATAAATTATTTTTTATTGGAAATACTATATGGATTTTTTCATCTATATCTATTAAACCAATATTATCATAAAATTTGTTTTTATTTTCTTCTAAAAATACTATATCATTTATAAAAAAAATACTTAATGGATTATTTACAAAAAAATTTTTCAAAAATATAAAATTAATATCACTTAATTCTGTTTTTATACTTATATATTTTATTCAATAATTTTTTAAAGCTTTATTTGATAAATAATTATTAAGTGTATCCAAGTCTAAAATAAACCTTATCTCATTTTGAGTTTTTGTTATATCATCTTGAAAAAGTTTATAATTACTATTACCAGGCAATAATCTAATAAAAATGATATAAAATACAGAAAAAATTAATAAAGAAAAAACTGTATAAAAATAAACAAAATTATCACTAAATAATAAATATAAGTAAGAGTCATCTTTTATTAAAAAAGATAAATTTTTAAGTAAATATATAGATAATAAAGTCAAAAATAAAGATAATACAAATCCATAAAATTCTTTATAGTTAAAACTAAAATCATTATAATGATATCTAGTTATAGAATATAAAGAACAAACTAAAAATGGTAGATAAAGCAATATCAACTCTTTTTCAAAATAATAATATCAAAAATAAGGTAAGATCAATTGAAAAATAAATCATATTATTAATAAAAATAATCATGAAAATAAAATATTTTTATATCTTATCTTATTTAATATAGATAAACTTTTATAATTTTTAAATCAATAATATGATATAGATAAAATTAAATAAATATATATAACATAATAAAGATAAAATAAATATCATTTTTCTTCAAAATATCAATTAATTTCTGTGTTATCATGTAATCAAGATATAAATAAATCAGAAAAAACTATTAAAAAAAATAAAAAAGACCAAAATAATATATATGGTATTTTTTTTATCAAATAAGACTTAAATCATATATTAAATCAAAAATATTTTATAAATAACATTAAGAACAAAAAACCCAAAACAGAAACTCAGTATCAAATTCTTGTTATATATAAAGATAAATCTAAATTATGAAATGGGTAATAACTAAGTGAATATAATATAAACCATATACAAACAAAAATATTAAAAATAAAAAAACTTAATCAACTTAAATTTTTATACTTTTTATAAAATGTATATCAAACATAAAAAGAAAATATGAATGTGAATAAATAAATAGAAAT
Source organism: Candidatus Altimarinota bacterium (assembly GCA_041694155.1). GTDB lineage: Bacteria > Patescibacteriota > Gracilibacteria > BD1-5 > UBA6164 > JAAZVM01. Next base: position 4,455 of record JASMTS010000014.1, on the reverse strand, counting down.
ATAAAAGTCCATATAAAAAAATTATTATATTATTTATATACAATGATATAACTATTTTTATTTAATCAAAGATTTTTTAACAATTTCCATTGCCCTTTGACTAAATACTTCTCTTCATTTTTTTATAGATCATTCTAAGTAATACAAATTGCTATTATAGTTAGAGTGAAAATTATATTTTATACTTTTAGGTATATCTAATAATTTTATTCATAATAATTTAGAAAACTTTTGTACTGGGCTTCATTTATCAAACTCAGTAATTGATGGAAGTTCAATAAAATCATCTTCTACAGAAAAAGAAAAACTATTTAAAAGCTTAATAAGATTTAAAATTGATGAATATTTTTGAAATGTTCATAAAGATGATAATGAAAAAAATAAATTATTATAAATATCTACCAAATAATCTTTTTTTATATTTTTATCTAAAACTGTAAATAATTCCTTGTTATAATGAGGGCTAAGTTCCCTTCTATAGATTGAAGAAAAATTATCAACATATCAGTCACAAAATCATTTTATTTTAAAATCTTTGTCATGTAGTACAGTCAAGTATGATGACACAGTATTTTTATATCTATCAATTATATTTTCTATATTAGAATCTATTTCATAGATAAATTTTGTATCTTTTGAGTTACAATGATTGCAAGATATGGAGTCTCAAAGATATTTATTTTCTAAATAATCAACACTTTTATTATTAATTGAAGAACCTAAGTGTCAAAAAATATCTTTTTTAGAATGTATTTTTCAACATCATTCACACTTAATATATTCTCATATTCAATATGCCCACATATCTTTTTCAACAGAAGCAATTTGCCTTAACTCAGAACTACTCAAGCTATTAGTAGACAAGTTAGATACATACAATTTATTATTCATAGTCATATAAATTAAAAAATAAGTTTTTAATTTATATGATTCAGAGATTAAAAAAGTCTTAAAAAATCATATATTTTAATGTTATTTTAATATTTTGTATATAATATTAGATAAATAATATTTATTAATATAAAAGTTATGAAAATAAGTATAATAGAAGACGATTATTATTTATGATCAAAACTAACAAAAAAAATAAAGAGAAATTGATACAATGTATGTCTATATAATTCAAAAAATGAATTATTATCAAATCATAAAATAGAATCAGACTTGTATATTATTGATTTAAACTTGTGAATATCAGAAAATGATTGATTTGAGATAATAAGCTGGTTAAGGCAGGCAAAAAAAATAAACTCCCCTATAATTATAACATCTGGATATTCTGACCTAGAAAAAAAAGTTTATTGACTAGATTTATGAGCAGATGATTATTTGGCAAAACCATATTCTCCAGAAGAATTATTGGCTAGGATTAGAAGCTTACTTAGAAGAAATTCAAATGAAAAATCATCTATAATAAGACATAAAAATATCGAATACGACCTAAAAAACTGAGTAATATTATCAAATAAATATCAAAATATAAATTTCACAAAAAGAGAGTTAATGATAATTGAATATTTCATAATAAATAAAAATAAAGTTGTAAAAAGAAATGACCTAACAATATCTATATGGTGATCATACGATGGTATATGAATTAGTGATAACACTATTAATGTAACATTATGTAATTTAAGAAAAAAAATAGGAAGTGATTTTGACTTGATAACTCTAAACTGAAAATGATATATACTAAAAGACTAAAAAAATCCCTTTTAAAAGGGATTTTTTTAGTCTTTTTTATCTTCTTTATTTTTTTCTAACTCTTTCTCTTTTTTGGCTTTTATTTCTAGTAGTTCTTTTTGTTCTTGTTCAGATAATTGTCTTTTTAGTCATATTCTTCATTTATCAAGATCAACTTGAATTATTTCAAAATCAACATCGTCTCAAAGTTTTAAAACATCTTCAACATTTTCTATTCTCTTATAACTAAGTTTTGATATATGTATCATTCAAGATTTTCATCTAAACTCTACTATTGCTCATGTTCAATCAATTATTTTTACAACTTTTCAAGTTCATTTATAACCAACCTCTGGGGACCATAATATTTCTTTTATTTCAGATATAACTTTTTCTCAACCTGATTGATTATCTGCTGTTATTGTTGCAAGTCAATCATCGGCAATTGATACTCTTACTCAATATTCTTTTTCCATTCTTTGAATATTTTCTCATCATTTACCTATAATATTGCTTATTTTTTTAACAGGTATTTGATAATTAAGTATCAAAGGAGCATATGGAGATAAATTTTTATTAGGCTCTGCTTGAACTTTTAGCATTTCTCAAAGGATATAATCAATAGATCAACTAGATTGTTTAAAGGCTTCTCTAAATACATCCATTTTTAATCATTTTATTTTTACATCTAACTGCATAGCTGTAATTCATTTTGCAGTTCTTGCTACTTTGAAATCCATATCACCTAAAAAGTCTTCTTGAGCCTGTATATCAGACAATATTTTATAATTACCTGTTTCTTCGTCATAAATCATTCACATTGCAACTCAAGCTACTGGAGATTTTATAGGAACTCAAGCATGCATCAAACTCATAGTAGAACCACATACAGAAGCCATAGAACTAGAACCATTACATGTTGTTATTTCAGAAACAACTCTAATTGTATATGGAAATTCTTCTTCACTAGGTAGAACTGGGACTAATGCTCTCTCAGCCAATGCTCAATGCCCTATTTCTCTTCTACCAACTCCTCTCATCATTCTAACCTCACCAACTGAATATGGAGGAAAATTATAATGATGAAGATATCTTTTTTCTGATTCTGGCATCATTCAATCAAGAGTTTGAACATCATCAGGTCATCATAAAGTAGCTATAGACAATGCTTGAGTCATTCACCTTTGAAATAATGCTGAACCATGAGTTCTAGGTAACAATCAAACTTCTCATATTACTGGCCTAACTTCATCTATTTTTCTTCCATCAAGTCTCTTTTCATTATCCAAGATATTTTTTCTCATAACTTCTTTTACCCTCTTATAAACCATAGCTCATATAGAATCTTCATCAACTATCATTTCTTGATCCTCATAAGATTCATCAAAGCTATATCACTTAGATAATAAAAACTCTTTTACTTGTTCATCTAAAGAATTAAGCTCTTTTTGAAATTCTTTTTTTCATTTATTGTATAATACTTCCATTTTTTCCTCACTAAGAAAGTCCTTAACCAAATCATACAAAGACTCATCTGGAACATTATACTTTACAACTGCTTCTTCTATAGGAAATACTTTTTTGTACTCATCAATAAAATCTATTTGAGCATTACATATTTGTTTTATTATTTCATGTGATTTTTCTAGGGCATCAACCATTTCTTCATCACTAGCTTCATTTGCTCAAGCTTCTACCATAGTTATAGCATCCAAAGTTCATGCAGTAAGTAAAGTTAATTTTGCATCTTTTTCTTCTTTTGAACTAGGATTAAAAATATAGCTTCAATCATTTAAAAGTGATATTTTACAACCAGAAACAGGTCATTCAAAAGGAGTTCAAGCTAACATTAATCATATTGAAGCTCAAGAAATCCCCCATAATCATAATTCTTTTTCTCAGCTAGAAGATAATACAGTAGCTATTATTTGAGTATCATTAATTATTCATTTTGGAAACATAGGTCTTATAGGTCTATCTATAAGTCTAGCTGTAAGTGTAGCTTCTTCACTAGGTCTTCATTCTCTTTTTTGGAACCTATTACCTCAAATTTTACCAGTTGCATAAAATCTTTCTTGCCAATCAACTACTAAAGGGAAAAAATCAGCTTTTTCATTTAAACCTTCTTGTTTAAATCAAGTAGAAACAAATAACATATTATCATCTTCATCACTAATAGTAACAGATCAATTAATCAAAAGACCTAACTTTCAAGATTCAAATGTTATATTTTTACCATCAATATTATAAGACTTTTTTATTGGAGTCAGAGTTGTAGCATTTTTATCAGATAAATTTATCATAAAAAATATTTAAAAATATAAAAAAAGATATTTCTTAAAAGAACAAATAATGAAATATTTCAATAAATATTTTTTTCTTAAAAACAAGAATAATATAAAAATTTACTAAAACATTCCATCATTTAAATACTCTTTTAAAAAATATCTAAATTTATTATACATAATAAAATAAAAATAACAAAAAAAATAGAACAAAAGTTCTATTTTTTATTTATTAATCAGCAAATAATTTAGGAGGATCAAGTTGTATATTAGGATTGTATTCTATAATAAAAGCATCATTATATTCTCAATTATCTAATATATTATTTGAGTTTTTGTCCCATCATATTGATCATCTTCTTATGTAGTTTAGATCATATTGCATTGCTAGGTCAAAATCATCACTATATTTTCATCATGGTAATACATACATTCATCATACCAATACTGATCATCAGATTGTATTTCTTGTTGATAGTGTTCATTT
>JASMTS010000013.1:0-8872 GCA_041694155.1 Candidatus Altimarinota bacterium | reverse complement strand
CCTGTATTAGATACTGTTGTATCAGACCAAGAGGTTATATATAAAGAAGAAAAAGCAAAACTATATCACATAACATATTTTGTTTCTGGTAGTGATAATGAAGTAGTAATAGCTACTACTAGACCTGAAACATTACTTTGAGATGTTGCTGTTGCAGTACATCCAAAAGACAAAAGATACAAAAAATTAATAAAAGCGGGTAAAAAACTTATTTTACCTATAGTAAACAAAGAAATTCCTATTATAGCAGACGAAATGGTTGATATGGAGTTTGGTACAGGTGCTGTTAAAATAACTCCTGCTCATGATCCAAATGACTTTGAGGTAGCAAAAAGACATGATCTACCTTTGAATAAAGTTGTATTATGAAAAGATGGTAATATGACTAAGGTAGCTTGAATTTTTGCATGACAAGATTTTATGACTGCTAGAGAAAATATAGTTGAGTTATTAAAGGCAAAGGGTAACCTTATTTGAGTAGAAGATCATACTTCAAAAGTAGGTTATTGAGAAAGATCTCATGCCAAAATAGAAACAATTATCTCAAAACAATGGTTTGTAAAAATAGAGCCATTAGCAAAAAAGGTAATAAAATGATACAAAAACAAAGATTTTGATATTGTACCAAAGAGATTTAATAAAACATTTGAAGATTGGATATTTAATTTAAGAGATTGGTGTATTTCTAGACAATTGATTTGGTGACATCAAATTCCTGTATGGTATTGACCAGATGGTGAAATGTTTTGTGCTGAGACTGAAGATATGGCTTTAGAAACTGCTGAAGCTCATTATGGTGAAAGAACTACTCTTACAAGAGACCCAGATGCACTTGATACTTGGTTTAGTTCTGCTTTATGGCCTTTTTCTGTATTAGATTATAATATGGATAGTGATGAACAAAATGAATTAATAGAAAAGTTTTATCCTGCTTCTGTATTGGAAACTGGTCATGATATAATATTCTTTTGGGTTATTAGAATGCTTTTATTTTGATACGAATTTACTTGAACTACACCATTTAGAACTATTTATCTACATTGACTTGTCAAAGATAAATACGGTAGAAAAATGAGTAAGTCACTTTGAAATGGTATAGATCCAATAGATATGATTGATAAATATTGAACAGATGCATTAAGACTTACATTATCAATATGAAATACTCCTTGAAATGATCTAAAATTTGATGAAGCAAATGTTGAAAATAATATGTTTTTTATAAATAAATTATGGAATGCTTCTAGATTTGTATCTAGCAACTTGGATAATGTTGATAATGATATTACTTGAATAGAAAATGAATTAAAATCAAACTATAATGATTTAATGTTTCATGAGAAATGGATACTTTCTAGAGTTAGATATCTTTCGGATTTAGTTAGTGAATCTATGGAAAATTATGACTTTTCCGAAGCATGACAAGAATTACAATCATTTACAAAAAATGAATTTTGTGATTATTATATAGAAGAATTCAAGCTAACTAAAGAAGAATCTAAATACTGACAAAAAATCATTACTTATGTGTTGAATACTTTATTAAAATTATGGCATCCATATATACCTTTTGTTACTGAAGAAATATATAAAAAAGTATGATTCAAATGAGATCTTATAGTTTCTAATTGGTGAAAAGTAAATATAGAAAGAGATACTGATATAGAAAAAGATAATGTATTAGTATTGGATGTTATAAGGGAGATAAGAAGCTTAAGAGCTGATAATAATATAATGCCTAATAAAACAATTGGTCTAAAAATATATGCAAAAAATAAAAATGCTGATATTATAAATCAAGTACTACCAATGATAGCATGAATAGTTAAAGCTGATAACTATGAAATGGTAGATAAAAAAATAGATGATGAAACTTATGCTTATGGTGTTATAAAAGCATGAGTAGAGGTTTATGTTGATACTTCAAATGCACTTGATGTTACAAAAGAAATAGAAAGATTAGAAAATCAAATAATTGATACAAAAGAATATATAGCTATTTTGGATAAAAAATTATTAAATGAATCTTTTGTAAATAAAGCACCTGAAAAATTGGTAAGAGCTGAAATGGAAAAAAAGTCTCAAGCTCAAGAAAAATTATCAAAACTACAAGATAAACTAGATAAATTATCTAAATAATAAAAAGGAGAGTTTTAAAATTATAATTAGGATGCTTATAAAATGATTTCTGTAATTCACAGAAATCATTTTATAATTTATTTTATCTTTTAAATAGTGGTTTTAAAATAAACTTGAAAATATTAAAACAAACTATAATATAAGTTATATAAATTTAACTATATTATTATTTATAATTTGTTAGAATCTAATATATAATACAGGTTTAGTCTACTCTATTAATTAATTTTGTTTTAAATATGAATAACCTACAAATCGAAGATAATAAAATTTTTTGTCCATTAAAAAATGAATGGCATATATTAACTCCTGAAGAAGAAGTTAGGCAAAATTATATTCAAGTTCTTATAAATAATTATTGATACAAAGAAGAACAAATGGAACAAGAATTACAAGTTAATAATTCTGACAGATGAACCTGAAGAGCAAGTGCTGATATTGTTGTTTGGAAAAGCAAGGAAGAAAAATTAGCAAGAAAAAAACCTTTGATAGTTGTAGAATGTAAATCAGATAATGTTGTGATTAGAGAAAAAGACTACTATCAAGGTATGAATTATGCATCTTGGGCAGGTGCTAGTTTTTTTGTTACTCACAATTCAAAAGAAACTAAATTTTTTCAAGTTTTAGATGATGTAATGCCAAATATTCCAGATGAAATTTTGGATATCCCTACTGCAAAAGCTACTGATAAAGAAATTAATAAACTTCTTAGTGAAACAAAAGCTTTTTCAAGAGAAGAATTTACAGCATTACTTAAAAATTGTCATAATTCCATAAGAAATAGAGATGCTCTTGATCCTGCTTCTGCTTTTGATGAAATAAGTAAAATTTTATTTATAAAAATAAATTTTGAAAGAGAAGATAAATACTGAAAAATATTTAAAAAAGATTATATAGAAGAGCAGGAAGATAATTTTAATAAAATTATAAAACCAACTTTGGTTGCAAGTGATCCTGTTAAATATTGAAATATTAGTTATATTCAATTTCTTTTTGAACAAACAAAGCAATCGTTTAAGGATGATAAGCTTTTTGAAGAAAATGAAAGAATCAGAATAAAAGACACTACTTTTAAAGATATAGTTAGCAAACTTGAAAAATATAACCTTTCAAAAACATGAGATGATGTAAAGTGAATAGCCTTTGAAAAGTTTTTATGACAAACTTTTAGATGAGAAATTGGACAATTTTTTACTCCAAGAAGTGTTGTTGAATTTGTAGTTGATTTTTTAGAACCAAAAGAATGAGATATTGTAATTGATCCTGCTTCTTGATCTGGAGGTTTTTTGATTAAGTTCTTTCAAGATATATTAGAGCAAATAGAATCTGATATACAAAAGAAAAAAGATAAAAAACAAGAAGAGATAAATAACTTAGATATTCCAGAAGAAAAAAAAGCAAAAAAAATACAAGAGGAGTTTAAAAAATTAAATGAAGAATTACTTGAAAGAGAAAAACAACTTGCTGAACAATATATATATTGAACTGATAAAAATTCTCGTATGGCAAGGACAAGTAAGATGAATATGATAATGCACTGAGATGGACACGGTTGAGTTCATCATCATGATTGACTTATAAATGTTTCAAATATTGATGAAGAAATGTTTGATTTAGTAATTACAAATCCACCATTTGGTGCAAGTGTAGTTGATGAAATCTGAGAAATTCCAGTTTTGAATAAATATGAGCTTTCAAAAAATAAATCTAGTCAAAAAACAGAAGTTTTATTTATAGAGAGATGTTTAAGACTTTTAAGACCAGGTGGTAGAATGTGAATTGTCCTACCTGAATGAATTTTAAATAATCCAAGTTTACAGTATGTAAGAGATTTTACAGAATGAAAAGCAAAAATATCGGCTGTTGTTTCTTTACCTGTAGAAACTTTTATTTCATCAAAAGCTAGTGTAAAATCAAGTATTATATTTATACAAAAATTTACAAATGATGAAAAGAAAGAATATGAAAATATCTCAAATAAAATAAATGCTAGGTATGAAGAAGAAATTAAAAAAATAGAGTCTAATTATAAAGACAAGATAAAACAAGCAGACAAAGAAGAAAAGAAAGTACTGAGAATAGAAATGAAAAATAAAATAAATGAGATAAAAGAAAAAGCAAGTAAAGAAATTAAAAAAACTTTTAATTATCCTATTTTTATGGCGGAAGTTGAAAATTCATGAATTACATCTACAGGTTCAGTTGATGATGAATGAAATGAATTGCCTTTAGTTATAGAGGAATATAAAAAATTTCAAAAAGAATTATTTAATTATCAAGGAAAATAATATGTTTAATAGTTTTGTAATACCATATGAAAAATTAGAAAGAAGGTGGGATATCAAGTGATATATATGAATTCTTGAAAGCATTTTTCCTATGGGAAAATTGTGAAAATATATAAAAGAAAGATGAGAAAAGGTGAAATTAAATAATTTTCCTGATGATAATTTTTCAATATTATGAGTTAATAATAAAGAAGGTGTTTTTGATGCTTATGATGAGTTTTGAAAAAAAATAAAACAAGCATATAAAAAAGTTAAAAAAAATGATATAACTTATAATCCATATAGAGTTAATGTCTGATCTATTTGAATAGTCAAAGATTATTTAAAATGAGAATATATAAGCCCTGCTTATGTAGTCTTTTATTGTAATGAAAAAGAGTTATTAGCAGATTATCTTTATTTGATACTTTCATCAAGTTGGTATAATGATACTTTGAGAGCAAATACATCTTGATCAGTTAGACAAAATCTTACTTTTGATTTACTTTCAAGTTTAGAAATTCCTTTACCTCCTCTGGATATTCAAAAACAGATAGTAAAAACTTATTATGATATAAAAGAGGAAATTTCAAATTTAGAACAAGAAAACCAAAATCTTGATAAAGAAGTTGATAGATATTTGATGAAAGAACTTTGAATAGAAATAGAGCAAGATAAAAAAAAGAAGTTTTTTTGTATTGGGTATGAAGATTTAGAAAGATGGGATATAAATTTTAATTTATCAAAAAAAGATATTTCATCAAGTATCTATAATATATTTTCTGTTAAAGATGTTTCATCTTGAGATCCTCTTTATTGATCAAATAAATCAGCAATTAATTGAAAAAAAAATAAAGATTATAGATATATTAGAATAACTGATATTGATAATAACTGATATTTAAAAGATAATACATGGATGACAGTAGAAAAATTTGAAGATAAATATATTTTAAAGGAAAATGATTTTTTAATAGCAAGAACATGATGAACTATATGAAAAACTTTTTTATATAAAGAAGTATATTGAAAATCTGTTTATGCTTGATATTTAATAAAATTTTCTTTAGATGAAAATAAAATCATACCAGAATTATTATATGAAATAACCAACACAACATATTATAAAAATTGGTTAAGAAGGTTAGAAAGATTCTCTTGACAACCAAATATAAATTCTAAAGAATTTTTAAGTTTTTCTTTTCCTTTACCAAATAAGTTATCAATTCAAAGAAATATTCTAAATTGAATAAACGAAATAAAAAATAAAGCTAAACATAATCAAAAAAGAATTGAAAAATTAAATATTGATTTAGATGAAAAAATTAAATGAATGATTTTAGAAGCTAAGTATTTATAAATTAAAAATCTCAATCTATGAAAAAAGTATTTCAAACAGCAAAAAAAGTACTTAAAAAATATGATTATTTGCATTTATATGCCCTTAGTCAACTTATAAAAAATGAGGATTGATTTCCTAAAGATACAGTAAATCATGAAGATTTGTTAAATTCTATCATCTTGGAAGATATAAAAATAAATAAAACTAATTCTACTTTTATAAAAGTATGACTTGAAACTTATGCTTTGAGAAGAAAAACAGTAGAAGAAAATTTATATTCTTTTATAAAATATAGACTATCAGAACTTGCATTTTGGGATATTAGTGCAAGAGATGTAGACTATTCAATGCAAATTTTTGGAACAAATTTATTTGATGAAGAAAAAAATATAACCAAATTGTTGGATGATCTAAAAAAAACTAAAAAAATTAAAAATTATACTACTATTGCAAATAAACAATTTATAATAGGTTTTTAATTTAAAATATACTTTAGCAATAAGACATTATTATGACAAAAAAATTATCTTTTCATCAAGCAGCAAAAAAAGTTTTACAAGATAATGATTTTTTGCACTATAAAGATATTACAAAAGTAGCTATTGAAAGATGATATATAGAAAGTGATTGATGAACTCCTGAAAATACTATGAATTCACATATTTGAACTTTGGATAGAAAAGATAAAAAGAAAAATAATTTTATAAAAGTATGAAGTTGAATTTATGCACTTAAAAAATCAACTGAAAAAGATAATTTACTTGTTTTTCTAAAATATAGACTTTGAAATGAAAACACTTGGCTTGTAAATAAAACAGACAAAAAAATACTTAATGATATTTTTTGATTTGACATCTTTGAAAACAATCAAGCTAAATTAAAAGAATTACTTGAAAAATTAAAAAAATATAAAAAAATAGAGAAATATAATATTTTAAGTAGTGATATTATAGAAGTTTTATTGTTAAAAGATGAGAAAGAATTACCAAAAGATTTAGAGAAACAATTAAAAATTTTAAAGGAAGAAGCTAATAGTATTAAAAAGTTATCATCAAGTGTTAGTAATGATAGTTGAATTAAGGAATTATGAGAAAGAGTTAATCAGATAAATAATCAATTTAGAAATGCATTAGCACATTTACCAAATCAAAGTATTAATTTATGAACTGAAAATATTTTTCAAGATCTTGAAAAAATAAGTGACAATTTTGATGGTATTTTAAATAACAATCCTCTTATAAAAGATTTATCAGCAATTTTTAGTTGATTAGAAAAAACCATAAATACATTTGATTTATCAAAATTAACAGAAAAACAAAGAAATGACCAAGAAAAACTATTAAATCAGATAAAAATTATAAATAAAATATTAGTAAATCCTGAAGGTTTATTTCAAGATTTTGAAAAAAAATCATATTGAACTACTTTACCTACAAAACTTCCTACTAAGTTATGAAAAAAAAGAATTGATCATGTATTTGAATGATATTATTTTGAATGAGATTTTAAAACTATTAGATGATTTGCAAATATAAGCGAAATATCAAATATATCAAAAGCTATTTATTTTGAAAGTGGGTGAGTTCAAAGAAATGAAGATAAAAAGAGATGTGAAAAAATAAAAAACTATTTAGAAAATGCATCACAAAGATTTTTACCAGAAGTTGTTTTGTGATTATATATTACTGATGATTGAGCTATAAAAATAGAAAATTCTATAAAATGAGAAAAAAGGAAAAATTTAACTTGATTATCAAACAATATAAAATCTATAAAAATAGATTTGGGAAGTTTAAAAGATGGAGCAATAACAAGAATTGATTGAAACCATAGACTTTTTTATTGAAATGATATAAAAAATGATTTTAAGATTCCATTTTGTTTTGTGATTTTTGATCAAATATGAGAAAATAAAGAACTTGAAAAAACTCATAAAAACCAAGAAGCAAATATTTTTTATTTATTAAATTGAAAAAATAAGCCAGTAAGTTCAGAAGAAGCATTACAAGTTTTATTAAATATGCCAGATGAAGAAGCTAATAATCTTTATCAAGATGATTCTACTTTGTGATTAACTAAACTTTGTAAAGAAAAATATGAAAATTACTTAAAAACAAATAAAAATGATGCAAAAAGAAATTTTTGAGATAAAGTTTATACTAAATTTGAATATCTTGTAAAGTATATTGAAGATTTATGAATTGAAAAATCAAGAATAGATTGAACTTTAGATAAAATTTTTTCAAGTATAAATCATTTAGAAGATAAATATAATAAAATAATTGCAAGAGATGATTTTTTCTATTTAGTATTAAATGTTGTTTTAGATAATACAGACAAATGATCACCAGATTTAAATAATATAATTAAAGAATTTTTTAATTGGATTTTGAAAGAATGATTAGAAGATTTATCATCAACAAAACAACCCATTTTGTGGGAGTTGTATAAAAAAGAAAAATCTTTTAATGAGACTTGAGATATTCATACTTATCAAATAGATGAAAATAAATATTATTGAAAAGAAGAGAAAGGAACTGCATATAAGGAATTTATAAGTATTTTAAAAGAATCAAGAAAAAAAATCATTTTAAATGATATTGAAGAAAAGAGAATCTGACTTGAAAAAATAGTTGATGCTTACTCAAAACTTTTAGATATTATATCAAATTGATGAACTGATAATGCTCAAAGAGTTGAAAAAATAATACAAAGATTTTTTTATAATTCAAATAAAGAAAATATGAAAAAATACCTAAAGGAAGATTTTTATGATAATCTTTGAAAAAGAGTTATGAATAATGATTTTGCAATAAGGCATCATGAAATAGATAAAGAAAAACTTGAAGATAAACAATTTATTGAATTTCTTTACTCAGAATATGATAATGCTATAAAATTTATTTTAGATAAAGCATGACTGTTAATTAAATAAAGTTTAATCCTTATTAATATTTAAATGTGCTTGATTGTTCTTTTCTCTCTTTTTTATTTGATTAATTTATTAAAAAGATTATATTAAAAATAGTTATTTATAATAATATGTCGCAAATGAAAAGAGTAGTTTTAATTTTATCTTTATTTATTCTTATATTATCATCAGTTTCAGCTGAATATAAACCTA
>JASMTS010000012.1:0-256804 GCA_041694155.1 Candidatus Altimarinota bacterium | reverse complement strand
GTACTACCACTTCATACTGTTATTGAATCATTTGGTTCTGGTACTACTCAATTCTTAGCTTGGTATACTTGGATACCTGTTCTTATTTGTCATAAGTCTGTTACTCTTTTACTATCTCTTGCTTCACTACTATATCATTGTAGTGATATAAATCAGATAGTTCATAGTATTGCTAGTATTGTTATTACTACTATTAGTTCTACTAAGGTAAAACCTTTTTTATTTGTATTTATCATTTTCTAAAAGGGGTTAAATAAAAATACATACAAATTTAATTGTATGTATTTTTTATTTTTTGGTAGGTTTTTTAGTTATTTTTGGATTGATTTATTTATTTTTTATTTTATAAAATATATCAATTTTAGTTCTAACTTTATCTAAAAAACACGAATATATAAAAATACAAAATTTTATTTTATAGTTTTTTAATTAGATAAAATTCAAATTCAATAATAAATAAAAAATGAATATAAAAGCATATGAGTAATATTTCATAAAAACAAAGGAATGAATGCTTTTTTATAAGGATATCATGATATACCAACTGAAATAGTTAATATATCATTTGGTAAAGGTGTCCATCAAGAATAAATATATATTATAATAGGAGTAGCATATTTATTTTTACTATTCAAAAATTTAGACATTATATCTACATATTTTTTGGTTTTCCCTTCTATAACATCCCTAGACTTAATACCAAAATAATAAAAAAGTGAATCTCCAAACATTATTCATATTCATGCCAATAAACCTATAAGCAAAAAATTAGAACCTCAAGAGATAAAAGTAGCCATTATTGCAACAAGTGGATATCATGAAATACTAGAAAATCAACCAATAGCAGCTATTAAAAAAATAATAAAATAAGTATTTTCTATTCATATATATGAAACTATTTTTTGTGTATCAAAATAGCTAAGAATAGTTCACATAAGTATAAAAAATAATAAAAGTCAGAAAAAAACAAAATACCTCTTTTTTAAATACTTATTTGTTAGAAATTTATTCATTTGATGTTATAGTAAAAATTAATAAAATGATTCTAATCATTATTTAGTAATATAAAAATATATTTATGAAAATAGTTATATGAACAAAATCTCCTCCAAAAGTATTGGCAATAGAAGAAGCCGCTAAAAGATGTATATATTTTGATAAAATAGAAATTAAAACAGAAGCAATAAAAGTCGAATCATGAGTAAGTGATATGCCTCTAAGTATAGAAGAAAATATGAAATGAGCTCAAAATAGAGCAATAAATGCCAAAAAAGAAATAATAGATGCTGATTTTTATATATGAATGGAGTGATGAACTAGTTATATATGACAAAAAGCTTATTTATTTTGAGTCGTATATATATTAAATAGTAAGTGAGAATGACATTTTTGATTTTCAAACATGATGGAAGTACCAAAATTATTTGAAACAGAATTATATAAAAATAAAAAAGAATTATGAGAAGTATTAGAAAAGGCAACTTGAATTTTGAATGCAAGTAAAAAGAACTGAGCATTTTGAGCATGGAGTGATGATATGTTAACAAGAAAAGATCAATTTATATCTGCTTTTTTAAGTGCTATACCTACATTTTATAATAATTTTTATAAATAAAAAAATAGATTTTTAAAAAATCTATTTTTTTATTTAAGCTAAATCCATATATTGATCTATTCTTATTTGCCATACAAATTCATCCACATGTGAAACAAGAATCATTCATCACTTAAAAGAGTCTAAAGCTTTTGCAATAACTGGTATATGCCTAAAATTTATATGATTAGTCGGTTCATCCAGTATCAAAATACCTGGTTTCAAAAAGACCAATCTACAAAAGGCAACAAGTCACTTTTGCCCTTCTGATAAATCTCAAATTTTTGTTTTCATAATATCTCATGTAATAAGAAAACCGGCAGCTGTACTTCTAAGTTGTTGTTCTCATATATCCTCTGGAGCAGTAGATCTAAGGCAATCATAAACTGTTTGTTCAAAATCAAGATTAGAAAAATCTTGTCTATAGTAACCTATCTTAACATCTTCTGAAACTTTAGATCAAGATTCATCTCATGATACTATTTTTTCCAAAAGTGTTGATTTACCTATACCATTTGGTCAACTCAAAAGTATGTGATCATCTTTTCTTAGCTTTATATCAAATGGTTTTTCTATAACTTGTTCATCTTTTATTATATGTACTGAATTTATATCTAATAAAACTCCCCCTACTCATTCTTGAACTGGAATTTTAAAGTCCCTTATTGTTTTATCTTCTTTCCTAACGTCTACTATATCATCTTCCATTTCAGCAGCTGCTTCTCTCATTTTTTTTGCTACAAGTCTAAGTTTTCATCATTTGTGAGCAAATTTTTCCGCTTGCTCTTTTTTGGCTTTTGCTTCTTTAGCAAGTCTAGCATTGGCCATATTTTCTTTTTCTTTTTTTCTTTCTATTTGTTCAACAACATCATGATAGTTTCAAACAAATTGCTCAACTTGATGAGTATTAGAGTCCAAGTATAAAACACCAGTAGTAAAACTATTCAAAAAATCTGCATCATGAGAAATAACTATAACAGTCTTTTTATAATTTTGTAAAAAGTCAGTTAAATGCCATATTCATTCAATATCTAAATTATTAGTAGGCTCATCAAGTAATAATATATCAGGATTTTGTATAAGTGCTCATGCTAATAATAATCTAGCTTGTTGTCATCATGAAAAATCTTTTATTTTTTTATCTAAAGGAGCCTTTAAGTTTACAACATTTAATATATCAAATATTTGTTTATCTATATTGAATTCATCCTTATCAGAGTAATATTTTCTAAAAAATTCACTAACGCTTAATTCTTTATCTTCTGGCAATACTACTTGGAATCATGTAGCTATAGTTAATTTATTATCTATATTTATTACTCCTCATTTTTTTTCAGCACTTCAATTTATAAGCTTAAAAATAGTAGATTTTCATGCTCAATTTTGTCACATCAATGTTATTTTACTACCAAGTCTTACATTAAAGCTAACTTCGTCTAAAATAGGCTTTCTAATATCATAATTAAAATCTACTGACTTAAAGCTTATAACTGTTTCATTTGAACTCATTCAAAATTTTTATTAATATTTAAATTTATAACAATCATCATAACCAAAAATACAACAAAACAAAAAATAAAAAATAGGTTTTTTAAAAAAACCTATTTTTTATTTTTAATGCTCTCATCTATTATCCATAGCATCTATAACTCTTTTCATAGATATAACATATGCTCAATTTCTCATTGATGTATTAAGCTCTTTAGTTTTTTCATAAACAGCTAAAGTAGCTTTTTTCATTTTAGTTTTTAATTTTTCATCAACTTCATCTTCTTCCCAATAAAAATTCATATTATTTTGAACTTGCTCAAAATATGAAACCATTACTCAACCAGCATTAGCTAGTATATCAGGTACAACCATTTGACCATTTTCAAATAACATCTCATCCGCTTCAGGAGTTACTGGTCAATTTGCAAGCTCTAAAACTATATCAGCTTTTATATTTCAAGCATTAGCTCTTGTTATTTGATTTTCCAATGCAGCTGGCACTAATATATCACAATCTTTTTCAAGAATTCAATCACTTGTAGTTTTTTCACATCATTCATAATCAGCAATAGATTTTTTTTCTGATTTTATTTGTTTTATTTTTTCTAAATCAAGTCAATTAGAATCATAAACTCATGCTTTTGAATCAGATATACCAACTAGTTTTGCTCATAATCATGTCAAAATACTAGCAAAAGTTAATCATGCATTTCATGCTCATTGAACAACAAAGCTCATATCACTGACTTTTTTGTTTTCTAATTCAAGTATTTCAAGTAAAGCATAAACTCATCATTGAGCTGTAGCTGTTGATCTTCATTTAGAACCACCTACACAAAGAGGTTTACCTGTAAATGAACCAGGAGAATATTTACCTACAAGATTAGAATATTCATCCATCATCCATGCCATTATTTGAGGTGTAGTATTTACATCTGGAGCAGGAACATCTTGTTCTGGACCAAGGTACTTATATATTTCTCTAACATATCATCTAGCCAATCTTTCTAACTCTCATACAGAAAGTTCTTTAGGATTTACAATAATACCTCACTTACCTCAACCTAATGGAATATCTACAACAGCACACTTAAAAGTCATCCACATAGATAAAGCTTTAACCTCATCTCTTGTAACATCTTGGTGAAACCTTATACCTCATTTAAAAGGTCATCTAGAATCATTATGTTGACTTCTAAAACCTGTAAAACTTTTAACACTTCAGTCATCCATTCTAACAGGTATATTTATTTCTAATACTCTTTTAGGATTAGACATTACTTCTATTTGAGAAGTCATGTCATCACAATTTCAAGAAAGAGAACAAGCATCTTGCATTTGCTTTTTTACACTTTCATAAGGATTTACATTATTTGACATAACAAAATTTATTAATAAATAATTTTTTATATTCTTATCAAAATATCATCTACACTAAATCTTACTTTTGGCATAATCGCGTATTTATCATCTGATTTTCTATATCAAATTGGCAATACAACTACTGAGGCAAGTCATTTTTCTTCTAATCATAATAATTCATCATATTTTGATGGATTAAATCAACCAATAGCACAAGAATCTATTTTTTTTCTAGCTAAAGTATGCATTACATTTCCTAATGCAATATTAACTTGTTCTTTAGCCCAAGTTGTTTTTGCATTATCATCAAGACTAGATAAATAACCTTTTATCATATTTTCATATCAAGATAAATCCTCTCTAGATGCTCATGTTATACTTGAGTGATTATCCAAAAATTTATCTACATATTCATCATTTATATTTTTTACTCTAGCAAAAACCAATAAATGAGAGCTTTCAGTAATTTGAGCTTGATTAAAACTATGTTCTCTAAGTTCTTCTTTTAATTGATTTTTTTCTATTACAATTAATTTCCATGGTTCTAATCAAAAGCTAGATGGAGTAAGTCTAAATGATTCTATTATTTCTTGTAAATCATCTTCTGAAACTTTTTTTGATGTATCAAAACTTTTTGCAGCATATCTCCAATTCAAATCATTTAATATTTCTGACATATTTGTTATTTTAAAATATAATTATTTACTATACTTTATATAGTAAATCATATTTTATAGATTTTTTTTGTTTTGTAAAATTTATTTTTAATAAAAAGTACTTAATTTAATTTAAGTACTTTTTTTAACTAACTCTATATAATTTATTTTTATGTCTTTACTTCTAAAAATAACTTCAAATTCTGTAAGTCTTTTTTTGTCAAAATCTGTTGTTTCATTCTCATAATCATATGACAATTTAGATATATCCCATTTTCAAAAATCTTTTATAAGTTTTAAGGTAGAATCAAAGTACTCTCTATGATCTGTCTTAAAAATAACTTTTCATCATGATTTTGTTTTTGAGTACAAGTCACTTATAAATTTATCACTCCAAAGTCTATGTTTTTTTTGTCTATCTTTTTTTGCCCAAGGATCAGGAAAAAAAACATAAGTCAAACTTAATTCTCAATCAGCAAAAACTTTGGAAATATTTTGTCACATGGTTTTTAATAGAACAAAGTTTTTTCATCATTTGCTAATAGTTTTTTGAGCTGTAACATATAACCTTTTGAATCTTATCTCTTTTCATATGAAGTTTTTGTTTGGATTAGATGAGACCTCATCAGAAAAAAAGTTTCATAATCATGTTCATATTTCTAAAACTATATCATTATCATTATCAAAATATTTTGACCATTTACCAGCATTTTTAAATGCTTCATCCTCTATATTTATTATATTAGGATGATCTTCTACTTTTTGTATATATTTATTAATTTTTTTATATTTATCTGAAAAGCTCATAATTAAATTTCTAAATTTTTATAATGTTTAAGCTTATAGCTATTATCTCACTTAATAATTGATATAACATCAAATTGTATTTTTTCAAAACTAAGTTTATTTTTAATCACATAATACTCTATAGTTTTTTTGAATTTAAAAAGCTTATTTTGTGTAATACTTTCTTCTGGATATCAATACTTAAAACCTGTTCTATATTTTACTTCAAAAAAATATGTAATTCATAATTTATTTGCAATAATATCTATCTCTCAAAACCTACCAAATTTAAAATTATAATCAGTAATTTTATACCCTTTGTTTAGTAAGTATTTTATAGCTACTAATTCTCATTCATCTCATTTATTCTTTGTATTATTCATTTTTTATAAAAAGTTAATGGAGAGCTTTTTATATTATATTATTTAATATTTCTTTGTTTATATCCTCTATACTTCTCATATCTCAATTTTTTTCACAATCTATCTGAACCCAATTATACTTTTTTACTATTTCAACTGCAGCATTATATGCATTAGTAAGATGGTTTTTATCTTCTTCATGAAGATCCATTTTTTTTCATCACTTAAGGTATTCTCTTTTTTGTTTTTTCAAAACCAACTCTTGACTTGTATTAGGGCTAACATTTAGAAATATAACTTTATCAGGTCTAGGAATTCACATTATTTCAAACTCTAACTCTTCTAACCATTCCAAAAATTCATGTCTTTTTTCTTTATCAAAAATCTTACCAGTTTGGTGTATCATATTGGCTGAAACATACCTATTACTGATTATATAATCATAATCTTTTAATTCTTGTCTCAAGTTAAAACTATCATCAAATCTATCAAGAGCATAAAAAATACTAGCTTGTTTTGCACTTAAATTGCTTCAATATCATCAATTCAAATATTTTTCAACAAAAAAAGCAGATTCCTCACCATATCTAGGATAATCCAAAACCTTTACTTTTTTTCAAAGTTTTTTTAAGTTTTCAGCTATAAGATTTACTTGTGTACCTTTACCTGAACCATCCAATCAGTCAATAACAACAAACATTTGTATATTTTTTATTATATAATTTAGTTAATTATATTGTATTTTTGAAAATATAAAGTTTTTATGATAAAATATTTATAAATATATTAAATAATTATAAAATTATGAGCGAAGTACCTGATTTTTATAACGAGCAAGCAGAAAATATACAAAATGCTGAAACAATAAGGGAAATGAGTTCAAAATATCAAAGGTTCTTAGATGCTTATTTGGAAAAATCTTACGAAGAATGAAGTAGTAGATGATTACTGGAATTAGTAAAAGCAAATTGAGACAATATAGATTTTAAAATATTTTTAGAATATTTGTTAGATAATCCAGAAAAATTTAAAGATGATGATGTTTATCAACTAGCAGAACTAAGAAATGCTACAGCAAATCTAAAAGAAGAAATTGAAAGCATATGACCTAGAGACTTTCAAATAGTTTGAGGTAGAATGTGAAGTTATGAATTTATGTGAAATGATGAAATTAAGTATCTTTGAAGAAATTTTTATGAAGTAGATATAGATTTTTCTAAAATAAGGAATCATGAAGTAACATCATGGTTAAATATAAAAGCTCAATATGACAGATGAGACAAATTTTATATACACTATGATGGTAATAATGTTATAAAGTATTATTCATGAAACAGTCTTGAAAGGAGAAGATTATTATGACATGAAGTGATAAATCATAAGAATGAAACAGTTATTGAATGAAATACAATATATAACAGATGAGCAGAACAAGATATATATTTAAGAGATTTATGAATGCATTTAACAGTAAAGTTTTTTCAAAAAAGAGAAAGATAAATCTTTCTCTTTTTATTTACAAATAATTAAGTATAATTAAAAAGTAATTATTTATAATCGATAATATTATAATAAAATATGTGAATCAGTGATGAATTAGAGTCAGCAATAGATATAGTAGATTTAGTATCGAAATATACAAGCTTAAAAAAGGCAGGAGCAAATTATAAATGCGTCTGCCCTTTTCCTGGTCACAACGAAAAAACTCCTAGCTTTGTAGTTAGTCCGTCTAAACAATTGGCTTATTGTTTTTGATGTCATAAATGATGATGAGCAATAAAATTTGTAATGGATATAGAAAGTTGTGAATTCAAAGAAGCTATAGAGATACTAGGTAACTATACCTGAATAAAAGTAAACACTAATTTTAATCAAGAAAAATTTGAAGAGAAAAAAAATATGTATTCTCTTTATAGAGATGCTACAAATTATTACAAGAAAGCATTAGAAAATTACCCTAATGTAAAAAAATACTTATTTGATAGATGATTATCAGAAGAGTTAATAAATAAGTTTAATTTTTGATATAGTGATTCATGAATTGAACTATACAATTACCTAAAGAAAAAATGATATGAAGATGAACAAATTTTTGATTCTAAAATATTTTTAGATATCAAAACAAAAAAAGACAAATTCATAAATAGAATAATATTCCCAATACAAAATTCTAGATGAGATTTTGTAGCATTTGCATGAAGAATTCACTGAGAATGAGAACCAAAATACCTTAACTCTCCTGCTTCTAATTTTTATGATAAATCAAATATATTATACAACTTATTTAATGCTAGAAGTCATGTAACAAAACAAGATTATATTATCATTACTGAATGATATATGGATGTTATAGCATTAAATAAATGATGATTTTATAACAGTGTAGCTGTATCAGGTACAGCATTAACAGATAAACACCTAACATTGATTAAAAGATTAACTAAAAAAGTATATCTTTGTTTTGATTGAGATTCAGCTTGAGAAAAAGCAACAAAAGCTAGTCTTGAAAAAATGAAAAACCAGTGATTTGAAGTAAAAATAATATCACTTCCTTCTTGAAAAGATCCTGATGAAATAATAAGTAATGATTGAAATTTTTGAGAATATATAGAATCCGCTATGAGTCCTATATGATATTATATTAAAAAATCCAAATTTAATACTAATTCTATTGATGAAAAAAAGAAGTTACTAATAGAATTGTTAGAAATAGTAAAAAGCTACTCTGATAATGTAGAAAAAGATTTTTACCTAAAAGAAATAGCAAATTTATTAAATATAAATCAAAATATAGTATATGATAGCTTTAATAAAATAAGATTTAAATCAATATCAAAAAAAGAAGAAAACAGTAATAAAAAACTAATTACTCCTAGTCAACTAGCTATATGATATTGTTTAATAGATGAAAGTAATATAAATATTTTTAAACAAAAGATATTATTTCCTGAATCGATAGACAAAGACTTAAAATGAGTATTAGAAAATTGAAAAAAGTATATTGATTGACTAGAATTAAATAAAAAAGAATTCTATAAAGGTATATCTCTAAAAATTGAAACAGAGCAAGAACATTCAAACAATGAACATCTAAAAGATGAAATAGAAAAAATGATTCACTGATTAAATAGAGATATTTATAAAAAAGAAGTAGATAGACTAAAAAATCTTATGTCATCATGAGATAATAATGCTTTAATAGAATATACTAAACTACTAGAAATATGAAAAAAAAGCTGAATAAAATAAAATCTTGATTATTTAGCTTTTTTATATATAATCCTTAAACAAGAAAAAGAAACATAATTCTTTTAAAAAGATGAAAAAAATATAATTAATAATACTTTTTTGCTCCTTCTAAATAAAATAACAAAGAAGGAATTTTTTGTGTTATACAATTTCTACTATTTATATTTACTAATATATATGCTAAATGGCAGCTAAAAAAGATAACAAAAATCTAAAAAATCAAGTAGAAGAAGTATCTTTAGATGACTTAGACTTAGATGTTTTAAAAAAGGCAGTAAAGGCAAATAAAGATGTTATAAAAGAAGACTTAGAAGATGAAGAAGTACTAGATGAAGAACTAGAAGAGTTAGAAGAAGATCTACTTTGAGAAAAAGAACCTACTCCAGAGGAATTAGAAGAAATAAGAAAAATGAATCTAGATAAAGATGATTTAAAAATAGAAGAAGATGAAGAAATAGCAGAAGCTCTAAAAAAAGAAAAATGATTATCTAAACTTCCAAAAGACAGATCAGAAGATAAAAGAAGAGTTGGTAAATGAATAACTGAGTTTATAGACATAAAAGTTCCTGAAAAATACCTTGATTGAATGCCTGAAGAAATTCAGGAATTAATGAAAAAAGGTAAAAAAGACTGAAGCGTAACTCAAGATGAAGTTATGTCAGCTATACCAAATGCAGAAGAAGACTTAGACTTATTAGATGAAGTATATACTAGATTTTTACAGCTGGAAATAGATATAGTTGATAATATGGATAAAGCTACTTTATTCAAAGCTGATGAGAAAAAGAAAAAAGAAAAAACTAATATATCTTTATCAGAAATAAGTGATGACTCTATAAGAATGTACCTAAATGAAATAGGTAGAGTTGAATTATTATCAAGTGAAGAAGAAATAGAATTAGGTAAACAAATCAGAGCATGAAGCATGGATGCTAGAAAAAAATTAGCAGCAGCTAATTTAAGATTGGTAGTATCTATAGCAAAAAAATATATGGGTAGAGGTTTGTGACTATTAGACCTAATTCAAGAATGAAATGTATGATTATTTAGAGCAGTAGATAAGTTTGACCCTGACAAATGATTTAAATTTTCTACATATGCTACATGGTGGATAAGACAATGAGTAACAAGAGCAATTGCTGATCAAGCAAGAACAATAAGAGTACCTGTACATATGATAGAAACAATTAATAAATTTACTCATACTTACAGAAGATTAACTCAAGAGCTTACAAGAGAGCCTCTTATGGAAGAACTAGCTACAGAGCTAGATATGGATATAAGAAAAGTAAGACAAATAATGAGAATAAGCCAAGATATATTATCTCTTGACTCTCCTGTTTGATCTGAAGAAGATACTTCTTTGTGAGATTTTATAGAAGATGATAAAAACCCTACTCCAGACTCTCAAACAAATATAAATTTATTAAAAGATAATTTATATGAAATGTTAGATTTTCTTACTCCTAGAGAAAGAAAAATAATAATAATGAGGTTTTGATTAGATGGATGAGATGTTCATACATTAGAAGAAGTAGGTAAAGAATTTTGAGTTACAAGAGAAAGAATAAGACAAATAGAAGCAAAAACTCTAGAAAAACTAAGAGAACATCCTAATGCTGATAAAATAAAATTCTTTTAAAAAGACAAACTAAAAAGTTTGTCTTTTTTTATAAAAAAATAAAGAAAAACTATTAATAGTTTTTCTTTATTTTAATGTATCATTCAATTTTAATTGAGCTATAGATTTTAATAACATATCTTCAGCCTCAACAAATCTTTCCATATCAACTTTATCTTTAGAGTCTTTATATTTTTCCATAAGTTTTACAGCTTGTTCTCTAGCTCTTTCGGCAGCTTCTGTATCTAAGTCATCAATATCAACTAACATATCAGCCATTACTTTTATACTATTATCACTAACTTCAACAACTCATTTTCAGATTGCAAAGTCTTCCCTTTTTTCTACTCAGTTATCATCTTTGAAGATAACATACATAGTAGAAGGTTTTATACTAGTTAGTAGTGGAGCATGATTATCCAAAAGAGTTATTTCTCAAATAGAAGTCATCAAAGTAGCAGAAACAACTTGATCAGAACTAAAGCTTTCTCATGAAAAAGAAAATATTTTTAATTTCATAAATATTTGTTTTTTAAAAAATTATTTAGCTTCTTTTTGTTTAGCTTCATATGCAGCTATAACATCTTTCATTCATGCTTTATATAAGAAAAAGTTTTCAGGTATATAATCAACTTCTCAGTCAATAATTTTTTTGAAACCAGAAATTGTGTCTTCTAATTTTGCATAAACACCTGGAACACCAGTAAATTGTTCAGCAACAAAAAATGGTTGAGATAAGAATTTTTGTATTTTTCTAGCTCTTGATACAGTTAATTTATCTTCATCAGATAATTCATCCATACCTAATATAGCAATAATATCTTGTAATTCTTTATATTTTTGAAGTATTTTTTGTACATTTCTAGCAACATTATAATGTTCATCTCATACTACTTCTGGAGATAATACAGTTGAACTAGAATCTAATGGGTCAACTGCAGGGTATATACCTAACTCAGCAATAGACCTATTAAGTACTATAGTAGAATCCAAGTGAGCAAAAGTAGCAGCTGGAGCTGGATCAGTCAAGTCATCAGCAGGAACATAAACAGCTTGTACCGAAGTAATAGAACCATCTTTAGTAGATGTAATTCTTTCTTGTAATCCACCCATATCAGTAGCTAGAGTAGGTTGATATCATACAGCAGAAGGTATTCTACCTAATAATGCAGATATTTCTGATCATGCTTGAGTAAATCTGAATATATTATCTACGAATAATAATACATCTTTTTTCTCTCTATCTCTGAAATGTTCAGCCATAGTAAGTCATGTTAAAGCAACTCTCGCTCTTGGTCCTGGTGCTTCGTTCATTTGACCAAATACCATAGCTGTTTTATCAATAACACCTGATTCTGACATTTCGTGATATAAATCGTTACCCTCTCTTGTTCTTTCTCAAACTCAGGCAACAACAGAATAACCACCATGTTCAGATGCTATATTATGAATAAGCTCTTGCATTATAACAGTTTTACCTACTCATGCTCAACCAAATAATCATACTTTACCTCATTTTAACATAGGAGCTATAAGGTCTACAACTTTGATACCTGTTTCAAAAACTTCAGCTTGAGTTGTCAATTTACTAAACTCAGGAGCTGGTCTATGAATAGGGTCATTATGCTCAGTTTTTGGTTTTTCTTTATCATCGATAGGATCACCTAATACATTAAACATTCTACCTAGTACTTTATCTCATACAGGTACACTTATAGGATTTTCAGTAGCAACAACTTCCATACCTCTTTTGATACCATCTACAGGATTCATGGCTATTGTTCTAACCATATTATCTCATAGTTGTTGTTGTACTTCTAAAACTACTTTATTTTCAGAGTTCGTAACTTCTAATGCTTCATAAATTGATGGTACATAATTATCATCAAATTTAACATCAATTACTACTCATACTATTTTTGTAATTTTTCAAGTTTTCATTTTGTATATAATTTTAATTGTAAATTAATCTAAATCCATTGCGACATTACTTAGCCTGTCGGCTTCTTTATTTTTGTCTCTTGCAATCCAATTATAGTTTACTTCTATATTATTATCATTAATAATTTTTTTGATATCATTATTTATTACTTTTAATTCATCTTTTTTTATTTTCCAGTTTCATTGTAACTGTTGAATAACTAGGTTTGAATCCATAAATAAATTTATAAAATTTGCTCATAATTCTATAGCTCTTTTTATTCAATAATAAGCTCATAAATACTCTGCTTCATTATTGGTTTTTATTCATAAACTCTTATATCTTCTCTCTATTTCTTTTCATTCATTATCAGTTATAAAAACTCATAATCAAGAAACTCAAGGATTTCACCTAGATCATCAATCAGTATAAACATTCAATTCCATATATTATTTTATTTCTTTATTTACATATATTTCTAAATCATCAGTTGATTCACCTTTTGAATCATTATTAAATGATTCTTTTTTCTTATTAATATTTTTAGTTTTATTAGAGTTATTATCTTTGGATAAAATAAATTTCTTAAATCAATCTATAACTCAAAGATATAAATATTTTCTAAGTAAAACACTTAATACAAAAGATGAAAAAGCAAATAGAACTGCCAATTTAATATGAATACTATCTTGAGGTCATGGCACATCTTTTCAAATTATCGAAAGAATTAAACCATAAACAAAATTTCAAAAAATAATAGAAAATAACACATAAAAAACTGATAATAAAAAATTGATAATCAATTTAAAAGTAATAAATAACAAGCTCATAATAATACAATTATATTTATAATAATTTTATTATAATTTTTTTTCAAGAAGTGTAAAGATTCTTTTAAACATCTCTCATTGATTCAACTCAAGCTGTTATTTCAGAAACTTCACTTGTAATACTAGCTTGTCTTGCTTTATTATATTTCAAAGTAAGAGCTCAAGCTATTTTATTAGCTGAATCTTTTGCATTTTTCATGGCAATCATTCTTGCACTATGTTCCGAAGCCTTTGCATTAAGCAATGTATCAAAAAACATCATATCAAGAATAATTGGCATTACATCATTTACTAATTCCTCTGGTGATGGTTCAACATCATATGAATATGTATTTTCCATTGATTTTATTTCAGCATCTAGATCATAATGATCTTCTAATACTGAGAATAAATATTTTTTTATATCATCTGAGTCGATAGGGAAAGAAGTTCTTGCTACAGGTATTTGTTTAATTGTATTAACATAAAAGTTATAAAAAACAACTACTTTATTATATTTTCAGCTAAGATACTCTTCTCTCATTAACTCTGATATTTTTTTTGTAAAAACAGGATCTAAATCATCTGTAAAATCATTACTAAAATCAGCTATCAAATTGTTTCATGTTTTAGCTACAAATTGTGATGCCTTTTTTCAAATAGATATAAAATCTAAATCTTCTCAAGTTTCTTTTATATAAGAATTAACTTTTTTCATCACATTTACATTATAACCTCAACATAATCATTTATTTGATGTAATAACTACAGCCAAAGTCTTTGTACCTTTATTACTTCAAGAGAATAAAGGAAAATCAGATAAATATTCTTCTACTCTCAAGAATATTTTCAACATTTCTAAAACAAAGTTTCTTTTTTCCATAGCTAAGTCTTGAGCTTTTTTCATCTTTACAGTTGAAATAAGCTCCATAGCCTTAGTAATTTTTCAAGTATTTTTTATGGATCCTATTTTTCTTTTTATTTCTTTAGCATTTGCCATAAAATTAATTTGTTATTTTTATATAAACTACTTATATATATCAACTACTTTTTCAATAACAGATTTTAATTTTTCTTCTGTTTCTTCAGTAATTACTTTGTCTTTAGAAATAGATTCTAAAATAGTTTTTTCTTCTTCTAATGAAGTATATAAATCTTGTTCAAATTTACCTACTCTAGAAGCTTCTATATTATCCAAGTAACCTTTACCTCATGCATAAATAGCACAAATTTGTTTTTCTACATTTACTGGAGAATATATACCTTGTTTTAATAATTCCATCATTCTAGCTCATCTGTCTAATTGAGCTTTTGTATCTGGATCTAAATCAGAAGCAAATTGTGAAAATGCAGCTAATTCTCTATATTGAGCAAGATCAAGTTTAAGAGTACCTGCAACTTTTTTCATTCATTTGATTTGAGCAGAACCTCAAACTCTTGAAACTGATAATCAAACATTAATTGCTGGTTTTTGACCTGCATTAAATAAGTTTGATTCTAAGAATATTTGACCATCTGTAATAGATATTACATTTGTTGGTATATAAGCAGAAACATCACCTGCTTGTGTTTCAATTATAGGTAAAGCTGTCATTGAACCAGCTCCTAATTCATCATTAAGCTTTGAAGCTCTTTCTAATAATCTAGAGTGAACATAGAAAACATCTCATGGGTAAGCTTCTCTTCATGGAGGTCTTCTTAATAATAAAGACATTTCTCTATATGCATTTGCTTGTTTACTTAAATCATCATATATTATTAATGAATGACCTTTATTAAACATGAAGTATTCAGCCATAGCACAACCAGCATATGGAGCTAAGTATTGCATAGATGCAGGACTAGAAGCACCAGCAGCAACTACTATAGTATAATCCATCGCTCATCTTTTTTTAAGCTCTTCAACTATTCTAGCAATTTTTCATTCTTTTTGACCTATGGCAACATAAACACAAGTTACTCATTGTCATTTTTGGTTTAATATAGCATCGATAGCAACTTGAGTTTTACCTGTTTGTCTATCACCTATAATAAGCTCTCTTTGACCTTTACCAATTGGTACTAAAGCATCAATAGCTTTTATACCTGTTTCCATTGGTTCATGTACAGATTTTCTTGCCATTACACCAGTAGCAACTCTTTCAACTGGGTAGTGTTCACTAGCTTTTATTTCACCTAAACCATCTATTGGGTTACCTAGTGGGTCAACTACTCTTCATACTAATTCTTTTCAAACTGGTACTTCAAGTATTTTTCATGTTGAAAAAGCTTTTTGCCCTTCTTTTATTTTTGAAAATCCTGATAAAACAACAACTCATACAAAGTGTTCTTCCAGGTTAAGAGCTAAACCTTTAGCTCATGATTCAAATTCAACAACTTCATTGTATGCTAATTCTCATAATCCTGAAACCTTAGCTACACCATCTCATAAATAGAAAACTTCTCAAACATTTCAAACTTCTGGATTTATTTCAACAGAATCAATTTTGTTTTCTATTTCATTTATAATATTATTTAATAAGTCTTTTGACATAGTTATAAATTTAATAGTAATAAATTAAAAAATCTTTTGATTAACCTGTAATCATTTTTTCTATTTTTTGATAGCTCAAGTCAACAACCTTGTCATCAACATAAACTTTTATTCATCATAATACTGATTCTTTTTTTATAAAATCAATATCCTCTCTATTTAGATCAATATCAAAAACTTGTTTATATATTTTTGAAGCAACTTCAAAAGCTAAGTCTTCTCAAACAGAAGAATAATATTCAACATAATAAGAATGATCTCAAGATCTTAACTTATTATACAAAGCTTCTCACCTATTTCACAACTGTTTTTTAAGATCTCTATAAAGTTTTAATTCTCATAAAAGTTCTTTTAGTTGATTTTTTTCTAAACTATCAATAGTTTTATTAAAATCACTCATATATTATTTTGTTAATACATTTAATTCTTTCTCTAAGAAATCTTTATTAGCTGTTTCTTTAGAAAATATTTTAGAAGCTAATCTAAGAGATAAATCCAATATTTTTGATCTCATTGAATTTTCCATTTCTAGCTTTTCTTTGTCTATTTGGCTTCTAGCATTAGACAATATATATTCAGCTTCTTTTTCTGCTTTTTCTATTGCTTTTGCAGAATTTTGTTTTGATAAATCTTCTGCATTTTTTTCTATTTCTGAAGCATTAGTTCTAGCTTTTTCAAGAATTTTATCATATTCTTCTTGAGCTTCCTCAAGCTTAGCTTTTGCTATATCTTCTGCTTCTTCAGAAGCTCTCAAATGTTTTCTACGTTCTTCAATAGCATTTACTATTTTATCTCAAAGAAATTTTTTAAATATAAAGAATAATATTCAAAAATTTATCAATTGAGCAAGAACAATCCATAAATTTAAATCTTCCATAAATTAATTAAATTAAAATTTTAAATTATTCTGAAACTTGTTGTTCAATAACTGTATCTTCACTTGCAGGAGATTCTCCTTCTTCACCTAACACAGTAAATGATATTATCAAACCATATATTGCAATAACCTCAACTAAAGCCACAAACAATACCATAAATGCCATTATTCTACCTTTACTTTCTGGAGATTTATTAACAGCATCCATTCAACCTTTTATAAGTAGTCATTCTCAAATTCAAACACCTAGACCTGTTAATCAAATTGCAAATCATGCTGATAAAGCAGCAACAGTAGGTCATGTAAAGTCTAATATTTGGAAAGAAACTATTAATGCATATATAGCAGCTGATTCAATAAGAGCAACTCACAATATAGACATAGTTAAGAAAAATGATATCATTTTTGGATTTTTACCCATAACATCTAAAGCTTTTTCAGCCATATATCATCTACCTATCGCTACTCAGATTCATGCTAATCAAATAGCTAATCATGCTCACATGGCATACATTTGACCTATATCAGCAAAACCTTCTATAATAGTAAATGATATAATTAAACCATATATAGCAGTAACTTCTACTAAAGCTACAAATAATACCATAAATGTCATTATTTTACCTTTGATAGCTGGGTTTCTATTCATAGCTGATAATGCTCAGGCTATCAATTGACCTTCTCAAACTCATGCTCATAATCATGCTAATCAAATAGCCAATCATGCTCAGATAGAAGAATATAATGGCATATCATTCATACCAAGTAATTGAAAAGCTATAACTAATCAATATATAACTGCTGACTCAAGTAATGCAATACCTAATATAGTAACAGTTAAGTAAAAAGTAGACATTTTTGGGTTTTTCCCCATAACTTCCATAGCTTTTTTAGCTAATATTCATTGACCAATAGCAACTCATAATCATGCCAATCAGATAGCTAAACCAGGTCATACAAAATTTAAGTAATCCATATAACAATAAAATTAAAAAATAATAATTTAAATTAAAAATAGTTTTTAATGCACTTTAGCAACTTTTATAAAAATTGCTATAAGCAATGGAAAAACCAGTGCTTGTATAAGTGCAACAAGTAATTCTTGTAAGTACAAAATAACAGGACCAACAATTGGAAAGTCTATACCTACCAGAGTATTACTCAAAGCTGCCATTCATCAAATCAACATTGCAAGCAATATTCATCATGAAGTAACATTTCAGAATAACCTGAAAGATAAAGATATTATTTTTGCCAAATGACCTATTATCTCTAATACTCATAAGAATAAAGATATAATAATATCAAAAACCTTTACCAATAAGAATAAAGGTATATCTATAAATTTGTTAAGATTTCATCTTTCATAAGGTATATAGTTTTTTCATAATACAGGAACATATTCATAAAGAGCCTTTCAAACTCATAAGAATTTAAATTGTTCATATAAAACTATTATTACTCAAACTAAAGCCATAGCTATATTAAAGTTTATGTCAGCAGTTGGTATAGTAACCCAATGTTCTAAACCGTGACCAAATATTGGTATTAATAACTCCATAGCTACTCATAATAAATTTGATATAAGTATTATGAAAAATAAAACAGTAACATAGACTTTAGTCCATCTTTTTTCTTCTAAACCTAGAATGTCTTCAAAAAAATCATAAACTTTTTCAAAGATCAACTCAAAAAACACCATAAAACTAGTATTTTTAAATTTCTTGTATCATAGTATTAACAAGAAAAATAAAAGTAGTTCTAATCAGAGTCATACAATAACTCAGGGGTGGATATAGACTGAAACAGCCTCTTTAAAACCACTCAATAGTAATTCTTCCATATTGTATTAAAAAATTATACAAACTAAATTAAAACGCGAGAAGTATATTTATACATAAAAAAAAAGCAAGAAAAAAATATATTTTTTTTCATTGCTTTTTGTCTATTTTTAGCTATAAAAGCTGTCAATATTTTTATGTTTTTGTAGTTAATAATATTTTTAATCTAAAAAAAATCAAATTTAAATTTTTTAGATTTTTTATAGACCTATCATATAATTGTAAAAGATACAATAAGACCATATATTGCAGCTGATTCTACTAGAGCTATTCAAAGTATCATATATGTAAGTACTTTTTGTCTATTTTTAGGATTTCTAGCAATTGCTGTATATGCTCATCAACTAAGATATCATTCTCATATTCAAGCTCAAAGTCATGCAAATCAAATGGCAAGTCATGCTCATATTGCAGATAATCACAAGACTGAATTCATTGATAACATTTGCATAGAAACTATAAGACCATATATTGCAGCTGACTCTACTAGAGCTATTCATAATACAGCTATAGTAAGAAAAAACATAGATAATGAAGGTCTTTTAGATATTACAGATAACGATCTTCAGGAAAGTATACCCTCTCATATACCGACTCATAATCATGCCAATCAGATAGCTAATCATGATCATATTGCAACATAACCAATTATATTACCCAGGGATAATATTTGAAGACCTACTATTAATCAATATATTGCAGCTGATTCTACTAATGCTATATACAATATCATATAAGTAAGTATTTTTGATTTATTTGACCTTTGCATAGTCATAGATTCAAAAGATTTTGATACAAGTATCCCCTCTCATACACCTACTCATAATCAAGCTAGTCATATTGCCAATCATGATCATATTGCTGCTAGTTGAAAATCAATACTAGCCTCAATTATAGAAAATGCCATTATAAGACCATAGATAGCTGCAGTCTCTACAAGAGCTATTCACAATATTGTAACAGTAAGCAAATATGATTTTTGATTTGGTCTTTGTCACATCAAAGAAACTGATTTACCAGAAAGAATTCATTCTCAAATACCAACTCAAAGTCATGAGAGACCTATAGCAAGTCCTGCTCAAATAGCCAAATAAGAATTTAGTTCTAGATTTGTTAACAACTGAAAAGATATTATCAAACCATAAATTGCAGCTGATTCTACAAGAGCTAAAAACAAAATCATATATGTTAAGATTTTATTTTTATTTTCTGTGTCCCTATTCATAGACTCTATAGCAGAACCTACAAGTATTCACTCTCATATACCTACTCAAAGTCAAGACAAACCTATAGCTAGACCAACTCATACAGCAGTCAAAGGGTCAATAAAAGTTGTTGATAATATTTGAAAAGCTACTATCAGTCAATATATACCTGCTGATTCTACAAGAGCTATTCATAAAATAGTTATAGTAAGAAAAAAACCTGAAGCTCTAGGGTTTTTACCTATAACTTCCATAGCTTTGTATACCAAAAATCATTGACCTATAGCAATTCATAGTCAAGCTAATCAAATAGCTATTCATGATCATGAAAATAAAATATCAGACATTTTATTTGTTTTAAATAATATTATTATAATTTAATTAAAACATATTTCTTTGAAATAATCAAAAAAAGAAGCATTTTAAAAATGCTTCTTTTTTGGTTTTAATTGAAACTGTAATACTATTATAATAATTATAAAATACTAAGATAAAATTATGTAATAATAACTCAACTGACACTATTAATCTTTTCACTTAATTCTATTCATTCAAAATTATTTATTTTTTCATAACCTTGATATAATTCTCAAAATCATAAAATATTATTATTTCACAAATCAAAACTTTCAAAATCCTTATTTCAAAAGTTTTGATTTAATTCTTTTAAACAATTTGTTTTTGCTTCTTTATCTTCATCATTTCATTTTGGGTCTATATACAATATATCATATTTTCAATTTTCATTTTTAAACCAAAATATAAAATCAGGATAAAATTTTGAAATTCATCAATCTTTATTTTTATAAACAAAATATTTATTTCAATTAGGTGGATTTCTAAAAAGATGAGTTTCTTTATCTTTAAAAAATTTAATAATTTTACTAATTAAATTAGTTTCATAATTGTTTAATTGTAAAATACTACTTGGTGATATTTCAATATCATCTTTTTTTAATTTTTCAATATCTTTAAATACAGTAAATCATTCAAAATTACTTTCATTTCAAGATAAGTCTTTATTATAAAAATGAAAAAGTCTTCTGTATAAATGTTCTTTTTTTCACTCTTTTTCAAAATGATTTTCAAAAATTGTTTTTAATTCATTGTTTTGTTGTTCTTCTAAATTTTGTATTTTGTTTTCTAAGCTATTTATATCACTTATATCATCAGCTTCATTTTCTCAAATTTGTTTTTCATCAATTAAATCATCTAATTTATTTAATATTTCTTTATTTTGCTTTCTTTTATTTTCTAAATCTTCAACTTCATTAAAAAGTTTTTTATAAATTTCAATATTTTTATTATCTTCAATCTCAAACCAATCACTCAAATTATCATCTTTTAGTTCAATGATATTTTCAAATTTTTTATCTTCTCTCAACTTTAATCAAAAAACTTCATTATCACTATTTCAATCAGTTTTTATTGTAATATTATAGTCAAAACTTATATCTTCATCATTTTCTTTTATATAATCAATCTCAAAATTATTTTCTTTATGTGTTTTATAATAAATAGTATTTAAAATATTTTTTATAATAGATAAAATAAACTTTTTTTGTTCTCATTTACTCATTCAAGTATTTTCTTTGAAGATTATTTCATTTAATAATTTTTTTAAAAAACTTTCTTTTATATCAAAAATAGCT
Organism: Candidatus Altimarinota bacterium; assembly: GCA_041694155.1. Lineage (GTDB taxonomy): Bacteria > Patescibacteriota > Gracilibacteria > BD1-5 > UBA6164 > JAAZVM01. Next base: position 234,845 of record JASMTS010000012.1, on the reverse strand, counting down.
TTATTATTTTCAGAAATATTTAAATCATTTATAATATTTTCTATATAAGGTTTTAATATAATATAAGGAATATTTATTTTATTCTCATCAGACAAATTATTATTTCTTGTAATATCTCAATCTTCAATTTTTTTAGAAACTTTTATATATTCTTTATTAAATCAAATTTTTTGATTATTTATTTCTATTTTTCAATCATTTATATTATTTTCATCTAATGAAATTTTTATAAATTCTTGTTTTTCTTTTTCAGTAGATTTTAGATAAGGAAGTTGTAAATCATTTAATCCTTGTTTTGCTTTTGTTTTATAGTATTTTACTATCTTTATAGTATTATCATTTGCATTTTGTAAAAAATCTGTAAGTGCTTTTGTATCTTGTCCAAAAATATATAATTTTTCTAATTCATTATATTCTTTTTTATTTGATAAGTGTCTAAATCAATCTGTATTATATCAAGATAATCTCAATCATCTACCAAGTAATTGCACTGCTTGAACAGTTGAAGTTTTTGCTCATTTTAGTAAAAAAATACTTGAAGGTCTTTTACTGTCCCATCATTCAATAAATTTTTTACTTCAAAATAAAAATACTACATCTTCTCTATTATCTAAATTTTCAAAAATATTATCATTATGATTTTGTGAAATATTTATCTCGTCTTTGTTTTTTAATAAATCATTTGCTACTTTTTTTATTCAATCAATTCAAGTATAGATAAGTCCTTTTTTATCTCATAAATTTATAAGAATTTCTTCTTTTCATATTTCAAAACTTATTTTTTCTTGTTTTTCTCAAAAAATATTTTTTAAATTTTCTTCATTATAAAGTAATATTAAAGAATTTATAACATCAATAATATTATTTTTTTCTTCTTCTCAAGATTTTCAACTTCATATCTCATTTGAAACTCATAAAAAAAGTGGTTTATAAAATTTTATATTTTGATTATCTTTATTTTTTGCAAATTCTACTAATTGCAGAGAAAAACTATTTAATGCTTTTTTTAGATTTTCTTTTGTGATAGATTTTTGTCATTTTTCTTGTTCTTCTTTTTCTGATAAATCTCAAAAATTATAATTTATTTTTTTACCATAACCATCATTTTGAAAAAATGTAAGATTATAATTATATATACTTGTAAGAAAATATGAATTTAAAGTGTTAATCTTTATAGTATTTATATTTGTATGTTTTTTCTTTTTTGTTTCTATTTCTTGCTTTATAACTTCTTGAAAAGTTGCAGAATAATCAAAAATAAAATTATTTTTATTTTTTATAATACTTTCTTTATTACTTTCAGTATTTCAATCACTTCAAGCTCATTTATGCCCTTCATCATATATAAAAATATGTTTTCAACTTTCTAAATTTATTTCTCTGTTTTTTATGATATTATCAAGTCAAGTAGTTGAAGTAAGTATTATATTTTTTCATAATATACTAGAATTATAAGTTGTTTCTTTTCATTCTTGAGTTGTTTTGAATTCACAGTTATAAATCTTTCATAATTCTTTTATATGTTGTCTTCTCAATCCAGCAGGAACTACCAAAAATATATTATCTATATCTTGTTTAAATACTTCTAAATACAATTCTAATATAAAATACATCAAGAAAGTTTTTCAGCTTCAAGTAGCCATCCAAAAATTTAACCTTTTTAAATCAAAAGATTTTACATCCAAATCTATATCATAACTTCTTAAATAATTTTTAAAATCATTTAAAAAAACATATTGCTTTTTTTCGTCTTGAATAATAACAAAAACAAAATAAGTATAAAGAATAGATAAATATTGATAATATCTAAATATAAAATTATCATCTATTTTGTGTTCAAAGTTTCTTATAAGATTTTTTAGTTTATCATCTCATAATATATCTTGTAAAATCTTTTTTCATTCATCATTAAAAAAATCTATAATCTCATCAAAAAAATAATCATCAGTAAAGTTTTTTATCTCATCAAAAGATTTTTTATCTTTGATTTTTTGTAAATATCACTGTTTGAAGTTGGTTGCTTTTGAGTTATTTATATATTTTGAATTTATAAAATCATATAGATAACTTTTTATAGGTCTTTGTTTCATTTTTATATGATTTTAATTATTAAAATAAAGTTTTGAGATAGAAAATATATTTTCCTTTTTATTATCTATTTTTCAAATTAAATTTTTATAATCACTTTGTTGTAAATAATATTTTTCATCATCTTGAATATATTTAAGTAATTTTGTGATATCAGCATTTTCAAAAAACTTTACAAAATTTCATTTATTTGTTTTAAGAATTACAAAATCATCAAAGGTTTTGTAAGATTTTTCAATTAATCAAAAATCATAAATGATAGATTGTAAAAAGTCTTTTGTTTCAAGAGTATTGTATTTATAGTTTTCTATATATTCTGCAAAATTTGTATAATCTTTTTTATCTACTTGATTTTGATTTTCTTCAAAATATCTTGTGATATAATTTTCTATTGCAGTGTTGTCAAAAATATTTTCATAGTTCTCAAGTTCAATATATTTAAAAGCTCATCAGCCTTGCCAGTTTACATCTTCTTCTTTAGAGATTCATCACATATCTCCAATTAAAACTTTTTTCATTCTATTTATAAATATATCATTAAATACTTCTGATATATTTATTCCTATCCATTTTCTTCATAATTTATGAGCCGTTGCAAGAGTTGTCCCAGTTCCAGCAAAATAATCCATAACTATTGAATTTTTATTTGAGCTAACTCTTATATATTTTTGTAAATAATCTTCTGTTTTTTGTGTAGTTTCTCATACCTTATATCAAAAAGCTCATTCTTTGTAATTAAATTGACTATATTTTGTAGTGATATAATTATCATATACTGTAGTTATATATTTATATTTTTCTTCTCATTCTCAATCTAATAGTACATAATTAAAGATATAATCATTACTTTTTGTATAGAACATAATAGTATCATGAATAGCTTCATATATCTTTTTTTTATCATTCATTCTTCATCAAAAGTGTTTTCATATTATTTCATTTCTAAATATGAAATATTTATTTAATAAATATCTACTTATATAATCTGCATTTTCATCGAGATGCATATAAAAACTTCCTGTATCACGCAATATATGATTAGATATGTTTAATCTATCATCAATCATTGAACACCAAGAAGAATCAAGAAAAGAATCTTTATATAAAAATTGATTATTATCAGTATTAAATGGAGGATCAATCCATATTAAATCTATTAAATTTTTAAATTTTTCTTCTATTGTATTTAAGGCCTGATAATTTTCAGATTTAATTATGTGTCAGTCGATTCAAATTTTTATAATTTTGTCTATAATAAAATATTTATCTGCAAAATCATTAATAAATTGTGTATCTATATAAAAATTGGAAAAATCTTTTTCTATATCTAAATAATTTATATATAAATTATTTCACATTTTATTTTCTTTGGTATAATCATTTTCTGATAATTCAAAATAAATGTCTACTCTATCTTTTTTAGATTCCAAAAGATTTAAATCATCTTTATTTATTCTTTTATTTCATTCTTGAATATTAATAATTTTTCATAATTCTTTCTCTTTTCAGTTCTTATTTACAGAGAATAATTTATCATCAATGATTTTTACCTTATTTGAATATTCTTTTTTTCTCAAAAAATTAAATTTAAAAATACCTTCATAATATAAAATATTATCTACAATAACTGAAGAAACCATATCCACATTTCTATATTTGTCTTTTAAAACATTTATTATATCATTTTTAAAATCATCATTATTTTCTATAGTAAATTTGAATATTTTTAAAACTCTATCAAATTCTTTATAAGAAAGATTTTCTTTTAAAGTTTTTAAAGATACTACATAATCAGATTTTTCTACATTTCTTTTTTGTGTCCATATAGATTTTTTAATTTCTTCTATTTGAGCTATTATGTCTATTAAAGTTTTTGTATATTTTCTAAATTTTTCCCAAAATTCGTTTGAAGTAGTTTTTTGTAAATCATCAAAACTTTCTTTTTGTTTGGTGATGATATTATTTAATATTTTATTTTCTTGTAAAATATCTTTTATTGCTGTATTTCAATCTTTATTTACAAGTTTTTTAATTTTTTCAAGAATATCATCTTTTTTATAAAGTTTTGCTTGTAAAAAATTATCTATTTCATCAAAAAGTTTTTCTTTATTTTCTTGATTTATTTTATTTTCTTCATCATTTAAAAACTCATAAAATTCATCAAATTTTTCTTTTTCAATTTGTTTTAGAGTATCATTGTATCAAGCAATATTTGCATTTCAATATTTATCCCAAAGATAGTTTAATAATTCATTTTCTAAAAATTGTTTTATATTTTTGTGTATAAAATAATCTTTTTTCCATTTTGTAAAAAAATCTTCAAGTTCTCAATTTTTACTAAATTGTTTTATAAATTCAGTTCCTATTTGTTTATTTTTGTCATCAAAATATTCATTTAATTTTTTCTCAATATTTGCAAGTAAATATTTTTTTGTTTCTTCTTCTTTTGTATTTTTATTATTATTTTTTAAAGATTGATTATAGATATTTACAAAAAATATTTGTTTTATTGTTTCTTCATTTTCTTGAATTTCCTCATCTTTTTTAATTATTTCTATATGATTTTTTGGTTTATCTTCATCAAATTTTTTCTCAAAGATAAACTCTGTATCTTCTCAAAATAAACTTCATAAATCAGGTTTGAAATTATTGTTTTCATCAGAAGTTTTTATATAGAAACTGTCTTTACTTGACCATATAAAACTTGTATCTTCTCAAGAGTATTCAAGTCTATAAGAATAATTATCATATTTATTTTTAAAATACCCAAAATCTCATCCATCAAAATAAAATGATAAAAAATTATCTATTTCTTTTAAAATATCTTCTTTATTTTCTATCTTATTTTTCCAATCCTCAATTTGTGAAGTGAAATAATTATTTATCTTGTATCAAGAAAAGTTTAATTTATTTATAATTTTTTGATTTTGATCAAGTTCAAATCAAAGATTATAAAGTGTGTTTTGTAGATTATTATTCATATGGTTATTTGGTTATTTTAAATAAATCATTTAGTTTACATTTAAAAGCTTATAAAAGCTTTTAAATATTATCAAGTTATGCATTGTTTTATATTCCAAAATTGTTGATAACTAAAATTTTCTAGATTCTCTATATAACTTATTTTTATTTTAGTAATTACTCTAAATTTAACTTTAATATCATAATATTATATTATTTAATATCTAAATTAATATAACCTAAACTAATAACAAATCAAATAAAAAAGATGAATCCTATTCAACATAAGAATCATCTTAATAATTAACATACTTATAGTATATAATAGATATTAAAAAAACATTAAAATATTAAATATATTAATGCTTTTGAGTTGACATAAACATATTATATGTAATAAAAGAAGAAGCATTTTAAAAATGCTTCTTTTTTATTTTAATTCAACACTATAGTTTACTGATCAGTCAGATATTTTGTGTGAAGATATTTCCTCGTTTGATATAGCATAACTATTATCACCTATCCACAATGCTCTATTTATATATGAATCTCTAAAATTCCAGCTTTTTGATGCTATATATTCACCAATAGTAGAATCTTTATAACAATATTTAGGTACATATCTTGTAGATTTAGGTTCACAATATTCTGTTCAATCCAATAATGTATGACATTTTTCTTCTGTATTTCAAGTGTACTTACTACATTCTTTTTGTCTTTCTTCTTCCAATCAAGTAGTATCAATATGACTTATTCTATATTCTTCTTTTATTCATGAATCCTTATCTATATTTACAGTAAGAAGACCATTAAAATAATCAATACTTCTATACATATCATCAGGAGAATTCTTGTATAAAGTTACAGGTAAAAACAATTTTTGTTTAGAATCATTCCACATAAACATTCTTGGATTATTAAGAGCTTCACTATAACTTCTTCTGTCTCCAAATGTTTTTGTAAATTTTTGTTTAACAATTATTCATTTATAGTCTCATGAATCACATTTTTTGATTTCATCTTGAGTTAATCATTCATCTCAACATTTTTTATCATAGTTAACTTGATACAAGTCTAATTTTACTCATGAATTAACAGTTCAACCCCAATCATTTTGATCAGTATCATAACCCAAACCTATTAAATGATTATCATCATAAGGATGTAAGTAAGTACTATATCATGGTATTTTTAACTCTCCTAAAACCTCAGGTTCACTAGGGTTAGCTACATCTATAACAAAAAGAGGATCAATTTGCTCAAATGTAACTAGATATAATTTGTCTCAAATATATCTACTAGACTTAAACTCTTCTCAAAGTCATAACTTTGTTAGACTTCATTCTAGATCAAGATTTTCATCCAAAATATATAAATCAGTATATGATTCTCAATCTTGATTACTCCAAGAGCTTATCTTAGTTAATATTCTAAAGTTTCATTCATATTCATCCATACTATATTGAGTAAGAGGTGCTCATGGAATCATAGTAGAATCTTGATAGCTTAACTTATCTCATGATATATTCAATTTATGAATAACAGTATTATTACCTCTTGGATACCAAGGAGCAAAACATCTAGCTCAAACAGGACAAACAAATCTATTTGATTTATACATATTTGATGTCATATACAAGTTATCTGTACTCATATATATTTCATTATTACTTCATACAACAACATTTGTTTTAACCTCTCTATTAGGATTTTTTGTATCTATGACAGATATAACATTATAGCTAGGGCTAAAATCATATTCTTTTAAAGTTTCTTCATCAGGAAGAACATATTCTATATCATTACAGTCAGAAACATTTCATGCCTTGATATTATAAGGATAAGTTTTTCAGTTTAATTTTAAGTTGTAATCTTTTTTATCATCAGCTTTTGATAAATCTATTTTTTTAGGCATAGCTTTTGATAAATCAAAATCTATATCATCTAAAGTTTCAAAAGTATAATAAGGGATATTAAAATTATTTGTTGATAAAACATAAACATAATCTCCTATTTTTCTAGATTTTGTCATATATCAATCTGCTATATATAGCTTTTGCATAACAGGATTTTTAACATCGCTTATATCAAAAGTTATAACAAATGTTTTGTTATTTCTATTTAACCAATATCAAGTTTTCAAACTAGATTCATGATATCAACTAGATAATATAGTCAATGTATTATCTCACAAATAAAGTACAGGATTGGTAAAACTAGAAGGCACTTTTATCTTTTTTAGTACTTCTTTTTCATCTACTCATACTACATAAACATATTTATCTTTTGAATTGTAATAATAAATATTTTTACCGTCAGTTTTTACTATATCAGATTCATCTACTCATTTTACTTGAGTATTAGTTTCTGAGAAATCATCAGTATTTGAAAAAGATTCATTAGATGATTTAGAAGAGCTAACAGCAGATTCTTGATTAGAAACACTATCCATCATAACCATATCATCAACCATTACTCAACCTCAAAATCAATAGCGAGGATAAAAGCTTCATTTATTATTTTTCCAGTATTCTTTTATATAGCTAGACATAACATCTTCCATATCTTGACAGCTATTAAAACTTTTTAAATCAAAATCTGTTTTTAAAACTTTAGCATCTTCTTCTAAAGCTTCAATTATAGAATTATCTTCTAATGAAGCATTAGCAAATGAAAAAACAGACAAAAATAATGTAAAAAATATAATTTTTCTCATAAACAAAATATTAAAAAATTAAAAATATATTAAAAATTATCACAAGTTCAATCATTAAAATTATCTTCATAACATTTTTTATCTTTATATAAACAATAATTTTTATCATCAATATCTACTAAAAATTCTCAATCAATAGATTCACAATATTCTTCAAAATCAGACTTTTGCTCTACACTAAAAGTTGAAAAACTTTCAATAGAATCATTTTTATTTATATCTTTATCATTAGGTCATGATCATCAAACATTCGAATCAAAACCACTTATAGTCATATCAGTATCAACTACAGACTTGGTTTTTAAATCTTGATTAATTGTATTATTTGGTTCTTCTTGAATAACTTCATTAACATTATGTCAATCGTTTACTTTTTCTTTTACAGGCATACTAGTTCTCATCATCATTGGTTGAATTTGTTCCTGAGAGACATTATCTAACAAAGTTTTTTCTTGATTATCCAATATAAAAATATCATCTGAAAAATATATAAAACCAAAAACAGCTATAAATAAAGAAAAAATAGGGGTTAAAAAAACTAAAAAGTTGGTCTTTTTTCTAGATTTAAGTTTAGAATAATTTGCAATTCTATTTCTCAAGTCTTTTTTAAATTTTTTATCAACATTAATAGATGGCTTATTTTTATCCAAAAAATACACCATTTTTTCTATTTTTTCCCTGTCTTTTGCAAGTTCAGGAAATTCCTCAAACAATGTTTTCAAAAAATTTTTCATAAAATTTAAAAAAGAAAAATTAACAATAAAACAAGAACAAAATTAGCACTAATACTTTGAATAATCCTACTTACAATTTTTTTACAATTATCAACACTTTTTCATGTTATTTCAGATATTTCATTATATGACATATCATACCAGATTTTATATATAACTATATCTCTTTGATCTTTTTTATAAGTATTCAAAAAAGACATTATCTCATCTAATTTATTTTTATTGTCTATATCTTGATTTATATCAAAAGATTCTGAATAATCTAAGTAGTCACAAATATCTAAATTCTGCTTATTGGTCCTATAATAATCAATAACTTTATTGTTTGCAATACGATATAACCAAGATGAAACACTAGAGCTAGAACCTAAATCAAAACTATTTACATTGTTTATAGCACTCATAAAAACATCACTAACGATATCTTCAGCAACTTCTTTATTTGTAGTTTTTAAATAAACAAATTTATATATTTTATCAATATATCTATCATAAATTTTTCAAAAATATGACAAATCTCAAGATAAACATTTTTCCATTATTTTTAGATCCTCCATAATTATAACGATAAAAAGAAAAAATAGTGACAAAAAAACTAATAACATTTTTTTATATGTTATTAGTTTTTTATATTTTATCAATATTAATGATGATAATTTGAACCTTTTTTTATACTAAAAACTCTATACAATTGTTCATACAACATCATAATTGCTTGTATGTGAGGAAAAGTCATAGATGAAAATGACATTTTTTTGTCAATATACTTTGATATAACATCTATATCTACTCCATAAGCTCACCCTATTATAAAAACGATATTTGAATGGGTCATTTGCTTTAATTCAATAAAATCATGAAATTCTTTGGTACTCATATCAACTGAGTCTATATATAACAAAACCTTATATCATTTTTCTTTTTCTAGTAAGCTTAATAGTGTTTTTGATTCATCATTTATTATTGCATTTGTATTTTTTTTCTTACTAGGTTTTAGTTTTAATAACTCCACTTGTTTACCTAATCTCTTTTGAAACTCCTTTATTGGTTGTTCATAATGCTTAAAACTATCTACAAAGCTTATTATTTTTATCATTTTATATTTTTTATATTTTTTAATTATATGTTATCATAATAATGTATTTTAAAATTATTACAAAAAATTATGACTTTAAAGCTAAAAGATATATATTTGTTTCAATGAATAGATTCAGAGCTTATAAACAAAATAATAGATAACTCTAGAAGAGTAGAAGTAAAAGAATGAGACTATATAATACATCAATGAGAAAACTCTAATAATGAAGCATATATAATACAAAAATGAAATGCCTCTGTAGAAATAGACTGAAAACAAGTCAATACTATAAAAACATGAGAAATTTTTTGAGAAATAGCATTAATAACAGATGAAAATAGAACAGCTTCAATAAAAGCATTAGAAAATTTAGTTTTATTAAAAATAAACAAAGAGTTACTACATACAATAATAAAAGAATTTAAAAATTGAAAAGATATACAAAAAACCGTATATGATAGAATAATACAAAATTTAAAAAATAAATAAGACTAGCTTTTAAAGCTAGTCTTATTTATTTAAAATTTAACAATTTTAGAATCTTCTCATTTTTTTGTCAATTCATATCATCATTGTTCAACAGTCTTTGGAGAAACAACAACTCTATTTGGTATTCAAAACAATTCACAATCTCATGCTTTTTGCCCAAATCATATTTTTTTATTCATTCTATCATCAAGTATAACATTTTTTCATTTTGCTTCTAAAGAAGAAGCTATTTCTTCAGCTTTTTCTAAATTTTGCTCTCAAATAACTATAATATAATAATCTGCTGGTGCTATATTATCTGGCCAAGCTATTCAGTTATCATTCATAAAATATTCAGCCAAAACTCACATCAACCTAGAAACACCTATACCATAACATCACATTATAACATCTTGTTCAATATTATCAGCATTAGCCATTTTTACATCAAATGGTTTTGTAAACTTTGTTTCTAATGGGAATATATTTCATACTTCTGATGCTTGTTTTATTTCATGATTTGATGATTTACATTTAGTACAAGTAAATCATTTTTCCAAATCAACCACCTCTTTATTATGAGAAGTTCAACAATCACTACATATATATATATCATCTTCACCTATTGGTAATACAGTTTGAAACTCATGAGAATATTTATCTGTAAAAGAACCTCAGTCAGCTAGAGTTATATAAGTATCATTACCTATTCATAATCTATCAAATATTTTCATATATACATCTTTCATTCACTCATAATAAGGAGAAAAATCTTCGTCATCTATATGAAAACTATAGGCATCTTTCATCAAAAATTCTCTTCATCTCAAAAGTCATGATTTTGCTCTTTTTTCATTTCTATATTTTGTTTGGATTTGATAAACACAAGCTCATGTATCTTTATAAGAATTTATAAATTCTTTCATAAGTGGAACAACTATTTCTTCATGAGTTGGATTAAATCTATAATATTTATCACCCCATGTTGGAGATTTAAAGTATTCATCAATATCTGCTCTTCATGTTTTTTCCCAAACATCCATTGGAGATAATCAACTCATAAGTATTTCAGATGCTCAATAATTATTCATCTCTTCTCTAACAATTTGTTCTATATTTTTTAAAACCCTAAGTCAAAGAGTTGTATAATTATAAACTCAGGCCATAGTTTGCCTTATAAAACCTGCTTGCAATAATATACCTGTAGAATTATTATCACTAACAACTGGTCTAGTTTTTAGAGTTTTAAATGGAAAATTAGATAATCTTAACATATTTTTGTAAATAAAAAAGTATTATATGTCTAATTTATACACATATAATACTTTGTCAAAATAATAATAAAAACTTTATGATTAAAATAGCCCAAGATAAAACTTGAGCTATTTTCTATAGACAAAAAATTAAATTTCTACACGATAGTAACTGTTTGCATCATTAACTCCTCCATTTCCAGAAAAAGGTATAGCATGTAAATAAATTTTACCTACGGGATTTGAGCCTGTTCCATCCCAATTTTGGTCAAGCACATATATATAATTACCAATTTTTGCAATATAAACTGCAACATGGCCATGGTCATAATTACCGAAACTATCGAAAGTAGCAATTATAGTACCACTAGTTGGTAATACACTAGATGTTACTCTTTCACCTCTCATCCATTGTGAGGTACCTGTATTTCGTAAATCAAGACTTGCAGATTTTACAAAACCTACACATTGATAACCTACAGCATTTACTTCATTAATTGGTGCTAATGAAATATAAATAGACCCTAAATCATCTACTTGTCCAAATTGTCCAAATCCAGTATATACATCTGATGTTTCAGATGTATACAAAAATTTCCATCCTGTTGCTCCATTTATTGTAGCTTCTAACACATTATCTGGATTATCATCCAAATAATTCATAGTATTTTTAAACTCATTTGAAATCCTTGCCTCTCCAGCAAAAACAACTGAAGAAAAAAAGAAAACAAAAACAATAAAAAAACGTGCGGTAGAAAAATAACTTAACATTGTCTCATCCTTTTTTGATTTTACTTTCATTATTGAAAGTTTCGAAAGTATAAAAAAATTTTGAAATAATACAAATTATTTTTATACTTTTACCATCTATTTTAAGCCAATATTTAATATAAAATATATCATTATACTCATAGTATATTAAAATCGCATTAAAATGTTTTAAATAATAAAAACTTTTGACTTAAAAAATAAATTACTTAAAATTAAACTTTAAATTTATTAATTAATTTATAACTTTTATGAATAAAAAAATTATTACTATTGCTATAATATTATTATCATTTTTTAATACTTCTTTTGCTTCGAAAAATATAATAAATACTGAAAATATTATTGAAAAATATTGAAAAGAACCTTTTTATTTTTATCAAGAAAATAAAAAGGTAAATGTAAAACTTGATTGATGATGAAAAATAAAATATCATGTTAATAGAAAATCTATAGATAGAAATAATAACAAAATAGAATTACCTAGATTATCTTGACAAGTAAATTATTTATATGAATTAATATGAAAAAATAATTTAATAAAACTTTCTAAATCTGGAGTATTATATATATTTTGAAATACTCAAAAATTTTGAGTATTTGAAAGTTATAAAGCTCCATTTTGAGCAGCTGAAAAATATTTTGAATGAGAAAAAAATGATATAATAGAAATTGAGAATTATTTAACAATAGGCAATGTAGATAATATAAATATATATAGTGATAAAAATCAAAAAACAAAGATTGTTATTGAACCATTTAATAACGAATTATTGTGAACAATGTTTACTTCTTGAGTAGATTCATATGAAAATACAAGATTAACAATTTTTGATGATCTAGAATTACCAAACAATTTAACAGTTTGAGTTAACTATTTAGGCAATACAAAAAAATATGAAAATATAAAAACTAAATACAAAGCTCAAAAATATTTAGTTAAAAATTGGAAATGAAATGAATATATTTCTGTGATTTTGATGCCTTATTATGAAGTAGAAATTGATTTAAGAGAATGATCAAATGATATTAGATTAACTTATACTAAATATAAAAGAAATTCAAATCCATTATATTTTTATGATTATGAAATTTACGAATAAAATAATTTAACAAATTTCAATAAAAAAAGTATTATATGTCTAATTTATACACATATAATACTTTGTCAATTGTAATAGATACTATTTATCTATAATATGATCTATCTGATTTCTTTTTCTTTCTAAAAAAGAAACATATTGATCAAATTCATTAGAAAACTCTTCTTCTTTTTCATTGCTTTCTATATTTTCAATATTTTCAACCATAATTTTCATCATTAATAATTAACAAATCAAAATAATTATTTTAAATATTATAACACACAAAAGCAGAAAAACAAAATTTGACTTAATAAAAAAAAATATTATAAAATAATGGCTTACTTAGTAAGTAAGTGGAAAATAAATCAAAAAGGAGTATCAGATGAGGAAATCTCAGTTTCTGAAAGAAAACAAAGAAGTAATCGCCAAAATCTCACAAGAAGATGATAATTTTGGTGCGCTGGTTGAAGAATTCAAAAGAGTTTCAGCTTCAGTTAATAACTGTAGCGAATACACGAATATCGTGGAACTCAAAAAACGAAAATGTTTCTTAAAAGACAAGATTCAATCAGCGATTTCAAGCTATATGCAACAAAATGAAGAAAGAAAATTGGCATAAATATAGCCTGAATTACTTTATTTAACAGGGTTAATAACCCTGTTTTTTTTATCTAAAAGTATTTTTTAGCACTCTATATAAAAAAGTGCTAAAAAGTTTTGACAGAAATAAAAAAAATGATAATATACTGCCAAGTCATAAAAAATGACTTTAAAAAAATACAAGAAAAATTACAAACTTTAAATTTTAATATAAAAATATATGGGAAAAATTATATGAATAGACTTAGGTACTACTAACTCATGTGTTGCCTTTATGGAATGAGGTGAAGCTAAAGTAATTCAAAATGCAGAATGAAATAGAACTACACCTTCTATAGTAGCACACAAAGATGGAAGTATAATAGTTGGTACTCCTGCAAAAAGACAAGCTATTACAAACCCAGCTGGTACAATTTTTTCTGCAAAAAGATTTATAGGTAGAAAATATGATGAAGTAGCAGATGAAATAAAAAATGTTCCATATGAAGTAGTAAAAGGTAAAAATGGTGAAGCTTTAATAAAATTTGATTGAAAAGAAGTTAGACCAGAAGAAATAGGAGCTCATGTTCTTATGAAAATAAAAGAAGATGCAGAAAAATATCTTGGTTCTGAGGTAAAAGAAGCAGTTATTACTGTTCCTGCTTATTTTAACGATGACCAAAGACAAGCAACTATAAATGCAGGTAAAATAGCATGATTAGAAGTAAAAAGAATAGTTAATGAACCTACTGCTGCAGCATTATCATATGGTGCTGGTAAAGGTAAAAATGAAAAAGTAGCAGTATACGACTTAGGTTGAGGTACATTTGATATATCTATATTAGAATTATCTGAAGAAGGTACATTTGAAGTACTAGCAACTAACTGAGATACTCACTTAGGTTGAGATGATTTTGATAAAAAAATTACAGACTATATAATTGAAGAATTTAAAAAAGATCAAGGAATAGATTTATTTAACGATTCAATGGCTCTTCAAAGAGTTAGAGATGAAGCAGAAAAAGCTAAAAAAGAATTATCAAGTACAACTAGTTATGATATAAATCTTCCATATATAACTGTAGACTCTAGTGGTCCTAAAAACCTTATGATGACTATAACTAGAGCAAAATTTGAAGAACTAGTATGAGATTTTGTAGAAAAAAGTTTAGAGCCATGTAAAAAAGTATTAGAAGATGCATGATTACAAGCTAGTGAATTAGACCAAGTTCTTCTTGTCTGAGGTTCGACTAGAGTTCCATTAGTACAACAAAAAGTAGAAGCATTTTTTGGTAAAAAACCAAATGCATCTGTTAATCCTGATGAAGCTGTAGCATTATGAGCAGCTGTACAAGCTGGTATTATAGGATGAGATGTAACTGATGTATTATTACTTGATGTTACACCATTAACTCTAGGTATAGAAACAATGTGAGGTATCAGAACTCCAATGATAGCTAGAAATACAACAATACCTGCTAACAAAACAGAAACATTCTCTACAGCTGTAGATAATCAACCTAGTGTAGAAATACATGTATTACAATGAGAAAGAGAAATGGCAGCTGATAATAAATCATTAGGTAAATTTGTACTTGATGGTATAGCTTCAGCACCTAGATGAGTACCTCAAATAGAAGTAAGTTTTGATATTGATGCTAACTGAGTATTAAAAGTTACAGCAAAAGATAAAGGTACTGGAAAAGAACAACATATAACTATACAAGGTTCTACAGGTATGGATGAAAAAGAAGTTGAAGAATTAGTAAAGGAAGCAGAAGCTAAAAAAGAAGAAGACAAAAAGAAAAAAGAATGAGTTGATGCTAGAAACAATGCTGACTCATCAGTTGCACAAGCTGAAAAAATGATAAAAGATAATTCTGACAAAATAGAAGAAGACGATAAAAAATCTATAGAAGAAAAAATATCTAAAGTAAAAGAAGTGTTAGAAAAATCTGATGCATCAAAAGAAGAATTAGAAGCTCCTACAAAAGAACTTACTGATGAATTAATGAAAGTATGACAAAAGTTATATTCTCAACCATGATCTGAAGCACAAAATAACACTTGAGAAGATAATTCAGATAACAAATCTGATGATGACTGAGTACAAGATGCTGATGTAGAAAATGACTGAGATAATAAAACTAGAGTATAATAAAGAAAAAAGACAAAAAGCTTAAGCTTTTTGTCTTTTTTTGTCATATAAAACCAGCATCTTTTACCCTAAAATAAAAGTCCTGATATTTATGTTTTTTCAAGTTAACACTACTCCTATCATAATGACTGCCTACATGCTTATATACACGAGAAAGTATGTTGGAAATTATTCTATTTACATGAACCCTAGAAAGATAGGTATTCACATTTCTTCTATACTTTCTACGACCCAAAAAAACCAAATGATACTCTATTATTTTTTCTATTACTCTTGTATCATAAGAATTTTTTTTAGCCATTTTGCGTATAGACCTAAGTCTGTCAGCCTTATAGTTTCTGGAATTGATAATTTTTGCAGTAGTTGCTATAACTTTTTTGTTATCAAAAACAAAAATTACAGCCTCTCTGTCTTTATCAAATCCATGTTTGGAAATAGCAACAAAAAAGTTACCAAATTCATCAAGACCAAAGCCATCTTCTGGAGTACCAGCAGTGCTATGGTCCAAAGTAACTATTCTATACATTTGTCAATCTCCTTTTCATTATTGACTATTTTATTATATATGTTTTTAAAAAAAATCAATTTTTTTAATCAAATACCATATCATAACCATAATTTTGCCAATACTCTATACCTCAAATCAAATCATAGACTTCAATAAATCAATTTTTTTTCATAAAATCAAGAACTCATTGTGTTCTATTTCAATGAAAGCAATAAATCAAATATTTTTTCTTCTTATCCAATCAATTTATTTTTTCTACTATATCACGACTGTATACATCAATAAACAAGTCAGTACCTCAAATATATCAATAATATATTTTTTCTTCATAAGTTCTAAAATCTATCAAAATATATTCTCATGATAATAGCTTTTCATTAAATTTAGATGGCATCAACCTAGATATTGTCTGCATATTTTTTTTTATCAATTAATCTTTTTCCAAAAATAACATTTTTCTCATCAATTATAAAGCTTTCTTTTTTTATACATCTTTTTATTTGATATAATATTATCAAAGTCCATAAAGCTAGAAATAACTCATCAATTAAGGTTATTATTAACTCTAAACAATTTGTCTATATTATTATATAATCATACCAAATCTTCTTCTTTAAGCCTATCTCAATAAGGAGGATTAGAGACTAAGCACCCCCTTAAATCCTTATCAAAATAAGATTTAAAATCTTTTGTTTCAAAATTTATTTCTCAAGCAAGTCAAGCTCTTAAAGCATTTTCTTGAGCTATATCTATCATACTATTATCAATATCACTTGCCTTAATAGTATAATCTCAATTATACTGTTTTTTTTGTGCTAAAAGTTTTTCATTTTCAAAAACTTCACTATTAACAAGTCATAATCACTCAAAAGCAAAATTTCTTTTTAATCAAGGGGCTATATTTTTTGCAATCATAAGAGCTTCTATTGCAATAGTTCAACTTCAACAAAAAACATCATAAAAAGGTTCTCTAAACTTCCAACCAGACAACAAAACAAGGGCAGCAGCTAGTGATTCTTTTATGGGTGCTTCTCATGCATTGGTCCTGTATCATCTCATATGAAGGGCACTTCATGAAGTATTTAATAACACTCTTAATTTGTTATCTATAATAAGTACTAAAACCTCTAGCTTTTCTAAATTATCATCCTCATGAACAACTCATCATTCTCAAACAAGAGAATTTACAATAGCTTTTTTTCATAAACTTTGAATAGTTCTAGCTGAATATAAATCACTTCTTATAGAACTCGACTTTATAACAATAGGAAAATCTTTTTTAAAATATTTTTTCCATGATATATTTTTGATAATATCAAACATTTGATCAAAACCTAATACATTATCTTCTTCTGCAAGCAATAAATACATTTTATTTCATACTCTAGACCATAAATTTATTCTAGGTATAAGCTCGACTCAACCAGAAAAAGTTATAAGCCTATCAGTAGTTTCTTCAATTATTCATCATTGTTTTTGTATTTCTTTTTTTGCTATACTTTCTACTCAAGCTATTGTTGATAATACATATTTCATTATAAAATTATTTTTTTATACATATAAAATAAACCCTTTCACTTTCAGCAGTCACCTTTCAATAATGATAATCAACCTTTTCTACAAGCTTAAATCATATATTAGATAACTCTTTTTCTATTTTTGATATAGCAAAAGAATTTTCTCTTACAACCTCTTTTGTCAATTTAAAGTTATCATTATCTTGATGAGAAAATATTTTTATAAGCCATTCATAATAGATTCATGGAATATCAATATCTTTTTCTGAATCTTTTTGTCTTTTAAACATTTCAAGACAAACAACATCCTTTCAAAATGTATAAAACTGGGCAAAATCACGAGTTATATTTTCAAATTCAAAAATTGTATTTATATCAAAAACAAAAAGTCATCATTTATCCAAATTATTGTAAGTATTAATAAAAAAAGATTTCCAATCTTCCCATTTTAACAAATGACAAATAGAGTTGTAGTTACATAAAATAATATCAAATTTTTTATTAAAATCATAGTTTATCATATCAGCATGATAAACATTTTTTTCTCATAGTTTATCTTTTGCTATGTCTAAAGCCTTTTTATTTATATCAAAACCAGATACATCATATCATCTGTTTTTTAACTCAAAAGCAACAGTTCATGTACCACAGGCTGCTTCCAATATAGTTTGTGAATTAGGTTTATATTCCATTATACAGTCTTCTATCAAAAATTCTACTTCATCATCCAATGGAGAATTTATTCATCTAACTATATCATCATAATACTCCAAAAATTTATTGTATGTATCCATTATTTATTTTAATTAGTTTTTAAATGTACATCATCTATTTTTTCATCAAAATTGTCAATTACATTTTTTAGCATATAATCCATACTTTTTGTATCAATTTTGTTTAAAACTTTTTTTATATTTCTGTATATTTGTGAAAAATTTTTTCATCAATAGTTTCTTTCTATTTTTGACTCAAGAAGTGCTGAATATATATCTGCATGTTTTGCAATTTTACCGATTTCTCAATCAAAAGGGTTTAGCATATATTCAAAAACTAACTCCCTATAATCACTATCAACATTACAAAATATATAGTCATCCATCATTTTTATTTCTACTTTTTCTAAAACTTTTTCAAATCAGTCAACTGATTTTTTTGTAGGAGTTATTATATCTCAAGTAATAGCTTCTGGAATATCATGATAAATAGTTTTCAATAACAATTCTTGAATATCAAAATTTGCTCAATTATAATTTTCTATTTTTCATATAACATAAGCAACAAAAGTTATTACAACTAAGTGTGACATAACTGATATAGGAAATATTCTAGTCTGTCAACTCCATCTCATAGAGTGACTTAGTCTTCTAATATGACTAAGGTACTTTCTATAATCATCATTTCAAAGTAATATATCCAAACTTTTTAAAGTCTTTCTTTTATTTGATAAAAAATCATTTATTTCTTTTAGAGGTACTTCATAAGTATCACTATATATTTTTGAATTTATAAGACACTCATTAAGTCATGCATATTTTTTTGCAGCAGAAATAATAGATAATTCTAGTTCATTAGTTTGATTTAATATAGTTTCTTTTATATCATATTTAATATATTCTGGAGAATCTAGATCCATTAAGTTTTGAATTCATAATTCTTCTATTTTTTTGAATATAGAATTATCTATATTTTTGATATACTCTCTTGTTCAAGAATTGATATCAGATATCAAAAGGGATAAAAAAGAGTTGAAAATTATTCTTTTAATCAAAAATTCCTTATCTATACTTTTTCAATTTTTTTCTTCTAAATAAGCTAAGAATAAAGCAATATGTAAAACATAACCCACATTATCCATATGACTAACATCTTCTATACGAGGAAAATTATTCCACCTTTTCATAGAAAGCCCTCTTGTAAGCATAAGTTTTAATAAAAATCCTATCATATTTATATTAAATTAATTTATATTTAAATAAATAATACAACTAAAAATAAAATTATCAATAAAAAAAGCTTATTTTAAATAAGCTTAAAAAATTATTTTTTATTATCTAGTTTATTTATAAAATTTTTCAAATCATCTTTAAGCCTAGCCTCTAGAGAAAATTTTTTATTTCTATAATAATGGAAGAAATCAATCTTCCAAGCATGTAAGGCTTGCCTTGAAAGCCCATAATTTAACTCTAGAAATCTATTTATTTTTTGATCTCAATATGCCTTATCTCATAAGATAGGGTTTCATATACTAGACATATGTACCCTTATCTGATGCATTCTTCATGTTTCTATACGAACTTCGACTTCAGAGAAAATCAAATTTCATTCATTTGTATTTATAGTATATTCTTTCAATAATTTATAATGAGATATGGCTGTTTGTCATGACTCAGAGACTTGAACTTTATTTTGATTAACTGCACCTTGAATCCTTTTTAGTGGTTTTTTAATAACTCAAGATTTTCTAGATAGTCTTCATAATACAATTGCATAATAAATTTTTTTGACCTTTTTATGGTCTTTAAAATCTCATACAAGCTTTGTCAAAATATCTTTTCTTTTTCAAATAAGCAATAGTCAGCTAGTATCTCTATCAATCCTATGTATAAGACTAGGTTTAAATGTAAGACTATTTAATGAGTTTCATAAATAATCATGTACTTGATTTATAATATTTGTTTCTTTTGTTTTATGGTCACCTGCATGAACATTTATTCAAGGATTTTTATTTATAACCAACAAACTAGAGTCTTCATATACTATATCTTTTTTTGATAATGACTCTCATAACTTAATATCATTGTTTTCTATTTTTTTATTTAGAGTATCAAATTCAGAATCACTCAAAAAAATCTTTACTTCATCATTTAATTTTAACTTATATTCATTGTCCATTTTTTTAAATTTAAAATCAGTATCATCTGACTTTATTTTTATTTTATTCTTTCTATTGAACTTATATATAAGGCTTCTAGTAGCATTTGGAAATAATTTTTTTAAAAATTTATCTAATCTTTGGTTTGCATCATTTTCTTCTATTGTGAATATTTTCATTTTTATTTATATATAATTAAATACTTTTATTGTATAACAGTAAAATCAAAAGCTTCTGAAACTGTTTCTTGTGGAACCCTAACATCAATTTGTTTTACAAATCAATAAGATTCACCTTCAGAATATATCCTTGAATAACGATATGGTATATTATCTGATCATGTATCAATTTGCCACTCCAAATATGGGACACCTCAATCAGAAGTAATTAATTCATTGATAACAGAAAATTTTAATATACATTCGTTTGATCAATTACAGTTAGAGTTATAAAAACTTGAAAAGTTACTAGAGCTTCAATCAAGCAATCTTCAATCCCTAGACCACATATCTAAATCATCTGGAGGAATATTATCAGATCAAGTTGTCATATCATTAACCTCTGAAACCTTTATAAGTGAACCAGAGTGTGAATTAAGAGTTGAAGAAGCACTAGTTAATTGCCAATTTATAATTCACATATCATCTCATGATATATCAACTAATTCTTGATTAAATAAAGAATCTTCATTTAAATCAGGAACCCTAAAAATAACATCTATATTTCATCAGCTTAGCATTCAGTATCATATTGATAATTGTATAGGGTTTCAAGTCATTATTTTATTATAGTCATTATCATAATAACTATCTCACATACCATTTTC
Organism: Candidatus Altimarinota bacterium; assembly: GCA_041694155.1. Classification (GTDB taxonomy): domain Bacteria; phylum Patescibacteriota; class Gracilibacteria; order BD1-5; family UBA6164; genus JAAZVM01. The sequence continues at coordinate 213,234 of JASMTS010000012.1, read as the reverse complement.
AGGTAAAGTAGATCATATTACAGAAGAGTTAAATTCATAATCATAAACTCTATCTGATTCATATGACCTAGAGTATCAAACATCTAATTCATCATCTTGCCTTCAATTAATTAAAGAAAGTCATATCTCAATTCATTTGTTAGAATTATAATATGCCATGGTAGAGTTTTCTATTCATTTTATATTTCTACTGAAAGGAATCATGTATTCTAATATAGTATAAGCCAAAAGACTTGTTATCAAAACAAGCCCCATTGCTACAGCCAAACTAAAAGCTTTTTGATTTTTTTTCATAATAATTATTTACTATATATATCTGTTAAATTTATTGTTGTTGTAAGATTAATTTCTTTTCAATCATTTTTTAGTCTACTTCTAACTTCCCATGAAGGCTTAATTTTAAAATTGATAGTTATGTAAGGAGATATTTTTGACGATGGAGTATCATTTTTCCAAGAATCTTCTGGATCTATATTTGGATAAGCATAAACTTTGAAATCTGTAACACTTACAGTATCAGGAAATAGCTCTTTCCAATAATCTCATCCATCACTAGCTAATTGATTAATATTTCATCATGTAACTCATGTGAATTGTGAATCATAAATCCAAGTATCAATAACTCAATCATATTGGCTTCAATCAGAATCAATTGTTGAAATATCATGATCTAATCAATAATCATATCATTCTAATTTTAAAAATTCTATAGTTCATCTACATCATTCTAAATTAGTATTAGAAAAATCTGTTATAGAACTAGCATTACATGTTGATCATGGAGGAGCAAAATTATCTTGTTTTATATTCCACCTAATAATAGTTCTTTTAGTTCAATCACCACTTATAAGGTAAATTTCTTTTACATCACTTCAAGACAAAAATACATCTGGACCATCTCATAATATTTCATCGTCATCGTCTCATAATATACTTCAGTCATTGTTTTCATCTCATCAATCAGAATTCATATTTGAATTATAATCAATAAATTGTAAACTATATTGTCAATACCTTTGGTAATCTCAATTTGAAGATAAGTAATCTAAACCATCTGAATAGTAGCTCAATCAATTATCAAAACAACCATTACCTGAAACACTATTGGAAGTACTGTCACTAGAACAATAATAAAATCATTCTCAATAATCATTTATTAAGTCTCAATCTTTTCAATAGTTTCAAAATCAAGTAGGAGCTAAATAATGACCACTAGAAGTGTTAGTTCAAACCACCTTTCTATTAAAATATTCTTCATAATCTAATACTCATCATTTTTTTATTATTTGGAATAATTTTTCAGTAAAATAAAAACTATCTTTTTGCATGTCAGTTTTTTCTACTAAGTTTATTTTTCATACAGCTATGCTGGAATAGGCTTGAAATCATGCTATTATCACGGTAGACACTACCAAAATTCATATCATTATTTCGACCAAAGTAAAAGCTTTAATATTATTTTTTTTCATATTATTTTTTAAGTAAGTAGTTAATAAGATTTCAAGGAAAAGATAATAATTTGTAAAGTGAAGGTTTTTGCCAAAAATATCTAGGCCATTTTCTAAATACAAAGTCCATAAATAAGAAAAAAATATTATTTTTCTTTATATCTTTTGAAAAAATTAAAAAAAACGACCTAAAAAAAGAAACAATTATACTTAATAATAAAAGAATTAACTCCAAAAATGAATTTTTTATTATTTTTTTTTGTACCATCAACAAGTAATATTAAGATTTTAACACAATTATTATAAACTATTTGCAAAAATATCAAATATAATTAAAGTTTTTTCAAATTTTAAAAAGAATTTTTAAAAGCCTATGAAAAACTCAAACAAAAGATATTTAAAACAAATAAAAAGTATTTACAAAAATATAAAATTTAAATCATTAAATTTGTCTATACCTAAGCAAATTGTTATGATTTGATCTATATTAGGTATAATTAGTATATTTTTTCCATGGGTAGTAGATAACCAAGAAAGTATAAAATGGAACTCTTTAAATCCTATATCATGAAATATATGATACATATTATTCATTATATACATACTACCTCTTTTAATGGTTTTATCAAACAGCTACAAAGAAAAAATAAAACTATATTCAGACCTCAATTTTAGAACACATTTTATAATAATAAACTCTTGACTTATCAGTCTTAGTTTTAGCTTGATAACTATAAGCTTTGCTACTTGATTATCAACAATTTCTGAATGAATAACCTATTGAAACTGAACAACTCTATCAATGACAGCATGAGTACTTATACTAATATGATGATTATTAATAAGGAAAGAATTCAAAAAAAATAACTCAGAAATAATACTAGAAAAGCTAAGTTATGAAAGAGAGATGTCTAAAGAAAAAAACAATATGAAGTTACCTTTTTAAAAAATAAAAAAGTTTGACTTTTATGTAAAAACAATTATATATTATTAAGAATTTATTAAAGTTATTCCCTTGTAAAGATGAGCAATACAATATTAAATAACAAGAGTATAGTAAGATCTTTTGAAGAAATACTAAAATCTCTTTCAGAAAAAGAAAGAAGTGTTATAGAAAGAAGAGTTTGACTAAACTGAGAAAAAGAAACTCTACAAAACATATGAAACTCTTTTAGCCCCTCTATTACAAGAGAAAGAGTAAGACAAATAGAAGATTCTTGAATAAAAAAAATAGGTAGAATAATAAAAGCTACTCTTCTCACAAAAATACAAGAAAGAGCTATGCATTTTATAGAAATGCATGGTTGAGTAATATCAAAAGATAAATTAGTAAACAAAATAATAAAAGATTTAGAATTAGAATCAGACATAAATTCAGGAGTACTTGAATTCATAGTACAATCTGACTATGAAATAAAAAAATCAAAACAAAAATTATGATGTAAAATATATTTTTTCCTACCAAGTATTTCAAAACAAAGTATTGAATCTATACACAAAGAAGCTTTAAAAATACTTAAAAAGAAAAAAGATGTAATTACAAAAGAAAAGTTATATGAAAATATAGCTGAAAATCTAAAATCAGAAAACAGATATAGTTTAACATTTATAGACTCTTGCTTAGAGTTATTTGAAGATATCATATTTGGTGAAAATGATTTAGTTTGATTAACTAAATGGAAAATACTAAATCCAAAAACACTAAAAGACAAAGCTATATATGTTATGAAAAAAGAAAAAGTACCTATGCACTTTGTAGACATATCAAATAAAATAACTGATATGCTAGAAGAAAAAGTAAAGGTAAACACTATTCATAACGAACTTATCAGAAATAGTGAATTTGTACTTATATGAAGATGAATTTATGCATTAAAAGAATGGTGATTTAACCCTGGTACTGTATTAGATGTTATAGTTGATGCACTAGAAAGAAGCTGAGAACCTATGAGTACTGAAGATATAACAAAAGAAGTTCTAAAAACAAGAAATGTAAAACAAACTACAATTTACATGAACTTACAAAATAAAAAAGTTATAGAAAGAGTAGGTAGAAATTATTACCAACTAAAAAAATAAAAAATCTCCTTATTTATTAAGGAGTTTTTTTTATTTTTATACTTTACAAAAACAATCTATTTTATAAAATAAAATAGTTAATTTTTAAATAAAATTATAAATGAAAATATTTGTATTTGATACCGAAACTACAGGTTTTATAAACAAAAAAGAAACAGACCTTAACAAACAACCAAAAATAGTGCAATTTGCATGAATATTATGAGAATTAGAAAATTGAAAATTCAAAGAAATTGAAAGAGTAGACTTTTTGATAAATCCTAAAATACCAATCCCCTACAATTCAAGTCAAGTACACCATATATATGATATAGATATAAAAAACTCTCCTTATATAGAAGAAACAATAGATAAAATTTTATACTATATTAATACCCCTGACATCATTGTTTGACACAATATAGAATACGATCAAGAAATGGTAAAATTAGAATTAAAAAGATTAAATAGAGAGTTTGATTACAAACCTAAACAAGTTATATGTACTATGAAAAACACTGTTGATTTTTGTGCCATACAATGAAATTGAGAAAGGTTTAAATACCCAAAATTATGAGAACTTCATAAAAAGTTATTTAATGAATTTTTTGTATGAGCCCATGATGCACTTACAGATGTAGAAGCAACTCTTAGATGTTTTATAGAGTTAGCAAATAATTGAACAATAAAGATAGAAAAACCTAAAGAAGAAGTTATGAGTTTATTTTAATAATCATATAAATATGTCTACATTTTCAGACCTAGTTAATATCGAGGAATTTGACAAAAGAGATTATTTTTCACAAGAAAGATGAGAAGTTTCATTTTATTGTAAAGATTGTAAAAAAATAGTAGAAACAACTAGACCAGATCCAAACTGATATAAGTTTGTATGTAATACATGTTCAGGAAAAAACATAGTAATATGAACATATGAATGACTAAAATCAAACTATAAAATAAAAGATTAAAAAATCTTTTGACAAGTATATATAAAAATATATACTATTTATATACAAAAAGTATACAATTATTTTTAACTCTATTATTTATGAACAAACAAGAAGCTTTAGATAATGCGCTATCAATGATAGAAAAACAATTTTGAAAATGATCTATTATGAAATTGTGAGATGAATGAGCTAGACAAAAAGTTGAGACTTTTTCATCATGATCACTTAGTTTAGATTTGGCCTTATGAGGTTGATATGCAAAATGAAGAGTAGTAGAAATATATTGACCTGAATCATCATGAAAAACTACACTTACATTACATGCAATAGCTGAAATACAAAAAGCATGAGGTGTTGCTGCTTTTGTAGATGCTGAACATGCATTAGACCCTGAATATGCTAAAAAAATATGAGTAGATACAGAAAATTTACTTATATCTCAACCAGATTATTGAGAACAAGCATTAGAAATAACTGAAAAACTTGTTAACTCATGAGCTGTTGACTTAATAATAGTAGATTCTGTAGCAGCACTTACACCAAAAGCTGAAATAGAATGAGAAATGTGAGACTCGCACATGTGATTACAAGCTAGATTAATGAGTCAAGCACTTAGGAAAATTACATGAGCAATACATAGAACAAACTGCACAGTGATATTTATAAATCAAATAAGAATGAAAATTTGAGTTATGTTTGGTAGTCCTGAGACTACAACTTGAGGTAATGCTCTAAAGTTTTATGCTTCTCAAAGATTGGACATAAGAAGAAAAGCAAAAATAGAATCTGGTACAGGTATGGATAAAGAAATTAACTGAAATCAGACAAATGTAAAAGTTATAAAAAATAAAATAGCCCCTCCTTTTAAAGAAGCTTGATTTGATGTTATGTACAATGAATGAATATCTAAAGTTTGAGAATTATTAGATATATGAGTAGATTCTTGAATTGTAAAAAAAGCTTGAGCATTTTATTCTTATGGAGAAACTAAACTATGACAATGAAGAGAAAAATCTAAAGCTTTTCTAAAAGAAAACCCTGCACTATCTGCAGAGATAGAAGAAGTAATAAAAAATAGCTTGAGCTAATAAAAAAGTAGAAATTTAAATTTCTACTTTTTTATTTTTGAAAAAACCTTTCTTTAAACTCTTCTAAGGTTATATCTTCTTTTAATAATGTATTATATATTTGTATTTTTTTATCTAAATCAATTTTATAATATTCTCTTATTGTATTTAGTGCATTGGGCAATACCTCCCTTACTTCTGGAGATATAACTATATGCTTATTGATTCACATCAAAAATTTAAAATATCATTTTTCTACTTCTGTATAAAAAAATGAAGGTTTTTTTCATAATTCTAATGAATATAATGATCAATAATACAAAAAGTCTTCGATTCAAAAAGCTAAATCTCATATATCAAGATCTGCCATAATTTTTGCATATTTATTTATATTACTAGATCTGTTTTTAAAAACTGTCCCAATTATTCATGCCCTGCATATACTATCATCTATCAAAAAATCTGGATATTTATCCATAGTAACTCTAAAATAATCTAGTGATATAAATTCATCCAAAGTTGTAACATCTCAAGTATGTCATGCATCATGAAATAATCATGCTATTATCAAAGACCTAATTTCCAAAGGACTAAATCTATTTTTATTTAATAATAAAACATAACTAGCAACTCTCAAAGCATGCAAAAAATTATGATAAGGTATATCATTATATAATTTTTGAGCATCATTAATAATATCAATTGTTACCAATCAACTATCTATTAATTGTTTTTTAAGTATATCAATTTGCCTTGTTTTTTGTTGAAAACTATAATTCATTAATAATATTAATAATTAAATACTATTTATATTTTAACATTTTTTATTCAAAAAATAAAATATAAATGAATTCTTGCCTTTTAGCCAAAATTATATATATTTTTATATATTAAATTTAAAATATTAAACAATTAAATAAAATGAAAATTTCATATAATGTACTAAAAAAATATAAAAATGATTTAAAATCAGAAGAAGAACTAGCTCAAGATATAATAATGCATACAGCAGAAGTAGAAGATATAATTTTAAAATGAGAAAATTTAAAAAATGTAATTATTTGAGAAGTAAAAACTTGTGAAAAACACCCAGATAGTGATAAATTAAACTGTACAACAGTAGAAGTAAATTGAGAAACTTATTCTATTGTTTGTTGAGCACCAAATGTAAGAGCATGAATAAAAGTACCTGTAGCTATGGTTTGAGCACAATTAACTCCAGACTTCAAAATAGCGAAAACAAAAATAAGATGAGTAGTTAGTGAATGAATGATATGTAGTGAAGATGAACTTTGACTAGTTGATGAGAGACAAGAATGAATACTAGAGCTACCAGAATGAGCTCCGCTATGAATGTCAGCAAGAGAATATTTTAAAATAGATGATGCAATATTAGAAATAGACAATAAGGCTATAAACCATAGACCTGACCTTTTTTCACATATATGAATATTAAGAGAGATATATGCAATATATGGAGAAAAATTTGACTATAAATATTCTAATAGAGATTTCAAATGACTAGATAATGTAGATATAGAAAACAAAATAAAAGATGTAGTACCAAGATATATTGCAGCTAAAGTACAAAATGTAGAAAACATAGAATCTCCTCAATACATAAAAGATATTTTATCTAGTGCTGAAGTAGATTCAAAATGATTATTAGTAGATGTATCAAACTATTCATTATACTTATATGGTCAACCTACACACTGTTTTGATGCTGATAAGATAAAATGAAAAATAGAAATTAGATATGCAAAAGACTGAGAAAAATTTATAGCATTAAACGATAATGAATATGAATTAAATAGTCAAGACATAGTAATTGCTGATAGTGAAAAAATATTAGCACTTGGTTGAATTATATGATGAAAAAGCTCTGCAGTTAGCAATGAAACAAAAAATATAATTATTGAATCAGCAAAGTTTGAACAATCGGTAATAAGAAAAACATGAAAAAGATTATGAATAAGAACAGACTCATTAAATGTATTTGAAAAAGATATAGTTAACTGATTACAAATACATTGATTATCTTTAATAGTAGACGAATTAGAAAAAAATATAGATTGAATAAAAATAAAAGAGTATACAGACATCAATAATAATCCTGAAAAAAATATTGAAATAGATTATGATGTAAGTTTTTTAAATAATTTAATATGAAAAAGTTATTCAGAAGAAGATATACTAAAAATATTAGATAATTTATGAATAACTAAAAATTGAAATAAACTAAATATACCTTTTTGGAGAAAAGATTTAAATTTTAAGGCTGATATAGCTGAAGAAATTGCAAGAATAACATGATATAACAAAATACAATCGACAATACCAGAAATAAACTTATGAGCAGTTACACAAAGTAATTTATATAAACTCAAAAATGATACTAGGAAGTTTTTTACTGATAACTGATTTTTTGATATATATAACTACTCTTTTTTGAATCAAGATATAATGGAAAAATGTCTTGATAATACTGAAAATCTAATATCAATGAAAAATGCTTTATCAGAGGAATTAACTCACCTTAGATGAAGTTTGATACCAAATCTTTTGGATACAGTTGAAAAAAATCAAATAAATTTTGAAAATATTAAAGTATTTGAGATAGAAAAGACATTTATAAAAAAGGATGAAAACAATATCAAAGAAACTCTTGTAATATCATGATTAAATAAAAGTAATAATATTTGATATTATGAGACTCAAGAAATAATATCAAACTTTCTGAAATCAGTATGAATATTTAAATTTGAATTTACAACACCAGAGAATATACCTAGTTTTGCTCATAAATGAAGAACTGCAGAATTAATTATTAGATGAAAAAGTGTATGATATATATGAGAAATAAGTCCTAAAGTACTTAATAATTTTGACATAAAAGATAGATATTGATTTTTTGAAATAGATGCAATATTAATTGAAGATGCACTATATTCAATAAAAAAATACAAAGAAATATCAACATATCAAGAGAACAATTTTGATCTAAATTTTGTAGTACCTAAAAAATTAGAATCAAGCAAAATAAAATCAACTATAGAGAAATCAGATAACAGCTTAATAAATAAAGTTAAAATAATAGATATATATGAAAATAAAGAAAAACTATGAGAAAATAGAAGTATAACATTCAAAATATATATACAATCTATGGACAAAACATTAGATGACAAAGATAAGGCAGTAATCATAGAAAAAATAATAAAAAATGTAGAAAAAATAGGTTGAGAATTAAGATAAAAAAACTTTTGACTATTTTAATCTTTTCTATATAATTCCTGCACAAAAGAGACTCATTAAATAGCCCCATCCTCTCAAAAAAGGCTATTTAATAAAAAATTACTTTTATTATTAAATAAATTAGTCTATGCCAATAATAGCGTCAGCAAAAAAACAATTAAGACAAAACCATAAAAGAAAAGCTAGAAATGACCATTTTAGAGATCTATATAGAGAATCAAGATTATCTTTTGAAAAAGCTATAAAAGCCGGTGATGTAAAAGCTGCAAAAGAAATTTTTGAAAATAAAAAAGATAAAGATTGAAAAAATATACAATCTGGATTACAATCTATAATAGATAAATTAGTGAAAAAAAATATAATTCACAAAAATAATGGTTCTAGAAAAAAAGCAAAATTTGTAAAAATGCTTAAAAATCTATCTTAATTATTAAAAAATTCATTTTGAAAGAAAAAAAGAGATTAATTAATGATCAAATTGTAGCTAAAAATATACAGTTGATCAATGAAGAATGAGAAAATCTTTGAGAAATGAAAATGGAACAAGCAAGAGAGATGGCTTCGGAAAAAAGCCTTGATCTTATGGAGATGTGAAAAAAATGAGATTTGACTATAGTAAAAATATTAGATTATTGAAAGTTTTTGTATAGACAAAAAAAGCAAGAACAAAAAAATAAGCAAAAATGAAAAGCTCCTGATTTAAAAAACATTAGGATTACTTTTAAAATATGAGATCATGATTTAGAAATAAGAAGAAAACAAGCTGAGAAGTTTGGTAAATTGTGACACCCTTTAAAAGTTAGTCTAATGCTTAGATGAAGAGAAAATCATTATGAATCAATAGCTAATGAAAAAATACACAATTTTGTAGAATCATTAAGTGATGTTTACAAACTGGAATGACAAATCAAAAAAAGTGGTAATACATTCAATGCAATGTTAAAACCTATTAAATAATTTTTATAACTGTAAATATACAATTATGACTTTAAAAACTAGAAGTTGAGTTAAAAAAAGAGTTAGAGTTACTGGAAAAGGTAAATTCAAAGTAGATAAAGCTTGGAAAAGACACTTACTTTCAGATAAATCTAAAAAATCTAAAGGTAGAAATAAATATGGTGTTATAGTTTCTTCATCTGAAACTAAAAAAATAAAACAACAATTACCTCATATGTAGGAATTAGTAAATATTAAAATATTAAAATATAACAGTAAACTAAGATGGTTAGAGTTAAAAGAGGTCTAATGACAAAAAAAAGACATAATAAAATCTTAAAATCTACAAAATGATATAGAATGCTTAATTCTAAAGTTTTCTCTAGAGCTAAAAATGCTTGGATGAAAGCTGGAACAAATGCTTATATCGGTAGAAGAAAAAAGAAAAGAGATTTTAGAAGATTATGGAATGTTAGAATTAACATTGCATCAAGACAAAATGGTATGAGTTATTCAAAATTAATAAATGCTCTTTATAAAAATAATGTAACATTAAATAGAAAAGTTTTATCAAACTTAGCTATTTCAAACCCAAAAGTTTTCTCAAATATTGTTGAATCAGTTAAATAATATTTGAAAAAATAAAAACTCCTATTAATATTAGGAGTTTTATTTTAATCTAAAAAATATATGAAAATATTACAACAATTAATAATAAAATTGGTAAAAAAATATCAAAAGTACTTATCACCTGACCATAGTATATGGGCAAAAAGTATGAATAATGCACCTTATTGCAAGCATATACCTAGTTGTAGTCAATATATGATAGAATCAGTTGAAAAAAAATGAGCTTTAAAGTGAACTCTAAAATGAATATTAAGAATATTAAGATGTATGCCATGGAATAAGTGATGATATGATCCAGTTGATAAAAAAGATAAAAAATAATTTTACATTTTATACTTTTTATATATAATCTAGCAGCCTATTAAGGAAGAACAAATATGTTCGCTACACCTTTATATTATAATTATTACAAAATGTTAAGAGGTAAAAAATATAACAAAGCTGCAGAGTTAATAAATGCAGAAAGCTACAGTGTAAAAGAAGCTGTTGAATTATTAGAAAAAACTAATACAGTTAAATTTGACCCTACTGTAGAAGTACACTTCAACTTAAATCTTGATCCAAAATATGCTGATCAAATGATAAGAACTACTATAAACCTACCTAACTGATCAGGTAAAGTTTCTAAAGTATGTGCTTTCACTGACGGTAATCCAAAAGAATTACTAGATGCATGAGCTACTATAGCTGGTGGTGAAGACCTTATAGAAGAAATAGAAAAAGGTGAACAATCATTAGATTTTGATGTTTGTGTTGCTACTCCTTCTATGATGAGACACTTAGGTAAAATAGCTAGAGTATTATGACCAAAAGGTCTTATGCCAAACCCTAAAGCAGGAACAGTATCAAATGACTTAGTTGCTGCAGTAAAAGAAATAGCTGCTGGTAAATTTGAGTTTAAAACTGATAAACAAGGTAATATACATTCAATATTTGGTAAATTATCATTTGGTAGTGATAAATTAGAAGAAAACTTAAACTACTTCTTAAAAACTATAAATGATGTTAAACCTAGCGGATCAAAAGGTAAATATATAAATAATATATTTGTTTGTAATGCTATGTGACCATCAATAAAAATTGACTTAAACACATTATAAAAAAAAGATAACTCTTAATTTGAGTTATCTTTTTTTTATAAAAGTAAAGTTTGAGCTAACATGTACTTCATCATCTATTATTATTTTTGACTCTAGTAAAACACTGCTTTTGGTATTTCATATAACATCAATATTAAAAACAATATTTTTATCATCTAAAACAGGTTTTAAATAATAAATATTAGAGTTAGAAGTCAAACATTCCCCTAAAATTTTATATGCATAATCATGAGATTTTTCATCTAATAGATAAAATAAATATCCTCAATGCAAATATCAGTATCAATTTTTTTTATTCATTTTTTGTATCTAAATAAAATTTATCTAAAGTATAAAGCTTTAATATAGAGTTCAATCACTTTTGTATATTTCAATATATTGATGTAGTATGACACTTATGTTTATTATTACAGTATATTCATTTTGTACAATCAGAAATTCATAATTCTTCTCAAACATAAAAAAGAATATCATAAACACTTATTTCACTTGCCTTTTTTCACAAACATAATCATCAATTTCTTCATTTTTTAGTATATACTAATCATCATTTATGCAATAATGCTATAATTCTTCTTAATAATGATTCAGATATATTTAGATCATTTGATATCTCTGATATCTTAACAGATCTATCATTATTTTTTAATAAATAAACCATTGATTTCATAGCATAATCTCATTTATTTGATAGTTTTATCATAATATTAATCTATTATATCATCAAAATCATTAACAATTCAATCTCAAATATATTTATGGATAGCATTTATCGTAGTAAGCATTCATAATACAGCTGCCTGCCTTCTTCTAGGAGATATAGTCATTCATACAAGGTCCTCCATATAATCAAAATCCTTAGTTAAAACATCCTCTATATCCATTCATAATATTGATTCTCAAAAAATAGAAGCACATGCAGTAGTTATTATAGCAGTATCTCAATCAAAAGAGAAATCTTTTATTTTATTGTCTTCTATTTTTAAGTATATCTCTAAATCATCTCAACATACAGCATTATCTTCATAATGCTTTACATCATAATCATCCAAAATTCATTTGTTTGGTGGAGTTTTACTATAAAAAGTTATAGTTTCATTATACATAGGTTAAACAAAGATATCAAATAAAATATATAGTCAAATCAAAAGCATTATTACTCATGTTATCAAATGCATTCTTTCAACATTTATAGCTTTATACTCTTTTAGCTCAGATATATTTTTAAATCAAAAAGCTACTAATATAGATATAATAACCATAGGTATTATAAATATAATATTATAAATAGTTATATATATATATCACCATATATTCAAAACTGAAGATTCTGAAGCTAAATAACCTAATACCATTAAGTATGGTCATGATGTACAAGGTAATAAAAACAAAGATATCAAAAATCAAATTACAAATGCTCACAAAGGACTAACAACCTTGCGTAAAAAAGATTTCATTTTTGGTCTCCATTTATCAGGAACTTCCATTTTGAAATATTTTCAATACCAAAAATAATCTTTTAAATTAGCTAGTCATATTAATACTCATAAAATTCAAACAAATAACTTTAAGTAAAAAATACTATTTGTTGTTGCAAGTGCATTATAAAGTCATATTCACATTGCCATATAACTTATAAAGACTGCAAAGATGAATAAAAATCAAGCAAGTAATACCTTTTTTCTAGATTTTTGTGTTTTTAATATTGAAGATAACAGTATAAACATAACAGCAAAAGCACAAGGATTTATACTATCTCATAAAGCTGCTGGCACCAATATCAAAAAAAACTTTATTCTCTCAGAAATACTTATTGTTGATTCTATATCTCCTGAAGCAAAAGATATTCAAAAGAAAGTAAAGAATAATATAATTATAGATAAAGTTTTTGTCATATTAATTTTTATTAGATAATTTTATTAAAAAAACAGGTAATAAAACAGCTAGTACAGCTAGTATAGCTAATATTATAGCAGCATTATTATTTTCAGGTGCTGGTCATAATATATTTTCAAAATGACTTATAACTGGTTTATCTCAAATTAATGTTTCACTATTTTCTCAAGAATTTATTATCAAAAAAGGAACTCATACTGAACTAGGATCTAATCATAATCTTTTAGCATCAGCAAGCATTTGCTCTCTATTTTGATCATTATAATATATTTCTCTTTTGTCTATATTAACTTTTTCATATCAATCAACTGAACTCATATATTTATCAACATTAGCACAATATCAACAACCTTGTCAATAATAATATATATAACTAGTATCTTCTATAGATGATTCAACAGATAATTCATTACTTGAATTACTTCATGTGTTAGTACTAAATCAAGTTCATGAATCTAGTGCATTTGTACTAGATATTAATAACCCAAACATCAATAAGCTATAAAATAATTTAAAAAACTTTTTCATAATAATTTTTAATGATATAAATAATGTGTTAAGTATAATTTTTTAAAATAATAAATCAATTATTTGTTAGATAATTTATTATTTGTAATTTCTAATATTTCTTCTATTAATTCTCAATAAAATGATTTATCAATCATTGATAAACAATTAAAAAGTACTTTTATCTTAGATTCAAGTAACATACTAACAGAGTCTGATTTATCAAGCCCCCTACTTCTTAAATAAAATAAATTATCATCATTTATTTTTTCTATTTTACAAGCATGACTAGCTTCAACATCATCACTTCTAACTAATAAAGTAGGTACTCATCTAATTTTTCAACTAGATCATAAAAATATATTTTCCTCTAAAAGGTGTCCTTTTATTTTTTGAAATCACTTATCTATCTCTACAATTCAATCTATATCTATAGATCAATTATTTCATACTAATGATAAGATATGAATATCTACATAAGAATTATTACTTAAAACTTTTGAATAAATTTTTGATTTTATCTCATATGAGTCATAAGAAACAAGAAGATAATTAACTTTTAGTTTTGAAAAGTCTGAGTTTTGATAAAAATTAATATTATGAGTATTATCATTTTTTAAAAATCAATAAAACTCTATATTTGATCATTCTCAAATATAGACATCAATATCAGAATTTCAATCATCAAAAAAACTAGCAACCACTCAGCTTGATATTTCTATTTCTTTAGAATTTAAATCTGATAATAAATAAAAACCATTTTCTTTTATTAGCATTTTTAGTTGGTGTTATTTTTAAAATTTTTCTTTAAGTTTTTCAATTTTTCTAAGTCAATTTTTGGCTTTTTTGCTTCAAAGCTAAAACTACTTCAACAAGAACATCTATCTTTTACATCTTGATTACTAAAAATATAGCGAATTTTTTCTTTTCATGTATGATCTTTTGAAACAGTTTTTGTTATTATTGATTTTTTAAATTTGTCATAATCCTTTTTTTCTACATAAACATCAAAAGGACTACTTTTAAGCTCCATTTTTTGTATATTGTTATCTAAAGAAAAATCTTCAGTTATATTTACTTTTTGTCAGCTACATCAAGCATCATAAAAATAAATAAGTATCTTGGGAACTTTTCTATTTATAAGATCAATAACAGTATTTTTATCTAATTTCATATTATATTTTAATTATTTAAAAACCTCACTCAAATTCCATAGATATCAAGACATTCATTTCACTTGCATATTCAAGAGGTAATTCTTTTACCACTCAAGAAATAAATCAATTTACAATCATTGCAGTAGCTTCATCTTCTCAAATTCACCTACTTCTTAAATAAAACAAGTCATCTTCATTAATTTTTCAAGCACTAGCTTCATGTCATACAATAGAACTACTATTTCATACTATTATATTTGGAACTGTATCACTTGCTGACTCATTATCCAATAATAATGCATCACAATCAATTTTTGACACTGAATTTTCTGCTGATGGCTTGATATCAACCAATCATCTGTAAGTAGATATTCATCATCACTTACTAAGAGATTTTGATATTATGTTTGATGTTGTATTTTTTCATATATGTATAACTTTTGCTCAAACATCTTGATTTTGATTTTTATTAGCAAATGCAACTCATAACATATCAGTTTTTGAATTATCTCATACCAATATACTACATGGATAAAGCATTGTAGTTCAACTTCACATATTTCATCATACCCATTCCATATATGAATTTTCTCAAACTATGGCCCTTTTGGTATTCAAGTTATAAGTATCTTGACTCCAGTTTTCTACTGAAGAATATCTCATCTTAGCATTTTTTCAAACAAATATTTCTACTCAACCTGCATGCAATGATGCCTCATCATATTTTGGAGCACTACATCACTCAATATAATGAGCTTCGGCATCATCTTCTACAATAATCAAAGTATGTTCAAATTGTCATCAACTTTTTCTATTCATTCTAAAATAAGACTGTAGAGGCTCATCAAGCTTTACTCAAGAAGGTATAAACATAAATGTTCCTCCTGACCATACAGCATAGTGTAAAGCTGCAAATTTATGGTCATTTATAGGTATACATCTAGAAAAATATTTCTTAAATAATTCTGGGTATTTATTTAGAGCTATAGAACTATCATCAAAAATAACTCATTTTTGAGTTAATTCATCCTTTAAAGAGTGATATACAACCTCACTATCATATTGAGCTCAAACTCAAGCTAAAGAATTTTTCTCAGCTTCAGGTATACCAAGTCTATCAAAAGTATTTTTTATATTTTCAGGAACTTCATCCCAAGTTTTTTTTGATCATGCTCACTCTGGTTTTGCAAAATAATAAATTTCATCAAGTTTTAATTTAGACAAATCAGGTCACCATTTTGGCATATCTCTTTTATTAAAAGCTTCAAGTGCTTTTAATCTAAACTCTAACATCCATTCTGGCTCATTGTTTGAATGACTAATTTGTCTAACAACCTCTTCATTTATTCACTGTATTACTTTATTTGTATACTTAACATCATCTTGAAAAGACCAAGAATCAGATATACTCATAGTTTCTGGAGTAATATTAGTCATGTTTAATATATTATAAATTAAAATTCTTCAAATCAATTATTGCTTATGTATGAAGCTAAGTCCTTATCTCAATCTTTTACTATTTTTCAGTTTTTCATAACAAAAACTTTGTCTACATCAACATAATCAAGTATTTTGAAGTAGTGAGTTATTATTATCAAGCTATTATTTTCATTACTTATATTCTTTAGCATAGATGCAACATCTCTGAATGCATCTAAATCTAATCATGAATCTATTTCATCTAATATGATATATTTAGGTCAAATGAGCTTCATTTGTAATATTTCTATTTTTCTTTTTTCTCATCATGAAAATCATACATTCAAATCTCTATCCAAAAATTTTTCATCGATTTTTAATTCTTCCAAATATTTTTTTAAATATCTTCTAAAAATAAATGGTGATAAATCAGATGCTGAAGGATCATTATTTTTGATAGATATATTAGTAATTATTCTAAGATATTCACCTAACTTGATACCTCCTATCTCAGGAACATTTTGAAAAGATAAAAATATACCCTCTTTTGATCTTTCCTCTGGATCCATTTCTATCAAGTCCTTTCAATCAATATCTATATTTCATGAAATCAATTCATATTTTGGATTTCACATCAAAAAAGATGACAAAGTAGATTTTCAACTACCATTTTTTCATAACAAACAATAATTTTTTCATTTTTCAAAATTTAAACTGACTCAATCTAATATTTTCTTGTCATTTATTCATACTTCTAAATTTTTTATTTCTATCATAAATATCTTAATTAATAAATTAATTATAAAACATTACCATTTTAGTAATATTTTATAATTTGCAAGTTTTTTTATATATACTCATAATATACACTTTGTTTTATTCTAGACAATGTTAATAAAATGTTAAAAAAGAGTATTTGTTAGCTTTAAATCCTACTACTTATTTTAGACAAATTGTCTAGTTATTTATTTGTAGTTATTTTGACATATGACAAAAAAAGAATAAAAATATATATAAGTTTTGCTTAAAAATAGAGATTTTAACTAACTAATTAACATTTTTTTAACATTTGGAACAATGATTGATGTAAATGAAATACAAAATAAACATATTTCAGTAATGCTCGATGAGCTGGTAAACTCAATCGATATAAAAAATGATAAAAAAAATGTAATAGTAGACATGACCCTATGAATGTGATGACATGCTAGCAAAATTATACAAAAAATGAATTTAGGAGATATATTTATTTGATTTGATGCTGATATCAAAAACCTAGAGTTAGCTAATATTAGATTAAATGAAATAAATAATGACAACAAAGTAAAGATAATTTTAATTAATTCAAATTTTAAAAATTTAAAAAATGAATTAATTAACAAATGAATAAACAGTATTACATGAATATATTTTGACTTATGATTGTCTAGTTTACACCTAGATGAAGCTGATAGATGATTTAGTTTTATGAAAGAGTGACCTCTTGACATGAGATTAGATAAGTCAAATTGAAAAACAGCAGCTGATATAGTAAATGGATATACAAAAGATGAACTTAGAAAAATATTTATTGAATATGGTGAAGAACCCTGAGCAAATAAATTTTCTAGCAAAATTATAGAAAAAAGAAAACAAGATAAGTTCAAGACAACTTCTGACTTATCAGAAATATTACCAGATAATGTAAAAGTGAAATCTAGAATATTTCAAGCATTGAGAATAGAAGTAAATCAAGAATTAGAATCCTTGAAAGTAGCACTTAATGATGCTATAAAAATGCTAGAAAAAGATTGAATTATATTTGTTATAAGTTTTCATTCATTAGAAGATAGAATAACAAAACAAATATTAAAAAGAGAGACAAGAGACTGTATATGTGATGATATAATATGTTCATGTAAACATAAAAAAAGTATAAAATTACTAAACAAAAAACCTATAACACCTAGCGAAGATGAAATAAATAAAAACCCTAGAAGTAGGAGCGCAAAAGCAAGATATGCAATAAAAATAATATAGCCTTTAGGGCAAAAATTTATTTTCTCTAACTTATAATGGCCGTGAAATCAAGAATAGTAACACAAGAATACAAAAAAAGCTTTTTCTCTAGAAGAAAACAAGAAAAAGAAAAATTTAATATATGAATGACATCTACTTATGTATCATTACTATGAATAATTGCTTTATTACTATTATATTATGTTTGGACACTAAATGTAAATGCCACAAAATGATATAATATTAGACAATTAGAAATAGAAAAACAAAACTTGCTTATGGAAAAGGAGCAATTAGATGTAAAAATAGCCGAACTTGAGAGTCTAAATAATATAATGAATTCTTGAGGTGTAGAAAATATGGAAAAAATAGAAGAACCTGATTATCTAGTCATAAAAGATAATACACAATATGTATTTAACTATTAAAAGAGTATTTGAAAAATACTCTTTTTTTATTAAAATAAAAAAAGATTATAAATTATAATAAAATATGCCAGAATCTCTAAAACAATTAATAAATTCAATATGATATTTACCATGAATATGAGAAAAATCAGCTACAAAATTGGCTTTTTTCTTGATGAATGCTAATAAAAATTATATTGAAAATCTTACAGATAATTTGAATAGTATAAAAGACAATATAGGCTTTTGTGAAGTATGTAATTCTCTATGTGATAAATGACAATCAAAATGTAATATTTGCAAGTCTAGTTCTAGACAGCAAAACTTGATAGCTATAGTAGAAGAATATTTAGATATGTTGACAATAGAAGAGGCCGGAGGATATAATTGAGTTTATCACGTATTATGATGAGCTATATCACCAATTAACTGAGTATTTATAGGTGATTTAAAGTTTGAGGAATTATTCAAAAGAATAAATGAATCAGATGAAAATGTTGAACTATTATTAGCAACAAATCCAAATATTGAATGAGAAGCAACTAGTAACTATATAATAGAAGAAATAGAGAAAAGAAAACTAAAATACAAAACAAGAATAACTAGACTATCTAGATGATTATCTAGCTGATATATAGAATATGCTGACAATATAACACTATTAAATGCGATAAAAGAAAGAAGAGAAATATAGTAATTAAATTAATACTTAAATAAAAATCATGCAAGAAATAGCACCAAAATGATCTAATCCTAGAATGACAAAGGCTCAAGTAAAAAGATATATTCGTGAGATGAAACAAAAACAAGAAGAAGCAAAAAAAAGATTAGAGGAAGCAAAAAAGTCATGAGAGTTTGAAAAAGAAGAAAAAGATTTAAAAGACTTAGAAAAAAAGTTAGACAATTTATAAATTGTCTAACTTTTTATTTTATCTTTTTTGATAATATTTTTTATAACTTTATCTATTTTTTCATAACTATGACGAACAAAAGAATTTTCATGCAATAAATCAGCCTCTATAACCTTGTAAGATTTTCACCTAAAATATTTATGATTTTTGACTTTTATGGGTTTTTTATTTTCTAATGACTTATATTTTTCAGCCATTTTCTCAGATATGTATCAATCATTGACTATTACATAATCTAAAATATCTCTTCATAAATACTTTTCTATAACATTTATAAAATCTATGGCTTCAAAATCAGTAGTTTCTCAAGCTTTGGTCATAAGATTACAAAAATAAACTACCTTTGCATTTTTATTTTTAGCTATAGCCTCTTTTATTCACTTCACAAGAAGGTTTGGCACAATTGATGTATATAAGTCTCAAAAAGACAAAATAATCAAATCAGCCTTATCTATTGAGTTGATAGCTTTGGGGTTTGCACTTACATCAGGTGTCAAAAAAGCTTTTTTTATAGCTGGAGATTTTTCATTTAATTTTGTATCAATATTTGTTTCTCACTCTACAAGAGTACCATCTTCTAGCTTTACATTCAAATGAGATAATTCAAGAGTAACAGGTATAACTCTACCCTTTACCTTGAACATTCTAGATACTTGTTTTAATCATTTATCAAAATCTCAAGTTATATCAGCCATAGCTGTAATTATCAAATTACCAAGACTATGACCTCAAACACTACATTCTTTGTCATATCTATAATCAAAAAGCTTTTTTACTATCTCATGCTCACGAGAAAGAGCCATAATTCACCTTCTAACATCTCATGGAGGCAGCATATTAAATTCTTCTCTCAAGACTCAAGTTGATCATCAACTATCACTCATAGATATAATTGCAGATATGTTATAGTTTTCATTGTCTCTTATACTAGAAAGCAATCAATAACTACCATTTCATCAACCTATAGTAACAATATTTATTTTATCTTTTTTTGACATATTAATCTTTAATTAAAACAGCTTTTATTCTCCTAACTCATCTAGAGCTAGCTTCTTCTTTTTTTATTTTGAATTTTCACATATCTTTTGAGTTTTCTACATGGGGTCAACCACATAATTCTCTAGAATAAGTTACTCAATTATTTCATACCATATTATAAACCTTGACAACATCTGGATATTTTTCCCAAAAACTTCACTCTACTCATGCATCCTTTGCATCTTGTTTGGACATTTCTTCTACACTAACATGCAAGTCTGAGTTGATAGCTTCGTTTACAAATTCTTCAACTTTTTGTAAAGTTTCCTTATCTACTTTTTCATCATGAGAAAAATCAAATCTAAGTCTTTCAGAAGTTATATTACTACCCTTTTGATGTACATGATCTCATAAATATTTTCTAAGTCATGCCAAAAGCAAATGAGTAGCACTGTGAAGAGCTGTAGTTTCTTCACTATTATCAGAAAGTCATCATTTAAATTTTCAAGCACTAGCAGTTCTTGATTTTTCTTGATGTTCTTTGTATGCTTTATCAAATCCTTCTTCATCAACACTATAACCTTTTTCTTCTGCTATTTCTTTTGTCATCTCAAATGGAAAACCATAAGTATCATAAAGTTTGAATGCTTTATTTCATGCTATAGTATCTATAACCTTACCTGTTTTTTCAAATGCTATTTGAAACCCTGCAATAAGTTTATCAAACTCTTTTAATCATTTTTCTAAAGTATTTCAAAATTGTTTTTCTTCTTTTAATATTTCATCAATTATTTCTTGTCTTTTTTCTATCATATGAGGATATGTAACTCATAACTTGTCTACGACAACATCTGCTACTTTATACAAAAATTCACCCTTGTAACCAAGTTTATATGCTTGTCTTATAGCTATTCTTATAAGCCTTCTGAGTACATAACCTTGATCTACATTACTAGGAATAACTCAGTCACTAATCATAACTGTAGATGTTCTTATATGATCAGCAATTATTCTTATAGATCTCATTGAGTCAGCATTATACTCAACTCAAATTTCTTTTGAAATAGATTCAATTATTTCTTTAAATATATCTGTGTTATATACAGTTTTTTCACCATTTAAAGTAGCTGTAATCCTTTCTAATCACATACCAGTATCAACATTTTGGGCAGGAAGTTTTACCAATTCTCAGCTTGGTAATTTATTGTATTCCATAAATACATTATTCCATATTTCCATCCAGTTATCTTCATCATTTGCTACATTAGAATCTTCAGGAGGTAATTCAGAGTCTCAAACCCAATAAAAAATTTCACTATCAGGCCCACATGGTCATGTATCTCAAGCAGCCCACCAGTTTTCAGATTTTGGAAGGTATGATATTCTAGATCTAGGAACTCATACACTAGCCCATATATCTGCTGACTCTTCATCTCTAGGAGCATCATCATCTCACTCAAATACAGTTACTGCTATTTTTCTAGGGTCTAAAGCCAACCAATTTTTACTAGTTAAAAACTCCCAAGAATAAGAAATAGTTTCTTGTTTGAAATAATCTCAAAGCGACCAATTTCAAAGCATTTCAAAAAATGTAAGATGACTATTATCTCATACTTCTTCTATATCTCAAGTTCTAATACATTTTTGACTATCAGCCAACCTAGTACCACTAGGATGTTTTTCTCATAATAAATATGGAACCAAAGGTTGCATTCAAGCTGTATTAAATAATACAGTAGGGTCATTTTCTGGTACTACTGGCGCACTTGGTATAATAGAGTGATCCTTAGTTTTGAAAAATTCTAAATATTTATCTCTTATTTCACTACTTGTTATTTTCATAATCTCTATACTTTTTTATTTGTTAAAAATAAATTATTATAAATTTTAATAAAAAGATTAAAAAAAACAACTTTTTTAGCTATATAATACTAAGTTTTTTGATTTATATAAAGTTTTATGCTAAAATAATTAAAAGGTTATTTTAATATTACAAATTATGTGTTTTTATAGACAAAAAACAATAAAAAGAATAAACCAAATAATAAGTTTTACAAAAAACAAGAAGTTAGAATTTTTATTAGAAAATAATGTAGATTTATTTTCTAATAAAGAATTAAAAAAACTTCTTGATTTTTTGGAAAGTTGAGATTTGAGACCAATATATGAATTATTGGACGAAAAATACAAAGAGTACTTATGAGTAATAGAAGAAATAAAACAAATAAAAATAAAAGCAAAAACAAAAAGTAAATTAGAAGAAGAAAAAGAAGAACAAAAAAAAGAAACTATAGAATTGGAGCAACTTTTAGATTTTTAAAAAACAAAAATGACTGAGAATCAAAACAACATGGAATTTTTACAAGAAAATGACCTAAAAGAAATAAAAATAGAAGAAGTAGAAAAGCTTCTATCATTAATAAAAAATGATGAAGAGCTATGATTTATGGATTACAACTTTAATGAATTAGGTGGTGATTCTAAAAAATTAGATTTATATGAATCAGAAATAATGGAAAAAATTCATGAAATAGAAAATAAAACAAATTTTATTGAAGAATTACTAAAGACTGTAAAAGAAGTAAAATCTAAAAACTTTATAGGTGAAATACCGGAAGAATGAGTAGAATTATGACTTAGAGCTGATTTATTATTACTGAATAGTGTAAATGAAAATACTTCAAAAGAGTCAATAATTGAAGAGTTTAATTTAGATTGAAACAAAGTAAAAAATAATTTTTTACAAATATATATAAAAGAAGAAGCTCAAAGATTAGAAGAATGATGAGAAAAAAATAGTTGGACATATCTTTTATTATCATATATTAAAAAAGAAACAAATATATTAGCTGACATAAACAATATACATAACACTTTACAAGATAAATACATAGATCACATAATATGATCAAACAAATGATTTAATGATTTTTTTCTAAAGTGATATAATAATGAAACCTCAAACTATTTGATAAAAATTAGTGATTTTGAGGGATTCTTATCAAAATCATCTACAGAAATAATATGAGAAAATGATAACCCAAATGTTGTAAACTCTAGGGCACTAGCAAATTATTTTTTATATTTAGAAAATAAAAATATGCTAAATATAGATACTCTTAAAGAAAAAATGAGCTATAATAAAATAGATGATTTATATAAAATATGGAAATCAGAAGAAAGATCTATTGCAAAAGATATATTAAATAAAAACTGATTATGAGAAGAGTTAGAAAACATACATCATCAATTAAAGCCTATATCAGAATTAAGAGAACATAATGATGATTATATAGAAAATATAAACAATAAAGATTCAAAATATTTATATGAAAACCCTGAATTAATCCCTGTTATAAATAATGAAAACAAAATACTATCAATATTAGAAATATATAAAGAAAATGGTGATTTTTTAGACATAAAAGAAATAAATCCTGAATTAAGATGAAAAATAGAAATTATAAAACATGATAGTATTGATCTATGATACTGGTGATTACAGGAAATACCTAAAAATATATTAGAAGATAACCTATGAATAATAATAAGAAAATATAGAGAAAGGACTAGTGAAGCTATGGTAAATGAATTATTAATAAGGTCAGCATATCTGTGAGTAGACAGTGATGAATTATCGAGAGTAATAAAAGATTTTAATATAAATGTTAATTCAGAATATGTTAAAATATATACATGAGAATACTTGTATATAGAAAAAAACGATTTTAGATCAGTATTATCAAAATATGATTATTTATTATCAATATGAAAGAACCAAGTTCAGGAAAAAATAAATATTGAAGATAGAAAAGTAATAACTAATTATATATTACAAAATATAGATAGTAGTTATGCTCAATACTATATGTCTAAACTTATTTGATTATGATATTTTTGAGAATGAGCAGAATTTATAAGATCACCTAATAATAATGTAAAAATAAACAAATTATTAATAGAAAAAAATCATGGTTTTTTTAACCTACTACCTAAGGAGATAAGATGAAATAAGGTAATAATAGAAACTATGTTAAATAAAATATGAGAAGATGAAAATGGTAGCTTTGAAAAAGAAACTTTTATGGAGGCTTTACCAAAATACTTTTCTGCTATAAATACTGATAATATAAATAGGTTTTTACAAGTATTAAAATTTACAAGCGAGAACTCTACTCGGGAGTGATGAATAAAAAATATGCCTATAGAAATAAAAGAAAAGATATTAAATGATAAAACTATTGCTTTAATAATATGAAATATAGAAAAATGAATGAATAGCAATATAGAAAATGAATATATGGATATTTACGATGAACTTATAAGTTTTGTATCAAAAAATAAATATGCAATTTATTATAAAGATGAAAGTAACCAAATACAAGATAAAGCAGAAGAGTACACAAATAATGAAAATATAAATGAAGAAAATATTAAAACATATAAAAATAACTTAAAAGAACTATTATCAACTATAGATTTATGAGAAAAAAGTTGAGAGAGTGACCTTGGTATATTAAATGAAACTATTGATAGAGTATTATGAGATTGAAAATTAAATGGTACAAAAATGAATATAATATATTTAACAATAACTACAAAATTAGAGTACCAATGATTAAGTGAAGAAGAAAAAGAGAGTAAAATTGAGGAAATTTTAAAAAAAGTAACTGAATCATTTAGTAAAAAACTTGAAGAACAAGAAACAGATTTAAGAGAAGAAATAGAAGAAACAGATAATATATGATCAATAGTAAAAGATGAATACATAGATCTACTAATTATAGATAAATATAATGAAGAGTGAGAAACTATTAAAAGTCTTAATTGGGATAAATTAAATGAAATATTTAACCAAAATATTCAATGAAAGACTGATGAAGAAATAGAAGAGATTAAAAATGAAATAATAGAAAAATATTTTGTTAATCTAGATCAAGAGAAAAAGGAGCAAATATTAGAGCTATTTGAAAATTATACTACTCAAATTGAAACAGAATATGCTAGTGAAAACATAGAAGATTTATATGACTATTACTCATCTAACAGAAAAGATATTAGTTTTAGAGATTATTTGATAAAAGAAAAATGAATAAATATAGAAAAAGAGGTAAAAACAAAAAATCAAGAAAATTCAACAAATAATAATTCATATAATACTGATACACACAATACTAATGTAGAAAACAAATGATACAACCCTGAATTATGAATAATAGAAAACAATGGTAATAAGATAGAACTTACAAGACAAGAAAAGCAAATAGTAGAGTCTTCTCCTGAAGCAATTGATAATATTATAAATTTTTATAATATGCTAAATGAAGTATGACTTACAAAGCTATGGAATATTAAAGATAAAATTTTTAATAGTATAGCAAATGTAGAATGAATATGATTTAATTTAGATGGAGATTATTTAAATCAAAATGAAGTAAAAATATTTTTTAATTCTATTTTAAAATCACTAGATTTAGATGAAATACCAACAACTTATGATATAAAAGACTTTAAATGAGAACTATTAGATATCAATAAAACACAAGTATCTGGAAATCAACAAAGAGACTTTATATATGGAGAAACATACCTAGAAAATATGTTTATAGAAAGATATTACCCTAGATCAAGTACAATGGAACTATTAAATAGTAAATTTGAAAATGCTATAAAATAAAAAAATAACACCTTTAAAGGTGTTATTTTTTTATTTTATTCTTCTTCTTCTCACTCTCTAACTATAGAAGCTCTTACTACTTTATCTTTTCATCATTTTAACTTTGTTAAAATTACTCATTGAGTAACTCTAGAAGTTTTTCTTATTCATTTAAAACTCATTCTTATAGTTTGTCATGATTTTGATATTAATATCATTTCTGATTTTTTTCTATCATATTCACTAAGCATTGCTGCCGAAATAAGTTTACCTGTTTTTTGAGTAACAGCCATAGCTTTTACTCAAGTTCATCATCTCTTTTGATTTCTATATTCTTCTATACAAGTAAGTTTTCACATACCATTTTCAGTAACTATAAAAACATATTCTTGGTCTTCATAAACAACAGCTACTTCTATAACATTATCAGTATCTTTTAGCTTTATTCATCTTACTCATGATGCTGCCCTTCACATAGGCCTAACATCATCTTCGCTAAATTGTATAGCTTTACCATCTCTAGTGGCTATAAATATAGAGTCATCTCATGTAGTTGTTTTTACCCATGATAAATCATCTCAATCTTTTACAGTCAAAACCCTAAGTCCATTAGATCTTATGTTTTTAACTTGATCCATTTCTAATTTTTTAACTGTTCATTTCTTAGTAACAAAAAATAAATATTTATTTTCTTCTCTAGAAATATCCATTATAGAAGCTATTTCTTCATCTTTTTGTAATCATAAGAAATTTATTATAGGTTGTCATTTAGCAACTCTACTTGTTTCTGGTATTTCATAAGCAGGAAGAGTAAATACCCTTCATTTAGTAGTAAAGTAAAGTATATCATTATGATTTGATGTAGAAAGTATAAGTTTGATTTCATCATCTTCTCTAGATCAAGTACTTACTCATCTACCTCCTCTTCTTTGTGTTCTAAAACTATCTGATTTTAACCTTTTAACATAACTATTTTTAGAAAGAACTATAAATACTTCTTCATTTGGAATAGTATCTTTTGGGTTAAATTCTCAAATTTTTCAAGCATTTACTTGAGTTCTTCTCTCATCTCAAAATTTATCTCTTATTTCGTCTAATTCTTCTATTATTATAGAAACTATTCTTTCTGGCTTAACAAGTATATCATTTAAATCATCTATAAGTGCAAGTTTTTCTGATAATTCTTTTTCTATTTTTTCTTTTTCCAAACCTTGCAGTCTTCTAAGCTTCATCTCAACTATAGCTTCAGCTTGAAGTCTTGATAAATCAAAAGATTTCATTAATTGAGCTTCAGCATCATCATAAGCAGCTCTTATTACTTTTATAACATCATCTATATTATCTAATGCTATTTTTAATCATTCTAATATATGAGCTCTTGCTTCTGCTATTCTTAATTCATATCTAGTTCTTCTTTCTACTACTTCTTTTCTATGATTTATAAAAGCAAGTAAAAAATCTTTTAAGTTATATAATCTTGGTTGCATTCATCTGTCTCATAATGCAATCATATTAAAACCAAAACTAGTTTGTAATGGAGTAAGTTTATATAATTGATTTAATATTTTTTTAGGAAATGCATCTTTTTTTATTTCAACAATTACTCTTACAGATTCTTTATTTGACTCATCTCTAATGTCAGAAATTCAAACTATTTTTTTGTCTCTTACTAAGTCTGCTATTTTTTCAACAAAACTAGCTTTATTTAGTCAATAAGGTACTTCTGAAATATTTATTATACTTCTTCATTTTTTATTTTCTTCAATTTTTGCTACTCATCTAACAGGAATAGATCATCTACCAGTAGAATATGCTGTAAGTATAGCATCTCTATCATAAATAATACCCCCTGTTGGAAAATCAGGTCATTTTACATATTGCATCAAATCTTCTATAGTGACATCTTCTTCATCAGGTACTTTTAATAAATATTCCGTAGCATCTAATAGTTCTCATAAGTTGTGAGGTGGAATATTTGTTGCCATACCTACTGCAATACCCATAACTCAATTCATAAGCAAATTAGGTATTCTTGTAGGAAGTACTGTAGGCTCTTTTTTGGTAGTATCAAAATTATCTCTAAAATCTACTGTTTCTTTTTCTATATCGGCAAGCATATATTCTGCTAGCTTTGTCATCTTAGCTTCTGTATATCTATATGCAGCAGCACCATCTCAATCCATAGAACCAAAGTTACCTTGACCGTGAACTAATGGATACCTCAAAGAAAAATCCTGAGCCATTCTTACCATGGCTTCATAAACTGAACTATCACCATGTGGATGATAATTTCAAAGCACATGTCAGACAACTGTAGCAGATTTTCTAAATTTAGCACTTGATCTCAATCATTGTTCATGCATAGAATAAAGTATTCTTCTATGAACAGGTTTGAATCAATCTCTTATATCTGGTAATGCTCTAGAAACTATAACACTCATGGCATAATCTAGATAACAAGACTCCATTTCATCTTTTATACTTCTATTACTATCTCATGTATAAACTATTGCATTTTGATTATTATTTTCTTGATAATCATTGTTATCATATTCGTTTGATTCTAAATTTGGATTTTCTTTTTCTGACATATTTTAGTAGCTTAAAAATTGATAAAATATATACATAAAATATACTTGTTTTTTTGATTAAATCAAGCAAAAGTTACTTTTTTAAAAGCAAACTTTACAAAAAAAAATAAAAAATTAATATTAAACATATTATCTTTTTTTATAACTAAAATATGAAAGCAATTATATTAGCAGCATGAGAATGAAGCAGGTTAAGACCAATAACATATACTACTCCAAAACCACTAATTAAAATATATTGAAAAACTATACTAGAACACAATATAGAAAGTATTTACAAAGATGTAATGGAGATAACGATAGTTGTAAAGTACCAAAAAGAAAAAATAATTAAACATTTGTGAGACAATTACAAATGAGTACCTATAAACTATCACGAACAATGAGATGAAAAATGAACATGAGCAGCAATTAGGTGAATAGAAAAAGATTTTGATGTTTTAATATTAAATTGAGATTCAATATTTAACAAAAAAGACTTAAAAGAAATAATAAACCACAACTGATACTGAGTATTAGTAAAAGAAGTAGTTACACCAGAAAAATATTGAATATTTAAAATAGACTCTGAAAATAATGTAAGAGAAATAGTAGAAAAGCCTTCAGAGTTTATATGAAATCTTGCTAATTTATGAGTTTATAAATTTAATTCAAAAATAATAGACCTAGCTGACAATTTAGAAAGATCTAGTAGGTGAGAATACGAAATAACTGATGCTATCAATGAATATGTAAAACAGTACCCTTTAAAAGCTATTACAATTAAAAAAGATTTTATAGATATATGATATCCTTGGGATATACTAACTGCTAATAATCACTTCTTAGATAAATTAAAAAAAGACAAAATAGAGTGAATAATTGAAGAATGAGTAATGATAAAATGAAATATAATAGTTGAAGAATGAGCAGTAATTAAATCATGAACATATATTGAATGAAATGTATATATATGAAAACATGCCTCAATTGGTCCAAATGCATATATAAGATGAAATACTGTTATAGGACAAAAGTCTAAAGTGTGAAATGCCGTAGAGATAAAAAACTCTTCTGTATGAGACCATACAAATATAGCTCATCTAAGCTATATATGAGACTCAATAATATGAAACAATGTAAATATTTGAGGTGGATTTATAAGTGCTAACCTAAGACACGATAAAGCTAATATAAAAGTAATGGTAAAATGAAAACTAGTAGATAGCTGACTTTATAAACTATGAGTTATTATATGAGATAATGTAAAAACAGGAATAAAGTCTTATTCTATGCCTTGAAGAATAATCGAAAATGATACATATACTTTACCATGACAAATTATAAAATAATAAAAAAAGAACAAGTTATAACTTGTTCTTTTTTTATTATACAACTGATACATAAGTATCTTTGAAAACTCTACCGTCAAATCTTCTTCTTTTTTTCTCAAAAAAAGTAACTTTTCAATCAGTAGTAGCAAATAATGTAAAATCTTTACCTTGTGAAACTCATTCAGCTGGCCAATATTTATTACCTTTTTGTTTTAATATAATATTTCCAGAAACAGCTGTTTGTCCACCAAATAGTTTAACACCCAATCTCTTGGCATTACTATCTCTACCATTACTAGTAGATCATTGTGCTTTCTTGTGAGCCATTGTTTAAAAAATTATTAACTAAATTAAATTTGATTATCTGTTTGCAAATCTAGCAAAAGCTTTATTAGCTTCAGCCATTTTATAAACTTCTAATTTTTTCTTATAAGCATTACCAGTTTCATTAGCTGCTTCTATTAATTCATTAGCTAAGAATTTAGCAAAAGAAGCACCTTTTTTACTTCTAGCAGAATCTATAATCCATTTTGAAGCTAAGAAAAGTTGTCTTTTTGGTTTTACTTCTTGAGGAACTTGATAAATAGAACCTCATACTCTTTTTGGTCTAACTTCAATTTTTGGAATTATATTTTCTAATGCTTTATCAAAAATAGCTTTTGGATTTTTTTGTCCTTTTGCTTTTATTTCATCAAAAGTATCATTCATAATTTTTACTGCAACACTTTTTTTACCATCAAGCATAACATAGTTAGTAAATTTTTCTAACATTCACATTTTTTGATTTGGTCTCATGTTTTTGTTTGTTTAACAATTATAAAATAACTATTAAATAAAATGGTTGTTTTTCAGCAATTGTTAGACTTACTCCATTTTATTTAATTAATAGATACTATTTTGATTTTTTAGTACCATATAGAGATCTACCTTGTTTTCTGTTTTGTACACCTTCACAGTCTAATACTCATCTAACAACATGGTATCTTACTCATGGTAAATCTTTTACTCTACCACCTCTAATAGCAACTACAGAGTGTTCTTGTAAGTTATGACCTTCACCACCTATATAAGCGTTTACTTCATAACCATTAGTCAATCTTACTCTAGCTACCTTTCTTAAGGCAGAGTTAGGTTTTTTAGGAGTCATTGTTGTAACTTTTGTACAAACTCCTCTTTTCATTGGACACCCTCCAGCTATATCAACAGTTGTTTTCTTAAGAGAATTTCTCATAACTTGCAATGCTGGTGATTTACTTTTTATTGCTGGAGTTTTTCTTCTCTTTTTAATTAATTGATTTATAGTAGGCATTTCTACAAATGTTTATAAAATTAAATATAATTTTTTGGTCATTATCCATTTTATATGGATAATAATAGTTTTTAGTATTATCTGAATAAAACAGATAATGACATATATATAAAAATTATCTTTTTGACCATTGTAATGATTTTCTGGCTTTATGTCTACCTGGTTTCTTTCTTTC
The DNA here is from genome assembly GCA_041694155.1 of Candidatus Altimarinota bacterium. Taxonomy (GTDB): domain Bacteria; phylum Patescibacteriota; class Gracilibacteria; order BD1-5; family UBA6164; genus JAAZVM01. The sequence goes on along the minus strand of JASMTS010000012.1, from coordinate 181,467 downwards.
AACTTTTCTTGAGTCTCTAGTTAAAAATCCAGCAGCTTTTAAAACTTTTTTAAATCATTCATCCATTCAAGCTAAATTTCTTGATATTCCAAGTCTTATTGCTTCAGCTTGAGATGATAAACCAGAACCAGCAGTAGATACTTCAAAATAGTAGTTATCTTTTGCTTTACATTCTTTTAGTGGAGAATATATAACATCAAATAAGTCTGATCTTGTTATGTATTCTGAAGCAGGTTTACCGTTTATTGTATCTTTACCTTTTCACTCAAATAATTTTACTTGAGCAGAGGCAGTTTTTCTTTTTCAAATATTATAAGTATATTTATTTGCCATAAATAATTGTTATTATTTTATAAGTTCAGGTTTTTGAGCAACATATGAATGTTCATCTCATGTAAATAATTTTAATCTAGATAACATTCATGCTCTTAATTTATTTTTTGGTAACATTCCTGAAACAGCAAATTCTAATGCTTTAACAGGTTTTTTTTCTAATAAGTCTTCCAAAGAAATTTCTTTAAGACCACCTAAGTAACCAGTATGTCTGTAATAACTTTTGTCTGTTAACTTTTTTCAAGTTACATTAAATTTATCACAGTTAGTTACTATAACGTAATCTCAATTATCCAAATGAGGAGCAAATGATGCTTTGTTTTTACCTTTTAATATTACAGCAATTTTTGTTGCTAGTCTTCATAAAGTTTCACCTTTAGCATCAATTACATACCAGTTTCTTTGATCACCTTTTAGTTGTGTTGGAGTAATTGTTTTCATGTCTATTTAACTTTAGTAAATATTAAACTAATTCTAATTTTACAATTTTTGCATTATCACCATCTCTTAATTTGATAGCAGTAGCTCTAGTAAAACCAGATTTTTTATTTCCTTTATAATTAGGAGCAACATTTTTAAATAACTCTAATGATGCTTCTTTTGTGTAAAGATATTTCATTACATATCTTATAGCGTTCATTTCATCTTTTGTGTTTGCAACATTGATTAATTTATCAATCATAGGAACTATCAATTTTGCTTTTTTATCAGTTGTTTTGATAGATTTGTGCAAGAAAAAAGATGTTAATAAATTTCTTTGCATAGCATCTCTATGCGAAAAACTTTTATTATTGAACTTTAAATTTTTTCTAACTCTATGTCTCATTGTTTTTTAGATTATTAATAATTAGATATTTTAGTCATCACCTAATAATTTTAGACCTCTTTCAGCAAGAGCTTCTCTTATTTCTGTCATGGCTTTCTTACCAAATCATTTTATTGAAGAAAGCTTTGTTTCAGTACATTTTGTTAACTTTTCTATTGAAAGTATATCTCAATTTATCAAAGCATTTAATGTTCTTGGAGATAATCACATAACTTCAATTGGAGTATAAGTTTCTTTTTCTAACTCTTCTTGTACTTCTTCTTTTTCTCTTGAAATCAAATCTTTTACATCTGAAATAAATTGTCATTCAACTTGTAAAGATTCTTCATTAAATATTGAGAAGTAAGATGTTAACATATTTCAAGAAAATTTTACAGCATCTGAAGGACTTATAGAACCATCTGTTGTAACTGTAAGATTAAGTGAATCTAAATCAATTATTTCACCAAATCTAGCTTTTTCTATATCATATTTAACATTTAGTACAGGAGAAAAATTAGTATCTACTAATAAAACTTCTACGTCTTCTTCTTTTTCTTTTAATTCCTCTTGAGTAACATATCATACTCATTTTTCAACTCTTATTTCTATGTCTAACTCTAATCAGTCTTGATCTATTTCAGTAATGTAGTGATCTTTATTCAAAATTTCTACTCATGAAACAGCTTTTATATCTCAAGCAACAACCTTTCATGATTTTGCTTTATTTAATTTTAACCATTCAACTCAAACTTCAGATTTTGAGAAAACTAATCCTTTTATGTTTAGTATTATATCTAAAACAGAATCTTTTACTCAAGGAAGAGTAGAGTATTCATGACTAACTCATTTTACTTTTATTCAAGTTACTTTTGTTCATGGGATAGAAGACAAAAGTATTCTTCTCAACGAATTACCCAGAGTTACACCATATCCTTTTGGTAAAGGTCATACAGCAAAAGATGAAGTATTATTTTCTAAATCTTTTTGGATAATTTTAGGAACTCATATTGTATTATGAATGATGTGCATATTTTAACGTGATTACAAAAATAACATAAATTAACTATTATTTTGAGTAAAATTCTACTATTTTTTGGATATCTATAATTTGTTCAAAATCTTCCTTAGTAGGTAATGCCTTAATTGTTATAGTTAATTTTTTAGAATCAACATCTATCCATTTACATGCAGATACTTTTCATTTATTAGATTTAGAAAACTCTTCTAATTCTTCTAGTAAAGATTTATATAGAGGAGATTCTTTTAATTTATCTCTCAATGCAATAACGTCTCATACTTTTAAAGAAATTGATGGAACATCAATTTTTACACCATTTAATGTAAAATGAGCGTGACTTACAAATTGTCTAGATTGTATTCTAGTTCTAGCAAAGTTTGCTCTATATACAACATTATCAACTCTTAACTCTAAAAGTTGTAACATTTTTTCTCAAGTTGTTCATTCAGCATTTGATTTTTGAGCTTTCTTAAAATAAGAAAGAAATTGTTTTTCTGATAGCCCAAACATTCTTTTTGCTAATTGTTTTTTTCTTAGTTGTGTACCAAACTCACTTGTTTTTCTACTTCTAAGAGGAGATCTTTTCGAGTTAGTTAAATCGTATTTTTCAGTACCAAATAGATTTACACCTTCTCTTCTACAAAGTTTTTTCTTTGGTCAAGTATACCTCATAATTAAATTTAAAATTTAAAATTTAAAAAATTGTTTAAAGAAAGCAATAATTATAGTTTTCTTACTTTTTTCTTTCTACATCCATTGTGTGGAACTGGAGTAATATCAAATATAGCAGTTAAATCAACCCCTCCTGATATTAAACCTCTAATAGCTTGTTCTCTTCCTATACCTATTCATTTTACAAAAACTTCAACAGTTTCTATAGAATGTAGAGTTTTTGCTCTAGATATAGCTTCTTCTGCAACCACTTGAGCAGCATAAGGAGTAGATTCTCTAGCACCTTTGAACCCTGCAGCTCAACCTGAAGACCATGTTAATACATTACCTTTCTCATCAGTAACACTTACTATAGTGTTATTGAAAGTAGCGTTAATGTGAACTTGACCATGTGGTATTATTTGTCTAGTTTTTTTACTTTTTTTTGCAATAGTTTTAGCCATAATATAAAATAAATATTTAAATGTTATACTAATTTAGAAATATTATTTCTTTTTACCAGCAATAGCTGTCGCTTTACCTTTTCTAGTTTTAGCATTAGTTTTTGTGTTTTGACCTCTAACAGGAAGTCTTTTTCTATGTCTTTGACCTCTATAACAATTAATTTCTTGTAATCTTTTAATATTACCAGCAACTAATCTTCTAAGGTCACCTTCAACAACATGATTAGCTTTTATTTCTGATCTGATTTTATCCAAATCTTCTTCTGAAATAGTTTCTATTTTTGTTGTTTTATCAATACCTACTTTGTTTAGGATATCATTTGCAGCAGTTCTACCTATACCATAAATATAAGTTAACGCAATTTCTACATGTTTACCTTTTGGTAAATTTATTCAAGCAATTCTTGCCATAATCTAAGTTTATATAATATAAATATAAAATATTTTTTAATGCAATTGTTATCTAAGAATTATCCTTGTCTTTGTTTGTGTTTTGGGTCAACACTACAAATAACTCTAACAATTCATTTTCTTTTTACGACTTTACATTTGTCGCATATTGGTTTTGCAGATGCTCTTACTTTCATATCAATATATAAGTAATTAATAAACATTACTGTTTTTATTTCAAAAAACAGTAAAAAAATTATTTTTGTCTAAAGATTATTCTTCACTTAGTTAAATCATAAGGAGACAATTCTACTAAAACCTTATCTCATTCAATAAGTTTTATAAAATTATTTCTCATTTTTCAACTAAGGTATCATTGAATAATTCCTCATCAAAACTCTTCTGGTAATTGAACATCAAATACCAGACCAGGTAGAGCCTTTACTATAACACCCTCTACCTCAATTTTATCTTGTTTGTTTGACATAAATAAGTCAATAAGAATACAAAAATGTGACAGCATTCTATACATAAAACACCTAAATGCAAATCTTTTTTAGATTTTTTACATTTAGGTGTTTTATTGTTTACTTTAATTTAGTATAACTAGGCAATATCATCTTCTAAAACTTTATTACTTAATAGTCTTTGATTAATCAAATCTTTGATTTTTTTAAGTAATTCTGGATTTTTGTTTGCTAACTCTTTTATAGAAAAAGACAATATAGTTATCAATTCACTATCCATAGTAGCAGTTGCAGTTGCCATTCTTTTTCATTTATCTCAAAATAAAGCCATTTCTCATAAAAATTCTTCAGCTTTTACTGTTCATAATTTAACCTTACTTCCTTTTAATGTCTTGGTAACATCAAACCCTCAAACAGTAAGAAGATACATAGCATTTGCCTCATCTCATTCATGAAACAAAACCTCTCATTTTGAAACTTTTTTTGGCTGACAAAACAAACTCAAACTATCTAAATCTTTATCACTAAGAGTTTTTAAAAGATCAACATTTTTTAATATATTTTTCATCAACTTATAATTAAAAAATTATTTATGTATTTCTATTTTATAAACTTCTAATTCATCTCACTCCTCAACTTTTACAGAAGTTGTTAATTTTATTCAACACTCAATAGGTCACTCTACTTCTTTTACTTCCAAAGTTCATTGTTTTAGAGAATCAATAACTCAATTTCATATAAACTTTTTCTTTCTTATTATTCTTACTTTTGCTTTGTTTTCTATCTTATTTCATTCAGATAGTATCAATCAAAGTATCATAAATTTTTTCTCTGTGAAAAATATTCAACCAACCTTAGCTCTTCAAAGAATAACTTCTACCTCTTTAGGATCTAACATTCAAGTAATAATTTTTTCAATTCTTTCAGTTATATGATATATAATATCACTAGAGATATACTCTACACCTGATGATTCTAAACTATATTTAGCAGTAGGGAGAACTCAAACATTAAATCAAACAAGTATAGCATCACTTCATTGTCACATTAATATATCTCATTCTGTTATAGATCAAACTCAAGAATGTATAACAGAAACACTTGTTTCTTCAGTAGACAATTTCAAAAGCGAAGCTTTAATGGCCTCTAAAGATCAGTTTGTATCAGCTTTTAGTATAATTTTTAATTGTTTTAGATTTCAAGCTTTAATCTTAGACATAAGCAAGTCTAAACCTGAAGCTGATTCTTTCTTTTGTTTTTCTAATAACTCTTTATATTCAAGAGCTTTATCTTTAGCTATATCTCAAGAATTAACAACTTGTAATATATCTCATCAATCTACTACCTTATCAAGTCATACTATCAAAACAGGCTCTCAAGGTTTAGCAAATTTTATTTTTTGATTAAGGTAATTTTTTAGTATTTTTACTTTTCCGTATGAATCTTGACAAACAATATTGTCTCAAGAATTAACAGTTCAAGTATTAATCAAAACTGTAGCAACAGGTCAAAGATTTGGGTCTAAGTGAGATTCAAGTATTGTAGCAACTCAGTTTCTATTAGGATTTGCTTTTAGCTCTCTCATTTCAGAAACCAACAAAATCATTTCAAGTAAATCATCTACTCAAAATCAACTAATTGCAGATACAGGAACCATAGGAGTATCTCCACCCCAATCTTCTGGTAATAATCAATTTTCAGCTAATTGTCATTTTACATGATCAGGATTAGCTCAAACTTTATCCATTTTGTTTATTGCAACAATAACTGGTATATCAGCTTCTTTTGCATGATTTATAGATTCTATTGTTTGTGGCTTAACTCATTCATCAGCTGCAACAACTAGTATAGCTATATCTGTTGATTTAGCTCACCTAGCTCTCATTACAGTAAAAGCTTCATGTCAAGGAGTATCAAGAAAAGTTATATTTCAATTATCAGTTTCAGCCTGATAAGCTCATATACTTTGAGTTATTCAACCAGCTTCTCAAGAAGCAACTTTTGATTTTCTAATATGATCAAGCAAAGATGTTTTTCAGTGATCAACATGCCCCATTATAGAAACAACTGGAGATCTAGGTTCTAATTTTGAAGGGTCATCTTCTGATAAAAAGTGTGAAATATCTCATATCAAAATATCTTCAACAGAAGCTCATTCTCATTTTTCTTTTTCTACTTTTATATCAAAAGATTCTCATATAATTGCTGCTGTTTCATAGTCAATTTTTGAATTAATGTTAACCATTAATCAATTTTTCATAAACTCTGCTATCAATTTTGGTAAAACAACTCAAAATTTTTCAGACAACTCTTTTAACGACAATGCCTCTGGGACCACAACAGTTTCTCATCTCTTTTCTATTAGATTTTGTTGTATATCTTCAACATCTTTTTCCTTCTTTTTAGTTTTTTGAATTTTATTTGATCTAGTAAAAACAACCTCATCATCTTTTCATAATCTAACCTTTCACCTTGTTTTTTGATTTTTAAATTTAGTTTTTCATGGTTTTTTTATACCTTCTTCATTTTCTGATTTTAGTGATTTACCCTTAGGTCATTTTGTTTTATTTTTAGAAAAATTTCTTCATCATTCTTTATTTAGATTTACTGATGGAACAAAACTAGTTTTATCATCTGTAGTTTTTTTAGGAGAAGAATTATTGTTAGTTTTTTTAACATTAGGCTTATCTTTTCTATCTTCTCTTTTTATAACTTCTATTTTTTGAACAACTCTTTTTTTCTTAGCTTGATTATTTCATTTGTTAACTTGGTTTTGATTTTGTTCTTCTTTTTTATCTTTTGTGTTAGTTTTTTTAGATACACTTGAAGAACCTGTCTCTTTTTTAGAGGCAGGCTTTTTTACTACAATTTTTTTCTTAGCAACTACTTTAGGTTTTTTTGAATTATTTTCTCAACTTGATGAGTTACTTTCATTTGAATTTATATTTGCATAATAATCGTCTACTATTTTTTTGTCTGGCATTTATTTTTTTATTGAATAATTAAAGGAAATGTTTGCAGTAAGATAAGTATTTTTTATAAAATGTCAAAAAAATATAAAAACTTGCAACAAAGCCATTTTTTGTTAATCTTAAGATAATTTTAATATTAATTATTAAAAAATGTTAGAAAAAATAAAAATTTTAACATCAGAACTTTTAAAAAACTTATGAGTAGAAGTAGAAAAAATAGATGTTATAGAACAAAAAGCTTGAAATTATAACATTAAAATCAAGACCCCAGAGTCAGGGTTACTAATATGACAAAAATGAAAAAATTTAGAAAATCTATCAAATATAATTAGATTAATGTCAAAAAAAACTAACAGATGAAAAAGTAAAAGTTTTTTTAGAGGTTAATGATTATATTCAATCAAAAGATAATTATTTAAAAAATACAATATTAGAAAAAATAAAATATGTAGAAAGTTCATGAAAGGATTTAATGTTACCGTACTATAATGCCTATGATAGAAAAAAAATCCACTCTATAGTAGCGGAATACAATAACGACAAAATATATACAAAAAGTATATGAGAGTGAGAAGAAAGAAGATTATATATATGAAAAGTTAATGAAAAATTAACAATTGATATAGACTGAGATGACATATAAAATTATATTTTAACAAAAAATATGAAGAAATTATTAATAATTATATTTTTATTATTAAGTTCATTTTCATTTTGGAAAATAAATGAACAAAACTATTCAAAGCAAAAAGAAATAAAAAAAGAAATAATAGAACACCCTGAAGATTTACCAAGAAGTGATTCAGCAAAAATAACTTCTTTTTGATTTAAAAACATAAAAGCTGACTATTATTGGCTAAATACTATACAGTATATTGGTGCCAATGCTTTTCATAGTGAATACAAAAAATACTTATACTTGATTACTAATTTAGTAACAGACCTAAATCCATATTTTGAACATCCTTATGTTTTAGCACAATTATTACTAACAGACTACAATCCAAGATATGAAGACTTAACTGATACAGAACAAGAAAAGCATCTAAAAGAAGCTATAAAAATATGAAAAAAATGAGTGGAAAATTTTTGTAATCAATCGCTTATAAATAAAGTAACGGAGATTAATGATTTGAATAAAATATGGTGATGAGAAGAATTTAAAAATACATGTAAATGATACAAAATTGCATACTATTTAGCTTTTAATTATTACTATCATTTAAATGATGCAAAAAATGCAGCAAAATATTATAAAATAGCTTCTACATCAGATAATGCACCAGAATGAACAAAAATACTAGCAGCGATAATGCAATGAAAATGATGAGAGAGAGAAAAATCATATTTTATGTTTTTGGATCTAGCTAAGCAATCAAATAAAAATAAAGATGAAGCTTGTAATATAATATCAACTCAATTACAAAATATTTGATCATGATTATTTTTGCAAAAAAACATTTCAATTAATTGACAGTTAATAGAAGAAATAAATAAATTAGCAAAAAACAACTTGTGAGAATATTCAAATATTGAATCAAATAGAGACAATAAAAATGAGTGTTATAAATATATATATAAATCAATTCGTGAATTAAATTTGTTTTATATAGAATCAGCTAACAAAATATACCATCAAGAAACTTGAAATAATTCAAAGAATCAAGAAGAATTATCTAAAAATGGTTACTTAGATTATATAGTAGAAGATTACCAACAATACGAAGATTATTGAATACAGTATTTTTACAATGAAAAAACAAATAGTTACGATTATGAAATAAAACACAAAAAACAAAACTAAAAAATTGATATTTATATTATTTTATATATAATACGCGCCGTTTGAATTTATTTACTTATAATTAATTAAAATGAATATAGAAAGAAAAGATTTAGAAAACTCAATAGTTGAGCTTGTAGTAGAAGAATCAACTGAAAATGTAGCAAAAGCTAGAAAAAATGCTTTAAAACATTTACAAGAAAATGCTGAAGTAAAAGGTTTTAGAAAATGAGCTAAAATACCAGAAGATGTTATAGTTAGACAATATGGAGAAGATCATATTAATAAAATGGCAATTGATTACTCAATAGAAAAAATGTATAAAGATGCCATAAAAAAAGAAAAATTAGTTCCTGTTGCTCAATGAGTAATAAAAGAAATAATTTCTCAATCTCCTTTAAAAATAAAAATTCATATAGAAGTTTTACCTAAAGTTGAAATAAATGATGACTACAAAAAAATCTCTCTAGAAAAAAAAGAAATAGAAGTTAGTGACAAAGAAGTAAAAGCTGCATTAGAAGATATAGAAAAAAGATTTACAAAATTTGAGGAAATAACTGACAAAAGATCAAAACTAAAAATGTGAGACAGAGCTACAATAGATACACAATGATTTGAAAATTGAGAACTTTTAGATAATACTTCTATGCAAGATTATCCTCTTGTATTAGGTTCTAATATACTAGTTCCTGGTTTTGAAGAACAAATAGTATGAGCTAAATTATGAGATGAATTAGAAATAGATGTTAACTTCCCTGAAGATTATCATAATAAAGATTTTGCTAACAAAAAAACAAAATTCAAAGTAACAATAAAAAAATTCGAAAGATGAGTAAAACCAGAATTTAGCGAAGAATTTATAGAACAATTAAGAGGTAAAAAATTAGATTTAAATGGTTTCAAAGATTTATTAAAAGAAGAAATTAGAGAAACTAAAGAATCAAATGCTAGAATGGAAGAAGAAAGTAAACTTATTGATGAATTATTAAAAGTTTCAAAACTTGAAGTTGGTGAAAACTTATTAAAAAACCAAATAGAAAAAGTTTATACTGAAATAAAAGAAAATATGGCATCTCAAAATATAAAAGTAGCTGATTACTTAGAAAGTTTGAAAATGTCAGAAGAAGAGTATAAAGAAAAACATGTAAAAGAAACAGCACTAAAAAGACTACAATGAGAACTAATATTACATAAATTATGAGAATTAGAAAAAGTAGAAGTATCAGAAGATGAAATGAAAGAAGAAATAGAAAAAATAATGTCTAGATTTGAAAATAAAGAAGTATTAGAAAGATTAAAAGAATTATATATACCATGAACAAAATATTATGAAGAATTAAAACAAAGAATGGTATATAAAAAATTAATAGAATCATTTTTCAATAAAAAATAAAAAAAGAAGAAGTATTAAACTTCTTCTTTTTTTTGATATTCAATATCTTTTTTTCTCTCTTCTATTATTTCGTTTATTATATCTAGGTTATCTTCTATTTCTTGATAATATTTTTCATATAATGTTGCTCTTGGCCTTATAAGAAGATATATAAATATACCTAAAGGAGTCAATAAAAGTATAATAAGAACTGATAATATTTGTACAAAAAGGTTATTAGACCTTATAGAAATATCTTTTATAACCCATACAACAAGTGATATCCATATAACAAAAAAGTAAACTAAAAAAAATTTAAAGGCAAACTCAAATGTAACCAAGTTCCATATATAATCTATGTATTTATCAAAAGAATTCATATATTTTTTATCTTAAATTATTATTTTTCCATTCGTTTATTTTTTTATGATTTCAAGATAACAAGACACTTGGAACCTCCAATCATTCAAAAATTTTAGGACGAGTATATACAGGATACTCTTTTTGTCTATTCAATTTTTTAGAATAACTGTCTTCGTTTAAAGATAATTCATTTCACAAAACACCTGGAATATGTCTTATAAGTGAATCTATAAATACCATAGAAGATAATTCTCAACTAGTAACGACATATTCTCATATACTGATTTCATAATCTACATACTTATCTATTATTCTTTGATCTATTCATTCATAATGACCACATATTATTATAAAGTCTTTTGATTCAAGTTTTTTATAATAATTTTCTATTTTTTTTTGATTTAACAAATCTCAAGATGGTCACATATAAATAACAGGTACTTTTTTTCATAAAGTATCAAATATATGGTTTATAGCTTTTGATAAAGATTTTGGTCATATAACTTGTCAATGCATTCAATATGCTCATGAATCTACTCTTTTTGTTTTTAAAGATGAAAAATCATTCAATTTGTAATAATATATATTTAATAATTTATTATCTATTGCATTTTTTATAATAGAGTTAGAAAAATAAGAGCTAAAACTATCAGGAAATATTGTTATTATATGTATATTCATTAATATTTTTTAGTTTTAAATTTATAATATTATTCAAAGAGTCCAAAGTATCTTCTGGTTTTCAACTTCAATCAATAATATGATCTGCTAAATGTTTTAATTCTTTTTCTTTTAGTGCTGAATTAATTCTATTTTGATAATCTAATCAAGTCACATCATCTCACCTATGAATCATTCTTTCCTTTATTTTTTCTATAGGCAAATCAATAAATATATATGTAAAATCATTTCTAAGATCTTTATTTTCTTCTAATACTTTTGGTAAAACTAATATATCCATTTCTTTAATTATAATTTTTCATTTATTTATTCAATTATCTATAACATCTTTATATCTTGTTCAGTAATAAGCCTGATTATGTATAAAGTTATATTCTAAAAATTCTCATTTTTCTATAGAAATTTTGAACTCTTCCACACTAAGCTTGTTATAATCTACTCATAAAACTTCTCATTTTCTTGGCTCTCTTGTTTTACATGAAAGAGCCAATTCTAAGTTATCAATATTTTTTTTAAGTAATCATTTTATTGCTGTTCATTTTCAAGCTCAAGCTACTCATGAAATAAAAAATATATGTCCTTTCTTCATTTAAAATTATTAATTATATAATAATAAGGTAATCTAATAAAAAAAATCAAAAAAGCAATTTATGTTTACTTTTAAGCTTTTTTTGATAGTATCAAAATAAGTATGTAATAATTATATAAAAAATGAAAGATTTAGCAAAAAACTACATAAGTACTATGGTATTCATATCATTAGCATACCTTTTTTATGTAAACAATAATTATTATAGTGACTTCTTGATAAAAGACATGAATATTCTAAGCTTAAACTTTAACAGCTTAGATGTATTTCATATTATTATAATATTATATGCAATATTATTGATTCCTTTTTATATACTAGAAAAAGAAAAATCAAAAGCAAGAATATCTATAGAATATATATCAAAAAAAATAAAAAACAGCTCTTATAAAATAAATAAAGAAGAAAAGACATCGATATTAGCATGGCTAGTAAAAGTTTTTTTCTTGCCTATGATGGTAGTATGGTTAACTGGTAATATATGATTTGTAATAGATAAAATATATTGGTGAAATAATGAAATAGAGTTACTATCAAGTAATTTTTTGTATTATTTTAATACATATCTTTTTGCATGAATACTGACTTTTATTTTTATAATAGATCTTTTATTCTTTACATTATGATACATGTTAGAAAGTAAGCATCTATGAAACAAAATAAAAAGTGTAGAGCCTACATTATTATGATGGACTGTAGCTATTATATGTTACCCTCCATTTAATATAAGTATAGAAAAAATATTATGATGGTATAGTAGTGACTACCCAACATTTGATAATATGAATTTACATATCGCTATGAATATACTAATATTAATAATTTTTGCTATATATTCTCGGGCATCAGTAGCACTATGATTAAAAGCTAGTAATTTAACAAATAGATGAATAATATCTAGATGACCTTACAAGTATGTTAGACACCCTGCTTATGCGACAAAAAATTTAGCTCGGCTTATTTGAGCATTACCAATAATAATAGTAAATATTAAAGATTTTAATATAAAAATGATAATACTGATATTTGTTTCATTAATGTTGCGGTTTACAATATATTATTTAAGAGCAATTACAGAAGAAAGACACCTAGAAATGGATCCAGATTATTTGGAATACAAGAAAAAAGTAAAATATAAATTTATACCTAAAATATACTAAAAAAAGAATAGCAATTGCTATTCTTTTTTTAGTTTGAAACTTTAACAGCTTCCATATACTCTGAGATAAAAGTAGATGTTAATGGCGCAGGTTCTCTAAAAACAGAAGAACCAAAACTAACTATTGTACCAACATCTAATTGATTTCATGTATTATATTTTATATAAGTTCTATTTTTTACCAAATCATTTGAATTTCAATATAGAGAACCAAATACATTTAATACATTTGTAGTCTTATTTCAGTCCGATTCTATATCTCATCACTGACTTGATTTTGGAATAGATATATAAGTTCCATCTATTCTTGTTACTGATTGATTAATAACAATATCTCATCATTTTACAACAAAAGCTATATTACTACTATATCTTATATCTCAATCTATTATAAGATTTCATCATTCTATTATATATGTTCTAACTCAAGATTGTCATACCAATGTATTTTCATTAATAATAAAATCTTTATCTCTTAAAACATAAGCATTGTCAATACCATTATAACTTTCGAAATCTGATAAATCACTAGTACTAGAGCTAGCAGTTCATAAAGAACTGACTTCAGAACTAGATTTAGATGAGTAATTTTCTCACTCTTGTTTTACTTTGTTAACAGAATCAGAATCACTAACATCTTCAGAATAACTAGATATATCTCATGATCAAACACTAAGTCATACAAAGTTTTTATTTTCTTCAGTATTTGTTTTATTATTAGTTACATCATTTACATCAGATATTCATGCAGTAGTTCAAACATAACTAGTTCAACCTCATGTAGTTGCTATACTAGGTTTTGATACCCTTACCAATAATTCTCAATTTAAATGATCTGTATCAGAATATATTTCTCAATCATTTTTTAATGTAGTTACAACTATATTATCTCAATAAGATCAAGAACTTAAACTACTTGTATTACCTTCAAAATAAGGATAACTTGAAAAATAATGTCTATCTCAAGATTTTAATACTTCAGGTATAGATTGACAAGTTGTAGATCAATCTAGAGTATTTCATGATTTTATTACAACACATAATTCATCAAAATAATAATCAAATGAAGTATTGTTTTGTATATACGGTTTCTCAAGAGAATATGCCGTATATGGATTCATTCAATCTCAAATAGTTACACTATCTTGAGGTCAGAATTCTAAATCTCATGATGCAGGAAAAGATAAATTTCAAGTTATTTTACATTGATTAGAACCTCAAGGAACTCAACACCAATCAGGGTAGCTAGAAGGGTTTGTTCAATAATCACACTCTTCGTTTATAAAATTATAACAAGTACCATAAATAGGATTTCAATCTGTATCATAACTCTCTACACAAGAGTATGGATTATTACTAGGTCTTTGAACAACTCAATCTCAACATACAGTATCTGGTGTTCATCATCAAGATGAACTACTAGATCACCCTGAACTTGAGCCACCTCAAGAGCTTGATGTACTAGAAGAACTACTAGATCATCCAGAGCTTGAACTTCATCATGAAGACGAACTACTACTTGATGATGATGAGCTTGAAGAACTAGAGGAGCTAGAACTTGATGAAGATGAGCTCGATGAACTTGAAGAACTACTACTAGAAGATGAAGATGAACTACTACTTGATGAACTAGTATTATCAATTACTGGTTCACAACTTGTATTACATCCTCATGTTCACCATCATTGTTGATTTGGATCATTATAATCACAAGTTTCATAAGAGTTATCTAATACTCAGTCTCAACACCATGTTACACTATAATAAACACATTCTCTATGAGAATAATCATCACTTGCGTCTGGATAATTATTTGAGTAATCATAATCTATTGTGTATTCTAAACTAAAATCATAACTATTTCTTGTTCAATTAGTTCTTGTAGAAGGTTTTCAATGAATTCTCCAGTTAGCTCAAGTTTCTAATACCTTCATTCTAGAGTTTGGATTAACTTTGTATCAATTATCAACTAACCTATTTGTCCATCAAAAAGGTGATGATTCATCAAGATATGAAGTATTATAGTCAACTCTATAATTATTAAGGAATACATCCCTGTTTTCACCATTTATCCAATCATCATAAAATGTATAAGAATAATCATACCTAAGAAATCATCAATCAAATACTTCATCACAAGAAGAAGCAAATACATGATTATTTAATGAAAATAAATTGAATAATAAAAAAACAAAGAATAAAAGTAATTTTTTCATATTTTTTAAGTTATTATTAATTATTTCTAGATCAAGTTTGAAAAGATGGTCATCATGGTCATCAAGTCTTTTTAAAATCTCCATCTGATTTAGACTCTCATTCTACAAATAAATTTAAATTATTTTCACTAATTTTTTCATTTGTTAAATCTTTAGAGCAAGAAGTTAAATTAATTATAACTAAAATTAACAAAAGTCAATATTTGTACATTTTAAATTTTTTAAAAACTAATATCTTCATCATTGATTAACTCAAGTTCCTCAATTTCATCATCAAGTTCATGGTCATTGTTCGTTTTCAACTCATGGTCTTGAAGATTGTCATCCTTCAACTCAAGGTTCACTTGATTGTCATCCATCATTTTTTTCTCTTTGTTCTCAAACTATTCATACTCAAACATTTAGTGTATTATAACCTGGTTGATAAACATCTATATTAGGAATAACAGTAGCAGATTCTCAAGGAGTAGTTAATAATAATCTATCATCAAAACCTTCTGGATCTTTATAAAAAGATAATTCTACATCTCAATTTTCTAATCAAGATATTATCTCTTGCTTCACAGAATCTTCTAATTGTAAATTATTTAAAGTTTGTATAAATGAATCAATTTTTGATTTATCAGTAACTGGAACTAGTAAAGGTTCTCAATCAACTGTCATTACACTTAAGTTTGTATATAAAGTGTCAACTCATTTCACAGTTGTTCACTCTACATTTTTACTTGCTGTAGCATCAAAACCAAGTCACATTATATTAGTTTTTCAAATTTCATCTCATGATTCTAACATTGAGTAATAACTTTGAGCCTCTTGATCCGTATTAAATCAAAACATTTCATTAAATCATGATCTTCTTTCTCTATCAGTATTTATAAATTCTGATGTTCTTTCATTCCAAGAAGATAAATCTCAATTATCAAAATCGTTAGCTTTTTTCATATATTGAGAAAGTGTTGATATAACAATCCATTTATCATTTTCTGATTCTACTGTAGATAAAAACTCTCCTAAGTTAGCTTCTCTTAAAGCTCTAACTCATATAGATAATCTTTCTAAACCTTGCCATCTAGTATTTAAATCATTACTTGTAGTCAAGAAATCAATTGAACCTTTATTGTAACGAGTTCTCCAAGAAAAGGCATCTTCAAAAGATTCTAAACTAGATAAAATTTCAGCATTTGACTCTATTCAAGATTCTACATATCATGCTTCTTGTTCATTAGATCATACAGGAGAATATGTTTCAACTTGTCTCCATTCAGTAGAATGATTTTCTCATTTTACTAGTAACAAAGGTATTGGTAAGTATCAAGCTACAAAGGCAAGACCAAATCATACACCACTAAAATTTAATCCATCAGCATTTTCATACAATGTTCTTTCATAATTATTTAAAGCTCATTCTTTCAAGTAATTAGCATGACCTCAATTGGCTTCTAACATTGAAGACAATCTTTGATATATAATTCTATCTTGTTCGTTTCAAGAAAAATTACTTTCTTCAAAAGTTTTTCCATCTTCAATATCTTCAAAAACTCTATCTAAAACTTCTGACATTTCTCATTTAGCTCTTTCTATTCAAAGTTTTGTAGATTCATCAAGATTATTAAACTCTATTCAGATAGTTGATCAAAGAGTTGATATTCAAGCTCATATATTAACTTGGGCGCTTCAATCTATTTCATTAGGAAATAATTCTTTAAATTCGTTTATTTCTCATTCGCTTAATTCTCAAGCTGCTCATAATATTGGTATAAAGTTAACAGCTCATGCATCAACCCTAAATCAACCATCTTCTGTTTTAAAGATATTTTTTGAAATACCTATTCAAGGAACTCAATTAATTATACCAAATCAAGCTGAATCAATAAGATTATTTGTAGCTTCACTAACATCAAATCAAGCTCATAAACCAGTAGAAGAACCAACTATAGCTCATACAGCTTGAAGTTTTATTTGAGATCTTGTTTCAGCTGGTAAATCTTTTGTTTTTTCATGACTATCAATAGCATCTGATACACTAGATTCTATATTAGGTAATGACTCTCTGTATTCATTAAATTCTTTTAAAGCATTAGGATTAACGAGCATTGCTCATGGATTCAAGACATCAGATGTATCAAGTACTGAAGCTAATCTTTCTTTAAATTCACTTCTAGATCAATAATAGTTTTCATTAAATCAATTATTGAATTCTTCAATTGAAGAATATCAAAGATTAGATAATAAATTTTCAAAATTAGATTCATCTTGTATAGATTCTAATAATTGTTTTTCTTTTGTATAAAATCTAACTTCATTATCTATATATCAGTCTCAATTATAATCAATAATTACAGCTAACTTATCTTTAAAATCTACTCAATTATTAAACTTTTCTTGAGTTTGGTAAATATTTTCAAAAAGTTGCATAATTGACCCCATCTCTATTCAACCAAAAAATCAATCTGCTTCATATCAAGAATCATTTAATTCATTTTTTAATTCTTCTATATTAAAAGGAGTATATCTAAACCTACCTGTTCTTTCATTAAGGTTATTTTCCTTAGATATATCAACCAGTCTTGTATATAAACCTTTTATTTGATCAAATGACATATTTTTTACCATTGATTCAAAAGATCTAAAGTTTATATTTTCTTTTAATCATTCAAAATTTGCTTCACCTACTCAAAAAATAATTTCCATACTACTATCATTTTCTTCTATAGTTCTTTGTCTTGTATCTAATGATTCTTCTTTTGTAGAAGACTCTAAATCATCATTAGATTCTATATTAGAAGAAGATTTATCTAATAGTGTAGATATTTTGCTTTGAAATACATCTACTGTTGTTTGATCTAATTCTCAAGTTGGTGCTACTCATAAATCATTTTGAAAGTTTTTCATAGCACTAGAGTAAGCTTGTCATAAGTCTCAATCAATAGCTGCTTCTCAATCTACTATTTCTCAATTTCTATTGGTATATGATATATCATATCACATATTTTGTAATGCTCTTTGAGCTCATTTTCTATTAAATCATTCTGATGAACTATTTACAGTTCTATCTAGTTGTTGACTAAGATTAAATAAATCTAATTCATTTAATGAAGATAGTTTATTGTTAAACTCTAAATTAGCAGATGTTTCATTTGATAACTCAGTAGTTTGTCTATGAGTTTCTTCTGATATTTCTTTTGCTTCATATGAGTAGTTTCTTATCTTTTCAATTACTTGGTTCATATCTATTCATTCTTGAAGCTTGAATGTATCAAGCTCCAATGCCCTAAGTATTCTTCAAAGAGAAACCAGGCTTTCATTATTACTTTCTGTATCACTAAACTCTAAAAGTTCATCATTATCAATATCTACATTCTCTAAAAAAGAAATTATTTTATCTTTATTATCATTTAGATATTTTTCTTTATTATCTTCAGTAAGTTCTTCATTAACTTCATTTGATCAAGAATCTACTTCTTGCATAAAGCTTGATTTCAACAAGATTTTATAAATATTTACAATTTGTTTAAAAGAATTAAGCATAATATATTATTAAAAATTTAAATACATAATAATAATAACATATTAGATAACAATATTACAAATAAACAACTTGACAAATATTGTTTTTTATAAATAAAAAAGATAGGCAATTAACCTATCTTTTAAATATTAACTATTTCTATATCTTACTATACCAAAACCTAATATCATAGCAAGAATCAATAATAATAAAAATTCTGCTGGTCAAGTTTGAGGTAGAGTCTCTGGTTCAACTGGTGTTTCTTCATTTTCATCTCATGATTTGTATAAAACACATTCTTTATGAGGCTCACTATTCATAGAAACTTCTCACGAATCAAGTATGTTATGACTCAATAAAGAATAAACCAATAATCATATATTTTCTCATTGAGCTACATTATTTGTATCCAAAGAGTAAGCATAAGAAAGATTTGACTCAATCCATTTAACACTTTGACCTGGCTCTAAAACATAACCTAGTTGTTCATCTGAATATAATGATTCAAAATCATCAGTATAACTCCAAAAGTCTTCGCTTGAAGGAGTTTGTGACCAAGAAGCTTCAGAATTTAAGTTATACATAACTGGCATTTCTTGTTGTTCTGTATACATAACTTTAGAAACACCTGAAGCGTTTTCCCAATCATCACTAAGTAAACTAATATAAGCTCACTCAGCTTTTTCTCATCAATCAAAACATTGAGTACAAGAATATTCAGAGAATACAGGATCAGAAGAACATTCTATTTCTTCATCATACGCAAATGAAACATTAAACACTGATAGTCATAATAATAAAAACAGTGCCAAAGATTTTTTAAACATAATATAGGAAATTAACATATAATACCTTTGTATAATACAAAAAACTTTTATAAGTGCAAAAATATTGCATCCAGTAATCTTTACTTTTTAATTATTTTATTTACTATTAATTGTTGAAATAACATAAATAATGTAGATATACCCCAATATACTCATACTGCAGCGAAAAGACTAAAAGTAAATATTCAAACCATAACAGGCATTCAATAAAGCATAAATTTGTTTATCATTTCTGGATCAGGCATCATTTGAGAATACTTATCATCTCATGACTTTTTCTCTAAAACAACTTCTGATTTTTTATCATCATTAGCTTTATTTGCAAGAGATAATTTTATTTGGGCAAACTGTATAGATGCGACAATTAAAGCTAATATTAATCATTGTACTCATCAATTTTTTAATAAATCAAATCAATAAAAATTGAAACTTATATCAGACAATTTAAAAAACTCTTGAAATGAATATAAATAATATATGTTAGAGGGATCTTGTATACCTATTATTATATAGTATATAACTAAAAGTATAGGCATTTGTATAAGTAAAAATCAACATGATCATACAGGATTAACTTTTTCTTTTTTGTACAATTCCATCATTTTCATTCATAACATTTGTTGATTTCATTTGAACTCTTCTTGTATCTTTTTTATTTTTGGTTGTAATGCTTGAAGCTTTCTTTGACTAACCATCATCTTGTGTTGAGGCCATAAAAGAAGAATTCTAAGTATAACAGTAACACAAACAATAGCCAACCCAAAAGAACCTTGAAAAAGATTTATAAAATAGATAACCAAATTATATACAGGAGCATATAATAAAGTAGTAAATATTTTTTTAAATGTTCAACTATTTTCTAACTCAAATTGGTCAAAATACTCTTTATCTGATACATTTGAAGTTAAAGTATAATTTCATGCTTTATCAAATTTTGTATAATAATTATCATACTTTATTATATGATTTTCTCATGAATCAACTGTTATATCTTTACAAAATCACTCTCAAAAAGATAATTTTTCTCATGAATAACTTATATCTATATCATTACATGTGTTTATTGTTACTCATGTAGATGTTTGGTTATTAACTTGTACTCATACAGATGCTGGTATAGTATAACTGTTCTCTACAAAAGAAATATTTAAAGTATTATTTAATTCTTGATTATCTTCTCAAGTAAGTAAATTAAATAATAATATTGTTAATATTGCTATAAGCAAAATATCTAAAATTTTTTTCATTCTTTTAATTTATTTAATAAAAATTTAACATCATTATCAAAAGAAAATATACTTTTCTTATTTTTTTTATCAAGTTTTGTTTGTTTTTTTACAACAAATACAAAATCATATCAATAATCACTATTTATATTACTTTTTATTAGATTATAGAATCTTCTTCTGAAAAAGTTTCTCTCTACATTATTATTAACTGATTTGGATCATATAACTATTGAAAATCTAGTATATCAAAGTTTATTTTTTCAATAATTAACAACAATTCAATAAGAAAAAAAAGGCTTTCACTTATGTAAAACCCTTTTTACTTGTTTCTCAGTTAATCTAAATTTTTTAGATATCACTAGAAAAATGCTTAAAAACTAAAATTATTTTCTTTTTGTATAATTTCCTTTTCCGTCAAAAGGTGATTTTTTAGCAGTTCATCATGCAACAATATGCATTCTAGCTTTACCATTGATTTCTTTAAATCTTTTTGGATAAGACACTGCTAATTGATGTCTACCTTTTCTTCTTCTGTTTTTAAGTACATTTTTTCCTCCCTCAGTAGAACTTCTTTTCATAAAACCATGTACTCTAAGTCTTTTTCTTTTCTTTAATTTTCCTAACATGCTTGATTTTTTATATATTAATATTTTTTTAAATTTTTAAAAGCTCGTATATATTCTTTTAAAAATGCCGGATAATCATATTAAAATTTGATAAATTGTCAAAACTTTTTTAAGAACTTATTGTGGTTCATTCATCTTTTCAAAATATAGATTTAAGTATAGCAGAGTCATCATATAAACTAACAACTTTTAATAACAATTTATTATCTTTTGCAAGAGCAATTGCAGTAGAATCCATAACTTTTAAATTTTTTGTTATAACTTCATCATATGTAGCATTTTTAATAAATTCAGCATCATTGTATTTAACAGGATCTTTAGTATAAACTCAATCAACCTTAGTTGCTTTTATCATCATATCAGCTTCAATTTCCAAGGCCCTCAAAACTCATGCCGTATCAGTTGTGAAGTAAGGATTTCAAGTTCATCAACCAAATATCATAACTTTTCATTTTGAAAGTCACTTCAATGCCTTAGGCTTATTAAACCTTTCTGCTATTCAATCTATAGCAAAAGAGTTAACAGTTTTTACTCAAACTCATTTTCTAGAAAGCACATCTGCTAAAGCTATTGTATTTATATTTATAGCCAGCATTCACATATTATCAGCATTACACCTGTCTATATTTATTTTCTCTATTTCTGATCATCTAATAAAGTTACCAGCTCATACAACAACTCATACTTCTATTTTTTTATCTACTAATTTTTTTATAGTCTCACATACTTCATCCAACATAACATAATCCAATCATCATGAATTTCATCATGCTAATGCTTCTCAAGATATTTTTAATAAAACTCTCATTATTTTTATTTTTTAATTATTGATTTAAAATATTTATAAATAATTTGTCAGTTATGTTAGTTATAACAAAATCATCATTTTTTTCTCATAACTCTTGATTTTTATCGCTAAGAGAATCTAAATCAAATCATTCTCATGTATCAAGTAAAATAACTCAATATAATCAATTATCTAAATAATAATGTTTTTCATAAAAATAATCTTCTCAATCAAGCCTAATAACATAGAATGAAACTCAATCATCTCATAATATTGGACGTAAGGTATTCCAATAAAACCAAGAAGAACTATTTTCGCTAAGAAAAGAAGTAACACTATCAGAGTCAAGTCTAGGTCAATTAGGTCAAATATCTTTTAACTCTAATCATTTTATATCAGTATAAGTATATAATCAATCTTTTATTTCTAATGGAGAACCAAAATCGCTATTCTCAGGAAGGTTATTCATATCAAAACCCTTATGATCATCAGTCGTATTTTCTACATTATCAATAACAATATAATCTTCTTCATTCTCAAATACATTTAAAGTAACTTTTAATTCTGAAACCTCATCTCATGAATATGCTTCTATAATATATTGATTTACTCAATAATCTAGAGTTTCAAAACTATCAAAAGCTCTGTAAGTAAAACTAGAATCTCATGGATTAAATGTTTGTAGAGTATAATTATCATCTGGAAAATCAGATTGATCATTAGAAAACTTTACTACTATTTTATCAACACTGTCTATCAATATTTTTCAAGTAAACTCAACTTTTAGACTATTAAAATCCTTTCATTCTAATGAATCCAGACTCAAAAATCTTTTATCAGTTAAATACTCAACTGTATATTTTTCTTTTTTAACCTCTGTTTCCTCAGCTTCATTATATTTTTGCTCATTGTTTAAAAAAGATCAACTATTTGAAATACCTTGATTTTCTAAATCATCAGAATTATTTTCTCATCCATTACTTTCTACATTAGACCCCGAAAGTAATTCTTGCTTTGCTTTGTCTACTTCATTGTCTTGTTCACTAAAACAAGATCCTAAAAATATAGGTAATAAAAGTAACAAAATAGTTGCTATAAAATTTTTCATTATAATAAAAATTATATAATAAAAAGACAAAAACATAATAAGTAGTTTTTGTCTTTTGTAAAATAGTTTTTTAAACTTCTGTTATCATAGGAATAATCATAGGCTCTCTATCTATTTTTTGTAATAAAAATTTTTCTAAATCGGTTTTTAATATTTTAACCAAATCTTTTTCTTCCATATCAGGAACATCTTTTACTGTTGTTTCATAGATATCTCTAGATTTTTTTATTATAAGCCTATGTACATGCCTAACTTCGTCAAGATAAACAAGTCCTCTAGTTTCTAGTTTTATATGACCTAAAATTGCTTTTGTTTTTTTGTCAACCTTAAACATAACAACCAATACTCAAGAATTCATCATTTTTTCTCTAGCTTTTATAACATGGCTTGTTGCAAGTCACATTCAATTACCATCTATTATTATTTCTTGAATAGGTGCTTTTATTTTTGATTTGAATACATTTCAGTTATTAGGAGCAAAATCAACTATATTTCAATTATCAAGCATTAAAACATTTTGGTCTTTCATACCAAGTCATAGTGCTGTATTTTTATGTAAATGTCTAAAATACAAGTCTCAAAAAACTGGCATAAAATACTTAGCTTTTATCAGATTTATCATGATTTTTTGTTCTTCTTGAAAAGCATGTCATCAAGTATGAACTTCTCAATCATCCTTTGTTATTATTTTTGCTCCAAGTCTAATTAATTTGTTTATAATTCATACAACTGATTTTTCATTTCATGGAACTACAGAAGAAGAAAATACAACTGTATCTCATTTTATTATTTCTACAGAGTTATGTTTTCATTCACTCATTCTTGCCAAAGCAGAAAATTGTTCTCATTGACTTCATGTAGTTATAATTATTTGTTTATGAGGAAGTATTCATTCTGTATTTTTTGGAGTCATTTTTCTAACAACACCTGGCTTTATTTTTAGGTATCATAAGTCTTTTGCTATAGCTACATTTTCAACCATAGACCTACCACTTAAAAATATAGTTTTATCATATTTTTCAGCTATATCTATAAGTTGTTGAACTCTTGATATCCAAGAAGAAAAAGTTGCTATAATAAGTCTTCATCTATGATGATTTGATACAATTTTTTCTAACTCTTCTCATACATTTTTTTCACTCATTGAAAAACCTTTTCTTATAGAACCTGTAGAGTCAGACATCAAAAGAGATATACCTCTTTCTCATATTTCACTAATTCTATCCAAGTCAGCTGGTTTATCAATTGCTGGAGTAAAGTCTATTTTAAAATCCCCTGTATGTACTATTTTTGTACCTCCTGGTGATTCTAAATATATTCATGCACAATCAGGTACAGAGTGATTTACTCTAAAATATTCTACCTTAAATTTACCAACTTTTAACATTTCTTTACTTCATGCATCTACTTCTATCAAAGTAGAATATTGGATTAATCAAGCTTCTTCTAGCTGTTTTCTAACCAAACCTAAAGTAAATTTAGTACCATATAAAGGAGGACAACCCAGTGCAGGATATACATGTTTTAAAGATCAAATATGATCTAAGTGAGCATGAGTTATAAGCATACCTTTTATGTTCTTTTTGTATTTAGTTAAAAAAGAAACATCTGGAACAGAATAATTAACTCATAACATGTCAGCATCAGCAAATTGAACTCAACAATCTATTATCAATATATCATCATCATATTGAACCATACCCATGTTTTTTGCTCATGTTTCGTTATTACCTCCAATAGGTATAAATCTAGTATATCATTCTCTTAAAGAAGGCAGGTAAAACTTAGTTTCAGGAAACTTAGAAATAAATTTTCATCTTATTTCTTTATTATCAATTTTTTTATTTTTTATTGATTTGTCATTTTTTTTGTTTACAGAAGGTTTCTTATTGTTTTTAACAATTTTATCATTTTTTTCATTTTCTGCAGTATCATCTATTCATTCATTTAAAACTATATGTTTATCTATTATATCATCATTAGGATTGATATTTTGAAGTGAATCTATTTCTTGATCTAATTCGTCTAAAAAATCTTTCATTTATTAAAATTAAAGTTATTAAAATATTTTTATAAAAATATTTCAAAAAGCAATAAACTTTTTAAGACAACAAAATAATTACCCGTTTAAAAAAAGGGCAAAAATAATAATCAGGATATGTTTGATTACCTTTGAAGTATTTTTATTTATAAAGTAAATAATAAAAAAGAGATTTACTTTATTTGGTAAAGTGATTATATTTATTTTTTTAAATAGTGCAAAAAATTTTCCAAAGAAAAGTCTATTTTGGTTGTATCCCGATAATAATCTTTTACTATTTTTGTTTTTTTATAACTACTAGTAACGAATTCATTATTTAAAAATAATTCATTCTTAAAAAAATCATACTTAGCTTTAAGAGAATCAGAACTTTTTGCTTTTTCTAAAAAATCACTGTTATGTAATACATAATAATTAAAACTTTCAGCAAAATCTTCATACTTGTTTGTCATAGCATAACCAGATACAAAATCTTTTTGTTCTTGTCATGATTTTATTATCCTTGTCGAAAGCCAAGATATATCATAAAAATCCTCACTTATGTCCGATCAAAAACTATTTTCAAAATAATAAAGATCTATATAATGAGCAAATTCATGTATTCAAACTGACAAATACTCTGATTTTAAAATTTCAGATAAAGAATAAAGTCTAACTGTAGCATTTCTCATATTTCATCTAACCTCTCAACTATTTTTATACAAAATAACATTTAATTTATCTATTTTTGAATATATATATTCTCTTTCCAAAAAACTATTATACATATCATAATAATCAAAGCTTCAGCTTTCATCTAGAAAAGATTGAGGAATAAAAGAGTAATGTATTTTTTGCTTCTTTGCAGAGTTTAAATTATCCAATATCTTTTCTTCTACTTTTTTTTCGACATTATTGTCAACTAAAAAATTTCCATTATTTATTTCTTTATCATCTTTAACAGTAGGTTCAATATAATTTTGTTCTATATAGTCATTTTCTATTTTTTGAAATCATCAAAAAAAATAGTTTTTTGCAATAAATATCAAAAAACTAAAAAAAACAGTTAAAACAACAAATAATATAATTTTATTTTTTTTATACATTTCCCAAATCGTAAACAACTCTAATTATCAAATTTATTATAAATGAAGCTGTAATAACAGCTATAAATCATATAAGTCACCACTTTATAATATTTTTAGCCTTGCTTATTTTCTCATCTTCTCAAGTACTTATTGTAAGCATTATAGCACCAAAAACTATAGCAAATACAGCGAACACACCCAAATATAGAGCTATATTATTTGTCCACTTTTTTATGTAGTTTTGAAATCATCCACCATTATCAATTGTTGCATCTCAAACATCAACTAAAGCAGATCAGTCTAAACATTTATCCAAAGCGGCAGAAATGCTATCATTTGATTCTGAAGGATCATAATTACAATCTGATGAATATGATATTCAAAAAGAAAAAAGAGATAAAATAAAAACAAAAAACAGGATTATTTTTTTCATTATAATATTATTATAAACTTAAACTAGATATAAGGACAACAGCTCAATATGCAACAAATACAATAAATATACCAATTATAGCATATACAAAGTGAAGCCAAGCTTTTTTGAACTCTTCTGGGTTTCATTTAGCTGTAGCTATTTTTATACCTATAAAAATAAATACAGCAATAGCTACAACAGAAACTACAGCCATCAATTCTGTTTTTAACCAAGAAAAAATTGCTTGTAATGCAGTTATTCAATCTCAGTCAGCAATATCTGCATTGTTAGATATATTTGAACTAGAGCCATCAAGAAGACCTTCTTTGACATTTGATGAATAAGCCTTATTTATAAGTGACAGAAAAATAAAAATAAGTGTGTAATAGATTTTTTTCATATTTATTGGAGTTAATTTTATCAAATTTGTATACTATTTAGGTAGTTTATAATTGACCAAGCTGATATTGATAATAACACAGCAACCAAAGACCATATAATCCATTTTTTAGATCTTTTTGTTTTTTCTTCATCTCAAGCAGAAACCAAATACATAAATCAACTTATTATAAGAGCAAAAACAGCAAATACTGCAACTATTTCAATAAGATTTGATATAACATTGTCTACAAACCTAACACCTATATTATCAGGTACATTAGGAGATTTAGGATTTGTTATTTCATCATCAGCACAACCAGGAAGTCAGGCACAATTTATAACTGGAGCTGAAGAAGCATAGAGACTATTTATTCAACTAAAAAATAATCAAACAAAAATTAAAAAATATTTTTTTATCATAATATTGTTAATGTAATTATATAAGATGAGTTAAGCAAAAAGCATATATCTAATTATTGCAACTAAATAATAAGAAGCTAAAGCTATTAATATAGAATATATTCAAGACATAAATATAGATTTTCACTTACTAAGAAGTTCATCTTGTCAATTGTTTAATATTATATATCAAGCTCAAATTGTCATCATAAGTACAGATAACACTCATAATGCTATCATCATTCTTTGTATAATAGTACCTAAAACCCAATTAGTCCTTTCTTCTATGCTTTCTCACTCCATTCACAAGTTTCAAGGTGTAACACTTCATACATTTATTTTAAAACTAGGTTGATCTATACAGTTTCATGAATCTTCACAACCTGAAATTCTATTTTTAAGATCTTCAACATCCTGGTTATATTGTTGATTCACATCCTCTGCATTATCAACACTTTGATAAGTGGAGTTAAACTCATTTAACCTACTAGATTCTGCTTCTGTCATTGTTTCTCCATTTGTATACTTTTCTTGCAATTCTCTATATTCACTCAAACCTTCATCAGTTAATGAAAAAGCATTTCCAAAACTTAAAACAAACACAAAAAATAAGATAATTATTTTTTTCATAATTTTTTTTTAAAATACTAGTTTTAATGAATTTTAACAAAAAATTCATTTTTTTCAAAAAATAATTACTATTTACTAGTAAGTTAAATAATTATAAGAAACATATATATGAAAATAGCTATTTTACATGAAATGCTTATAAAGCTATGATGAGCAGAAAAAGTAGTAGAAAATTGGATAAAAGCCTTTCCAGAAGCTGATATATTTACTCTAATTTATGATGAAGAAAAAGTGTGAAACACATTCCCAAAACAAAATATAAACAAACAAGTATTCTCACTAAAATCACAAAAAGTTTATTCTATATTTAAAAAACAAAGATTTTGTTTACCCTTTATGGCAAGTAGTGTTGAGTCACTGGACTTATCAGATTATGATGTAGTACTTTGCTCTAGTTCATGATTTGCTCATTGAGTCATAACTAAGCCTGAAACAAAACTTATCACATATTATCATTCTCCTGCAAGATACTTATGGGACTGGACAAATGAGTACAAAAGAGATTTATGATTAAATAATTGATTAAAAAATATAACACTCAAACCAATAATAAATAAAATATTTTTTGATTTAAGAAAATGGGACTTTATAGCTAGCAACAGAGTAGATATATCTCTAGCTAACAGTAAAAATACACAAAAAAGAATACAAAAATATTATAAAAAAGATTCTACAATATTATATCCTCCAGTAGAAACAAAAAGATTTCAAAAAGAATTAAATACAAAAAACGAATATTGAGAATATTATATAATAATATCTGCCCTTAGTGAATTTAAAAAAATAGATATTGCTATAAAATGATTTAATCATTTAAATCAAAAGCTTATAATAATTTGAAAATGAGACTATCAAAAACACTTAGAAACTCTTATAAAAAAAGATAATATAAGTTTTATATGAGCAAAATATTGAGATGAACTTGTTTGATTAATTCAAAACTCTCAATGATTAATATTCCCCTGAGAAGAAGATTTTTGAATAGTACCAATAGAAGTTATGGCTGCATGAAAACCAATTTTTGCATATAACTGATGATGACTAAAAGAAACTATCATAAAGTGAGTAACATGAGAATTTTTTGATGATAAATATTGAAAAGACTTTATAGAAAAATTTGAAATATTTAATAAAAATAATAAAAATTGACAATACAAAAAACAAGACTGCATAAACCAAGCTATAAAATTTGATGAAGAAAAACATAAAAAAGATTTAGAAAAAATAATAAAACAATAAAAAATTTACTTTTTTATTGTTTTATTTATTATTAACAAAAAGAATACAATTAATTTTTAATAAATAAAGATGAACTTATTTACAATATTAACAAAAGCTCTAGTAATAATACTACCTTTTTATGTATTTATAGCTGTTTACCTATGACACTTAACACAAGTAGATAAAATATGATTATTATTCAAAGAGTGATTATTAATACTAGTATTTTTAAGTCTTGTTTATGAATTTTTCAAAGCCAGAAAATTACCTAAATTTGATATATTAGATTATTTAATATTTTTTTACATTATATACTGAGTATGAATAACAATATATAACTGACTATGATTAAATAGTATAATATATGGATGAAGATATGATTTTATGTTTTTTATAGTGCTTCTTATATTCAAACATTGAGCACAATTCTTAAAGACAAAAACAAAAGATATTATATTACTGTTTTTATATTCATGAGCAGCTGCATTAGTATTTAGTTTTTTGATAAAATTTAGACTAAAAGAAGAATTTTTATTAGAGTTTTGATATATCAACTATATTAGCGACTGGACTTTTCAGTGATGAATACCTATATATCATTGATTAGAAAACTCTTGAATAAGAAGGTTTCAATGAATATTTGATTGACCTAGTGCAATGGCATTTTTTATTATATTGCTTTCATGAACTTTTTTGTACATACAAAAAAGAAAGTGGCAATACTATGTTGTAGTAACAATGTTATTTTTTCTATGGTTATTAGTTTTAACATATTCAAGAAGTGCTATGCTATGAGTATGAGTAGCTATATGAATACTTATACTGCTAAATTTTAGATTTTTGTACAATAAGCTAAAAAAATACTTGATACATATAATAATATGATTTACATTAATTATTTGAGTATTTTCATTTATATTTCAAGACCAACTAAAAAACATAGTACTTAGAACATCATCTACAACTGGTCACTTTGATAGGATGGCTATTTGAATAGATAGGTTCAAAGAAAAACCTCTTTGAGCATGACTTGCAGAATCATGACCAGCATATAGAAGTATATATCCAGAAAAACTAACAAAACAAGATGAACAATACTATATACCAGAAAGCTGGTTTATACAGGTATTAACAGAGTGATGAATAATATTTTTTATTACTTTTATAGCAATATTATTAACAACTTTAGTAAAAATATATTGAGTATCAAAAATATATTTTTGAGTTTTAATAGCTATAATAGTCATGAATATATTTTTACATACATTTGAAACTACATATTTGTCAATACTAACATTTCTTTTGATTTGATTATTGATAGCAAAAAATTAATATAAAGGGGCTAATATATAAATTAACCCCTTTTTTATTTATGAAAAAAATAGTAAGTACTCTCCTAGTATTAACATTTTGTATAAATATTTTTGGTACAAATAGTAGTTTTGCTGCTATTGGTCCATGAAGTCACTGATGAGAATTAAAAATAAGTACATCAGAAAAAGTACAAAAAAATACATATACAAAGAACATGATTATTTCTAGATCAGAATTAAATAAGACTATAAAATGAAAAAAATATCAAAAAACTATAGACTATTTAATTAACTGATTATCAAACAATTACTCAAAACTAAAAACAGTTAAGAATAATCTAGAAAAATTAAATATAGATTCTATAAGAGACAAACAAATAAAAAATACCCTTACTTATTTAGAAGCAAGAGTAAACTTGTCTTTGATAAACTACTGAGAAAAAGCAGTTGAAGAGATGAAAGAATCAACAATTTCAAATGAAGACAAAAATGAAATAAATCAAAGAATAATAAAACTGCAAAGTAGTCTATCAAACTCTAGTAAAAACTTATTAGAAGTATTTAAAAAAGAATTTGAAGAAACAAATAATATAAAAGAAACTTGAAATATAAATCTAGAATGAAGTATAAATCAAGAAATGATGTGAAACATAGATTTTCAAATAGGGCTAAATGATTATGAAGCAAAGAATTATAATTTTGATTCTGAGTTAAAATGACAATTATCATCAGATATTAATTGAAATATTGACTGAGAAGAAGTTAACTTTAAGCTTGATACTTTTATTGATATGATATCTAAAGACTGAGATATATATTTAATGTTAAAAGATTTAGAAATAGTATCAGAACAAGATCTAAGCCTATATAATAATTATATAGAAAAAGTAAAAGAAGTAGCAAAAGAAAACAAATACATAAAATACAGTGATTCTGAATCACAAGAAGCAATGGAAATACTCAATAACCTAAATGTAGACAATATAAAAAATGATATAGACAAATATTTGTCTAAACCTATGCTAGAAGCATACAAAAAAGAATGAAACAAATATTATATAAAACCTACTAAATATGCATGTGATACAATAAAAGAAGTATCAAACAAATTTGACCCATTCAATTGATCTAGTTGTACTACATCTCAATACAACAAAATGCTTGAAGACTTATCAAGTGCTTGAGAATTTTATATGATAATTGACTGAGTAAATACAACTATAGGTTTTGAATGAAAATCTGATAATTTTGTGTATAACAAATGAGAAATAAAATTTGATAATTCAAAAATAATAAATTTTTCATATGATTATAAAGACTCTTTATGACAAGCAAGTATAGAATATAATTCTAAAAACAATTTAGATATAAATATTAAATCATCATTAGATAATTCATCTATAGTATTTAATTCAAAACTTGACCAAAATAATAATTTCACATATATAAATGCAAAATTAGAAAGCAAAAAAAGTAATTTTAATTTATTATTAAATAATTGAGACATAAATGGTGATTTCAAAATAACAAACTCATGATACAATTATGAAACATGGGAAATAGAAGATAAATCAGTATTTAGTTGAAATATAAAATGAACTACAAATAGACAAAACAAACTATCAAGTCTAAAAATAGATTTCAAAAATAAAGACCTAAAAAATCAAAAAAATAACTTAACATGAGATTTTTATTATGATGATAGAAATTTATCATTAAATATTGAATACAGTGATGATAAAACAATTTTTGTTTTAAACTCTAATGCAAGCATGGATTCTAATAAAATGATTAATAATTTAAACTTAGAATCTAAATTAGAAAGCAAAAAATTAAAATTAGATAATCAAAATTATAAATACATATATGATGAAAACTTTTCAGATATATATGACTTAAATATAGCTATAAAAAATAAAAACATAGATTGAGAATTAAGTATTTATTGAGAAGAAAACAAAGAAATAATAAACATAATTTCTAATGGTAATTATTCTACTAATAGCTTTAATATTAATAATGATATAACTTTTTCAAAAGAATTATCAAAGATGTTAAACTATGTAAATAATAATGATGTTATAAAATCTAACTTTAATATAAACTATTACAATAATAATGATAATAAAAACCTAGATATAGTTTTTGACGCAATCAGATGAGAGGATAAATTAATAAATATAATTTTTGAAGCTGATTCTAATACACAAAGTAATGATGAAAAAATAAAATCACCAAGTAATTATATAGAATACGAAGAAATATTTGAGATAAATAATGATTTTAATAATTATTACTACTATCAATAATAAAAAGAAAGACAAAAGTCTTTCTTTTTATTTATATATTTATTGACATTTAGAATAATTAATGTATTATGCTTCATGTTTAAAAAGTAACTATATAAACATGAAAAAAATAATAATATCACTGTCTGTATTGATTCTTAGTTTTTTATTAGTTCCAAATACATTTGCTGACAACACACAAAATAAAATAAAAAAACAAATAGCAATAACTAATTCAAAAGTCGAAGATGACTATGGTAAAGAATTAAGCTATAAAGTCGATCAATATTTTTTATGAATTAAATATTACAATAAAGTTGAGGAATTAAACAAACTAGAAGATAGCTTAGAAAAAGCAATATTAAAATACAAAGAAAAATCTTACCTAAACATAAACGATAGAAAAAAATATAATCTATTACAAAATATGTATTATAGAGCAAAAGTATTATCTATATATTATACAAAATAAAAAGAAAGCATTTTAAATGCTTTCTTTTTTATTTTATTATAAAGTCACTATCTACTTTATAAAGAACACTTGCAACCTCTCTATCAAAATTATTATCTATTAATTTTAACACTACATAATTATCATAATTATCATAATTGATACTATAATTATCATTTAATGTATTAATTCTTCAATCTTTAAAAATTGTAAATAGAGGTTTATTAGATTGATCGTTTAATCTATACACAATCATATCTCAAGGATTATAACTTGCATCCATAGGTATAAGATTAAAGTTATAGTTAACTTTATCTAAAAACTGAACATAAATTCAATTTTCTTCTAGTCAATCAAAATCACTAACTATATTGACCTCATCTCATGAACTAACTTTTATAGTTTGATAAAATAATTCTTTAGAATCCTTTGAAAGTAGTATTTTCGGATAAACAGTATCATTTAAATCATCATTTGATTTTAAAACATCAATACTGTAACTAGAATCTTTTATATCTATAAGTCATGTTTTTTCATCTATTTGAGCTACCAAGTTACCATCATTTTGGATATTAACATATCAACTACTATCATCTAATAATCAAAAATCATATTCTCAATCATTAGTATAAACTACATTTCAGTTACTATCTCAAGAAAGTTTTGAAATTATTCATCATCTATACCTATATAAAGAAACAGGTTCTTCGTCTAGATCTTCATTTATTCTTCATAAAACATTTCTATCTTCAATATTTTCTATACTTGGTTTAGGGCTATATACTTCAAAATCAATTTTTTTAAAGGCTTCATTTCAATTTTGATCTATAGCTATAACTCATATCTCCTTATCATATAGTTCATCAAATTTTCAAAACTTAACTATAATATTGTAATCTTGATCTCTAGTAATTTGTATTTTATCATTTCAAACATTATCTTTATCATTTCTAGGATTTCAATCTCAAGAACTATCTACATCTAAATCAAAATCTATATAAACTTCACTTAATCAGGTGTCTTCATATATATTATTTGTTAAGTTTATATCCATATTTTGGTAAACAGGTAATCTTATTGAATTGAATAATACTTCTGGCATACTCTTGTCAGCACGAACTTGTGGTGATAAAAGTATTTGTTTAGAACTAGTTCATAAAACTCATTCTTTAAATCAATTAATAACTCAATAATAATAATCATTTTCTCTACTAATAGACATCATGTAATTTTCTGAAAGACTTCACATGTCTAGGTAAGTCCAATCAGATATGTTAGAAAATCCAATAGGTAAGCTTGATCAGTCATAATATTCTAAATCAACATAGGTATTATCTCTTACCTCATAATCATTTCAATCATAAAACAACTTGCTTCATTCAAATAAAGGTAGTCATTTATATTTTAATATATCAGTTGAATCTAATGTAATAGTATTTCATGTTTTAACATAAGCATTTCATGTTATAGAAAAAACTTTCATAGAAGATTTTACTTCTATATGTCTATTTTTAGGTAGAACTATATTTTTTTCATTATTGTTATTATCAAGATATTTTATAACAGTAGTAGAGTCTCATGAATAAAGCTTTGTTCAGTTAGATAAAACCACAACTTTTCATCAAACTATATCATTATTTATGTTTTTAAGCTCACTTGTTTCAAGCTTAACTCATCTTAAATCTCATAAATTATTTATAAATACAATATTTTTTCTTTCTATGTAGTTATCATTTTCCTTAACAAAATTTATATCTCATAATCAAGCAAATCAATCTACTATAGATTTTTTCTTAAATATTGGAGTATAAGATGAATTATCTTCATTTAAGAACTTATCAACAAGATTATAAAAACTAAATCTGTAATTATAAATTCAACTAATTCATGTAAATCAAAAATTTATTATTCAAGATGAAACACTTCTTTCATTTAAATTATTGACAGATGGATAAAATGTATCTCAGTTTAAAAATTTATTATCTGAAAAATCTACTATTAATGGATTAGATTTAGAATTATCTTGTTCATCTATTATATCAAGATTTTGCTTTAGATATAAAGTATTATTAGATAAATAAAATAAATCTTCATCTGAATCTTTGTCATTATCAGTTATAACTAATTCTTCATTTCATATTACTTCTCATAAGTAGTCAAATAACCTATATGACTTATCATCTTCTAATATATATATTCACTCATAATTATATTGATACTCTGAGTCTCATCATCATGAGCAAGAATTTTCTGCACTATTAGAATAATTACTTCATGTATAGTTTGTATTATTTTGAGTGTTTGCAGCATATAAATCTTTTTTACCATTATCAGAAGTGTATTGAGATAATGCTCAATTAACACCATCAATAAGTTTTTCTCAAGATTCTATTATATCTTGTTTATTTGTATCTTTAGAAACATCATATGAAACTAGGTTTTTAGTATTTTTGAAAAACTCCTCATTATATGGTTTCATCATACTTTTATACCTTTGTATATTTGTTTCATCACTTAATGAAGTTTTTATAACTTTCTTATTCATCAAGTCATTAAAGTCATTTTTTAGTGATTTTGTCTTTATTATCTCAGTATTTACTATATCTTTTAGAGTTTGAAACTTATCAATATTGTTTTGTTGTAAATCATCTATTAATTTATTTTCTCAAGAATAAGAATAATTATTAACATCATCCCATAATTTTCTAAGACTATCGAATCTTGGATCAGAAACAAAACCTTCATCTGATAAGTTTTTTGCTACCAACTTTTTAAATTCAGAATTAGAAATAGTAACATCTTTGTTTTCATCTATATATTTACTACCTAAAACTATATTTTTGGTAAGTATATATGAAACTAATTTTGATATACTGTTTGATTTTTGACTGTTACTTGAAATAGAGTTATCAAGATTACCATCTTCTCAAATATTTACATCTATTTGACTAGGTGTATAACCTCTGAAGTCTAAGTCATTTGTACTAATATTAAACAAATTAGTAAAATCAGAAGTAAAACTATTGATAGGCATAGCAACTTGTCTTGCTAACTCAACTATAAAGTCAGTCTCAAATTCTAAATTAACATATGTAGTAACTTTTATTGCATCTATAAAAGGAAAACCAAATTGAGGCATAGATACATTTAAAAAGTCAGTAGGAAGATATCAATTTCTTTCTGTTAAAAATGCAATTTGATCTCATGCTCTCCATTCTGGATGAAAAGGAGATGATTTCAATATACACATAGCTTTTGTTATAAGCTTTAGTATGTCTAGTATAGCCTCCAATTGTGCAAACATTTTTGGTAATGTAGGTGGAGGTGGTAAATTAGGTAATTCTACAACTGGTAGAGTTGGTAAATCTGGTAGTTCTGGTATTTCAAAAGTTGGAATAACAGGCAAACTAGGAAGATTTATATTAATACTAGGAGATTCTGGTAAATATAAATTTGGTAAATCAGGTAAAAGTATTGGTTTAGTAACAATATTGAACTCTGGTAATAAAACATCCATTCAAGCCCTTATATTATGTAAGTCTATTATAATATCTGGCCATTTAGGAAACTTTATTATAGGTATATCTGGAACAACCATATCTATAAGTTGGAACATAAAATCTTGAAGATCTTGTCTTTCATTTTTACATTCTTGACACTCTTGTTCATAATCTATAAATACATCTATCAAAAGTTGCCATGATTTTAATATTGCTTTTATGAGTACATATAATTCTACCCAAGCCTTAAATCTTTCTCAATTTTTACCAATCCGTCATCCTAAAATCTCTGATATTGATTCTATATTACATAAAATTTGCTCTAAATATTCTTCTTTTTTAGTTATTAATTCATTAATTTTTTCAGGTATTTCTTTGTATTCTTTTATTGCAGAAATATTTGCTTCTAGAGAAGAAATAAGAGCATTAGCATCTACTACTATTTTTTCATAAGCTGCATTTTTATCCAAACATTCTTGATCTCATTCTTCACAAGTAGCTCAATAAGACCATGAATTTTGAAAATTTTGTAATTCAGCTTTCCGAGATTCAATCGTTTTTTCCCGAGTTAATATTGTTTTATCTATTTCACTAACAGATATCCAAGGAACTTGTATTTCTACAGGAGCTTGTTCAATATTTACAAGAGGCAATGATCATATAAACTCATAAGCTTGCTTAATTCATGAATCTACTTTATTAAATTGACTATTTAAATCATTGGTAGCTTCATTAATACTTTCTATAGATTCTTTTAACTTTTCATTATCTATATCATCTGGATTAATATTACCAGAAATATTATTATCTCATGAAACTGTATTCATGTCATTTACTTTAGATTTATTTCATGAATTTTCATACCAATTATCAAAATTTTGTTGCCATGTTAAATCAACATCATAAATTCAAGAAAAGTCAGGTAATATAACAAATATAGTAGGAAAATCAGTTAATTTATTAACTATTTCTTCTATTTGTCTAGTAACCCAATTCATCAAAAATCATGGAAATGCCTCAATTCTTTTTTGAACTAATTCAGTAACATCTCAAAAATCGACAGATCAATCATTAGGATCTATATCAATAGATAATTTTTCTCCTGTACCTCATATAGACACAAGTGGTCATGTCCCTCCAGTGGAATGATCTGATATAGCTTCATTAGCAGATTCAAGTCAATCATGATTTGTTCAATTTACTTGATGATCATAATAATTATCAACATAATCACTATCTATTCAAAGACTTTCTCATTGTGGACCAGGACAATTACCATTTATGAATCAAAAACTTCATCAATAAGTAGCTTGTCATAGTGACTCTGGATTACCATCTGATCAATCATTACTACATCATAAAAGTGGTTTAGCTACAACTATACAATTACCCCCTGGAAATAAAGGAGAAACTCAAGGCATATTTGAATATCAAGCAACTGCAGGAGGAGCTCAAAAACAAGCTGCAACTCATACTCATCATGTTAGAGTTGGAGTAACAAAAAGTCTAAAAGTATTTGTAGGAGAATAAGTTCAAAGCATACCTCATGCTCAATCCATTCATGCAGGTCAGGCAGAACAAGCAGACCATATTGCAGATGATGATGCTGGCCATACAGTAGGAACTGGAACACAGGCTGGAACATATATAGGAGTCCAAGTTATAGCAGAAAATATAGGCAAACCTTCTCATACCATCAATCAATCTCATACTGGCATTCACATAGCCGTTGGATCTCAACCAGGTGCCAAAGGAGCCCAATTAAGAGGACTTGCAAAACATGCTCAATTATTAAATCAACAACTCATTCAATTAATAATATTTTGTACACCATCAAGTCATGAATCAATATCTTCACCAAGTGATCATAAATCTACAGAGATATTTCATCATCAATTAAATAAATCATCTTCATCAGGCAATCAATCTCAATCACTATCTTT
The DNA here is from genome assembly GCA_041694155.1 of Candidatus Altimarinota bacterium. GTDB lineage: Bacteria > Patescibacteriota > Gracilibacteria > BD1-5 > UBA6164 > JAAZVM01. The sequence goes on along the minus strand of JASMTS010000012.1, from coordinate 142,467 downwards.
ATATAAATCTCATAATTGTTCCTCTGAATATTCCTCCAAAGCTTCTTTACTTCATGTAAGCTCATCTATATAATCAGGAACTCAATTTCAATCTTCGTCTAAATCATTTCTAGACAATTCTTCTGGAACTGGATCATCACAAACTGGTTGTTTTAATCATTTTTGATAAGATCTAGCTGATGTAGATCTAAATATCTCCAACTCTTCTCAACAATTTTCTTCATTATTTTTTAATAACACATCACCATATAAGTCATCTCCTCACTCTCATTTTTCAAACAATCATACATCAATATATCAATAACTTATAGATCTTGTTTTAACAGAATAATTTATAGTAATTTCTTCATTACTAGCCAAGCTGAATTCATCAACCATAAAGTCATATACACTTGGGGATTTTATTGATGCATCTTTTGATTGTTCTATTGATTCCAAATCTAGCTCAAAATAACTTAAAACATCTTCTATATAAATAATATCATCTAATACATCAAATGAATTATTCCTTATAGTGATTTCAACATCAACTATATCACCTGCTTTTAAAAATCATCAATTTCTATCTGAATAAACCTTTGATACTTCAACTCATGCCGATCAAGAATATTCTGACCTTATAAATGATAAGCTTTCTATCTCATTTGGCATACTTCATAAATCCTCAACATCTATAGAATTAGTATCTTGATTATTGCTATAAGGTATTTGTTCATACAATATGCTATTAACAAGATCATAGTTAATTTTAGATTGATTACTAGTCTCTGAAGAACTATTTATTTCTTGTGATAATTGCTCCAAATATTCTTCGTTTTGAGCTATTAATTCACTATTATCTCATGAAGTATCTACTTGATAAAGTCAATCAAAATATACATATCATTTATCATTTCTAGCTTCCGAACTTAGCTCTATTCAATAATCATCACTTAAATTTAATTTTGTAAAATTTGGATTAGCTATTGGTCAAGATCAATAAAATATATTGATTTCTCAAGCATCATCTAGTGTAACAATATCATCTATTCAGTCATTATCCATATCAAAAACCTCTGCTCTTATTATTTTTCAGTCCAAACCAAATTTATTAACAAGTGATAATCTAGAGAAATCCTTGTTTATGTTATTCAACATATAAGGTAATCAATCATTTCAAACAAAAAATATATCATCGAAACCGTCTCATGTAAAATCTCATGTATAAACAAGGTCAGTAGATTTTACATCTATAACATTAGCCAAATTTCATTTATCTAAATAATTAGAATCAGTATCAATATTCTCCAAAAGTTGAAAATATCAATCATATTTTATAAGAAGTATATCATCTCTTTGGTCGTTATTATAATCAAAAACCTTAAACTCTTCAACTTTATCATCCGTAATTATGGTTTTTCATATAGTAGAATCAAATTGTTTTTCCTGAGAGGAATCATTAAAAGTTTTTCTTATTTTTTTAAGACTTATTACAGGGTCTCATATGTTAATTGTAGAAAAACTAGCGTAATTTTTTAAAGATTCTCATACAGAGTCTCAAGCAGAAAATGAAAGCAAAGTTTTATTTCATTCATACCAACCTAATCCTCATTTATTTTCAAAATTTTCATAAAAATAATTATTTCATTTTGAGAATGTATTCAAAACATTATCAGAAGCAAAAGGGTCATTATAATAAATATTTATTTCATAAGAATCATCTTTTCAATTTTTATAACTTCAATAAAGAGAAGAATTTAAAAATAACATTATAGAATTAGATGCACTTGATTTTTTATTATTAAATGACAATTCATCTCTAGAAAGTGATATATCTGCTCACTCAAAATCATAAAACAAACTACCAATCTTAGTATCTCAGGTTTTTATATCTACAACTAGTCAATTATTATTAGATTCTCCTATTTCAAAATATAAAGATCATGTTCTAATAATTTTTCCATCTTCTCAGACTTCTAAAAGAGTTTTTCATAAATTATTTTGTAGAAATAATCATCAATTTGAAGTATAAAATTCATAATTTTGATTTGATGATATTCAAGAGATACTAGTCTTATCATTTGATCAACAGTTATCAATTGAATCACATACAAATACATCAAAGTCATTTCATAAGTTATACTGAACTTGTCATATATAAGTATTTAAAGAATTATTAAAAATACTTGTATATAAGTTTCAATTATCAAATCAAACATTTGTACTTATATCTTGAGATAAATCAGATGGAGAATATTTTCTTATAAATCATCAATTATTCAAAAAACCAAAACTATCATTATAAGAAAAAGGATTATTTATAATTGATGTAGCAGCTAAAGCTTTACTATTTTTATTAAACACTACTGATCATGCTAAGTAATCTTTTGTTTCTATATCTCAATAATTAGAACCTAGTAGTGTAGTATAAATAGAGTTATAATATTTTGAGTCAATTTTTTGCTTATTCCAAACATAAAAAGTTTCTATTTTTCATGAATTTTCTCAAACTCAATTAACTGTTATTTCTCAAGATTCATCCTTTATAGTAAAACTATTAGTTTCTAAAGAAGGATCAGTGATAACTTTAAAGTATCAAACACCTGGGTTAATTGTTCAATAAATCTTATAACTAGCCTTTCATTCATTTACTTTTTCTTCATTTGAGCTACTTGTTAAAACATGAGAATATTCAGGCAATATCTCCAATGAAGTATTTGTACTAGAATCAGTAAAAACTAGATTATTATATTTATCTTTTAATTCTACAGACAAGTTAGATACACTATCTGGCTTTGCTTCCATTCTTGTATTAGAAACAACTAAATCCATTTTTATAGGATCATCTGGTAGTATAGTTATACTATCACTATATATAGAAGATAGCCCTTCTACTTGTATTTCAATAGGTATTTCTTGTCATGCTATTGTTTTTGTTTTAAAGTTAGTAAGTCATACTCAAGATTTTATATCAAAATATGGTTTTTCTATATCTAAATACATAGGATCAACCATAAGATAAACTCTAGAGTCAAAATTCCTTATAAGGTTTCATCATTTATCTCTAAGTTCAATTTGTAATCTGTTTTGTTCTCATCATACATTAAAATCTCAAGTCAAACTTTTTGTATTTATATTAACTTGTTCTAAAGTAGTAATTTTTCATGATTCAGTAAATAAAAAATTACCTTCAGCATCAATAAGTGATACATTTATAAAATTTTCTCATATTTCTTCACTAGACTTTAATCTAAATATTTTATATCATTCATATGTAGTAGTCAAAAACTCATCATCATTATTGTCATTGAAAACAACTCAATCTCAATCTATTGCAAATTTTAAATCATAAAATTCTCATGATACTGGATTATCATATTTATCCAATATTGTGATAAAGTTAGTTGAAATATTGCCTCATGTTTCCATTATAGTGGTTGAAAGCTCCAAATCAATACTTTCAGGAATTCAAGGAGTAACATTTATCGTTCTATTTGAAGATGCTCAATTAGAATCAATTATTGTAATATCATACTCTCATGTTTTTTCTAGAGAAAACAATCATTTGTATGTAGTTAAGTCTCATGAGCTTATTTCTAACTCCTCAATTATTTCTCAATCTTTTTCTAATAATATATTTAGAGGGTAATTTATAGATATAGAATCTCAAGATCTATTAAAGTTTTCTAATTTTATGGCTAGTTTTTCATCTGATATAGAGCTATTATTTAGCAAATTTGAAATTGAATCAACAGAGTTTAATTTTCAATCAAATAAGTAAACATTAGTATTATCACTTGCTTTTACATAACTAGATCATGAATTGATATCTAATCAAGAATCAGAATTTTCAAATTTATAACTAGAATTAAAAAGCCTATCTCACCTTACCATTATTTTTAATTCTTCTGACTCTTTTGATACATTAATATTTCAATCACTATCATAAACATCTATTCTAGCTTTTAAATATATGTCTAAATCTTTATTTTTTGAAGTCATCATGTGATTAGATATTCAAGCACTAGATTTGATTGTCATAGGGTTAAAATCCAAGTATCAATCTAATAATGAATAATCTGATTTTGTTGAATCATTTATATCAAAAATAACTTCTTTTCAAGAAGATTCAATAGACTCTTCTGGGTTTGACGAAGCCTCAACTCTAACAAGCTCAAAATCTATATCAGTAGATCATAAATAGCTCAAGACATTTCATTCAGAGTCTTCAATAGATGCTTTTAAGGGAATATTTTTATTATAATAATATTTTTCACTTGTAGAATCAAGAGATAAAAATCAACTTCATAGCTTGTTTTCTATACAGTCATTTACACCATTTTTATTTACATCTCAATTACACTCATTTAACTCTTCTTTTTCTTCATTTGTAAGAAGGCTAGGTCAACAAGCTCAGTCAGCTATTTTTATAGTTGGTGGCATCATATCTCACAACCGACACATAACAGCTGGGATCCACTCCCAAATAGGAACTCATTCAGGTGGAGCACATTTAAATACTCAATCATCATGAGAGTTATCAGTAGAAACATTAAGTCACAATAATTTAGCTGATAAATCTTGATTTTGTCAAACAATATCAGAATATGGATTTTCTCACTTAGACTCAGGATCCAATCATATATACATATCTGTTACAGAACCTGGAGCTCATAGATAAGCAATTTCATATTGTTGCTTATTTTTTGGTAAAAGATATTCCTTATCATCCATAGTTTGGTCTGAAAGATAATTTTCAAACACAAATCAATATTTAGCAGAAACAGAATTTAAGTTATTCCAATAAATAGCAAAGACTAATACATCATAATAACTAAGAACTTTTGATTCTCAATCAAATTCTATAGTAGTAGTTCATTTTGATTTTAAGTATTCTTTTAAGTCAAAGTCTGCATTTGGATAATCTCAAGTTTTAAGTAATTCATATATTTCAGAATTATCAATAAATTGTCCACTATCAGTCAATCATGACGTAAACTGTCAAGGATTATCAACACTTCATTCAAAAACTTCTCATAAACTAGAGAAAAAATCATTAATATTTCATGATGTATTATTTCAAGAAGAAGTCGCATTAGATCAAGTAGGTTTTGATTCTTGTATTATTTTATTTATTTCCTCTGATTTATCATCAAGAATTTTATCAAGTGAATCTGAAACTTCTTCTAAAGTCAAATCAGATTTATCCTCTATATCTAATCTATAAAGATAAGGATATTTTATCTTTTGATAAGATCAGTTGGCAGCTATAAAATCAACATACCTATCTTTATCAACAGGTAAAGAAGGTGAAACCATATCATCCAATTGAGTAGTTAAGTCTCATGCCTCAGGAGACTTATGCATTATATAAGAAGGAATAGACTTGTAATTATAATAATTATATTCCCATTGACTCAATGAATTATCAGCTAAATCTCAATTAGGGTCACTTATATAATATCAATCACATTCATAAGTATTTGCAGAAAAACTATTACTAACAGTAACATAATCTCAAGTGTCTTGGTCTAATTCTTGAGTTTCATAATTATAGTCATTAGAATAAGTTTGTTGTGTATAATTTGTTGATTTAACCAAATCTCAATCTAAATATATTCTATTAACCTCACAAACTCAAGGACTAAGGTTTATATAATTTTGATCAAAAGTTTCATTAAATACATATGTTCTAGATGTATTGTTTGTATTACAACTCCATCAAATAGCTTGTCAGTAATTTATAGTATCTCATGAATGAGTTGGTAATCTATAAGTGTTGCTCCACTCAGTATCATCTCAAAAATAACTAGATCAATATTCATGTCTATCTGATAACAAATAATTATTATCAATACAAAAGAATGGATTGTTAGTTTTTGATTCATCACTTATAGCTTTTGAACCACCTATATCAAATAATGGAACTATTGCAGATTTATAATTAGAGTTTGCTAGTTTTAATTCTCAATTACTAGATGCATTTTGATCTAGATTGAATGGTGAATTCATTCAATTTATTCATCTCATAGAATTTCAACTTTGCACTCTAGAGTAACAAGCTGCTTTATTAGGTGCTCAATCTAATATAGATTGGTCTTCTTGTATATTATTAACATTTATTCATCTATTTGCTTCTACTAAATTTCATCAATTATCTAAGCTTCATCTATAAATACTACATTGTTTTGCCTCTTCTATGTTTTTTGCTTTTTGTCAAAATAAGTAATTTTCATATGTGTTTTTTTCATCTCAATCTTCATAATAATAAGTAGTAGGTATAGCTATATCTCTTGAAAGTCAATTCATAACCAACTCATCTATTTTTTCTTCTAAATCGTCACTAAAATCTTTTATTATTTCATCATTTAATACATCCAATACAGTTATCAAATAAGGAGCAAAATCAACATTAACATCTTGTCCATAGTTATACCTTCATGCATTATAAACATTTTTTCTAAGCTCACCTATACTTCATTTTGAAAATATTTCTACAAAACTTTTTACTGAATTATTTATTATATATCTTGATTGTATATCTGGTACATTATCTAATGAATCATCAACTCACTCCAAAAAATCATCTGATAAGCTAGGATCTACTTTTTTAGCCAGGTCACTAATTTGTGAGTTGGTGTTTCATAAAATTTCTGATTTTAATTTTTGAGCTAATTCTTTTGTAAACCTTTTATATGATATATCTTCTTTGTTTTCTAGGTATCACTTATATCATATATATGAAGAATAATTTAATCATGCAGATTCTCTAAAAGAATCAAAATAAAAAACATATGGTTCATAGTCTCAGTCTAATGTTTTAGACTGCTTACCATTAGTAGTAGTTTTATTATTAGAATAATATCATTCTCAATTATAAAAATCATTATTCTTATCAAAATAATCTTTTATAGCTTGAATGTCTCAAGATTTATCTCAAGTATTAGGAGATATAACTCAATGCCATACTTCTGGCTTTATTCAATCTACATTTTTTGGGTTGCTTACATATAATCATTTTGATTGATCATATATATATGATTTAGATTCAAAATCAGTATAAGGAAGAATAGTTTTTGAAGTTTGTGAGTCCTTTTCTGCATAAGCTAGTGGTATATCTCATACTAAAACTGTTCATACAAGCTTTGACTCAAATCAAACATTTGAAAATTCTTTATATCAATCAAAATACAAAGATTCATTCATAGAAGATATTTCATAAGGAGTAGCATCTTCTGGTATAGGCATTATAACAACTCTTGTGTTATCCAAAACTCAAGAAATATCTCTTGAATATCTATCTATTTCTGATTTTGCTTGAGAGTAAGTTTCATCGTCAACAATAATAGAGACTAGGTCATAAAACTCACTAGAGTCAGCATACAAAGAAAATTGTAAAAAAGGTATTCTGAATGTAATGCTTCATAGCATCATAAAAATCAAAAAACTTGATAAAAATTTTTGAATCTTTGTATATCTCATAACCTAGTTTTTATATTGTATAAATAAACAAAAAAGAGTTTTTAACATTTTATGAAAAAAACTCTTTTTTACAATATTTTTGTACTATTTTTTTATACAAAAATAGACATTTTTTATATTATTTTTTTACCTCACATAAAAGGAACTAAAACTTCTGGTATTTTTACATCTCAATCTACAGTTTGATAATTTTCTATTATTGCTATCAAACATCTACCCAATGCAGTTACAGTACCATTTAAAGTATGAGCATATTCTAAATTTCAATCAGAATTTTTATACTTTATAGAAAGTCTTCTTGATTGATATTCTCAAACATTACTACAACTAGTAACTTCTCTATATTTTTGTTGACCAGGCATCCAAGCTTCTAGATCGAATTTTTTCATTGCAGGGTTTCATAAATCACCACTACAAACATTCATTTTATTATAAGGTATACCTAATTCTTGCCATACTTCTTCTTCTACTCAAACCATAAAATCATGTACTTCTTTTGATTCATTATTTTTACAAAAAGCTACCATTTCGACTTTATCAAATTGGTGACCTCTAAGAATACCTCTAGTATCTTTTCAGGCAGAACCAGCTTCTCTTCTAAAACAAGGACTATATGCAACATAAAATTTTGGTTTTTCTAAATCAAGTACTTGATTTGAATGATATGAAGTAACAGGAACTTCAGAAGTACCCACTAAATATAAGTCATCTTCTCAAGGATTTACGGCATAAATACCATCTTCTCCCGCAGGAAAAAATCATGTACCAAACATAGCCTGCTCTCTTACTAAAACAGGTGGTAATATTGGCTGAAATCATTTAGAAACCAATTTTGATATAACAAAATTCATTATAGCAAATTGCAAAAGCACCAAATCTCATTTTAGATACCAAAATCTGGCTCAAGAAACTTGACTTCATTTTTCGATATCAATCCATCATTTATTCTCTCATATTTCCCAGTGTTCTTTTGGAGTAAAATCAAACTTTGTTGGCTCTAAGTAACTAGAGTCAATAATATTATCTTCGTCTGTATTACCTATAGCAGCTGTGTCATCTAAAAAGTTTGGTATTTGATAATATAATTCAAGCCATTTATCATCAATATCTTTTTGTTGTTTTTCTAATTCTTTTAAGTCTTCTCATAACTTTTTCATTTCAGCTATTTTATCTGCTTTATCTTCATTCGACAATGTAGGAATTTCTTTACTTACTTTGTTTCTTATGGACCTCAAATCATCAACTTTTACTATAAAATCAAGTTTTTTAGAGTCAATATCTAAAAATTCATCTAAATCTATATTTAGATTTCTTTTTTTGATGTTATCTTTTATTAAATCAGGATTATTTCTAATAACTTTTATGTCTATCATAATAGTATTTATCTATTTTAGGTATTAAATTTAATATAATTATAAAAAAACTTATAAAATTGCAAAAATAAAAGTATATTTTTATAAAAATATACTTTTAAATAAACTTTTTCATTGCAATTTTTGCTTCGCGATCCATAGATCTCTCTTTAAGTAATTGCTTTTTTTGATAATTCTTCTTTCATTTAGCAAGTCATATTTTTAATTTTATAAGACTTCATGAAAAATATAATTCTAGAGGAATCAAAGAAAATCAAGACTCTTTTGATTTTGTAGAAAGATATATTATGTCCTTTTTTTTCAAAAATATTTTTCTTTCTCTATCAGCTACTATTGATTGTTTATTTGGCAATGCTTTCCATGGGCTGATATGCATTCACTTTATAAATAATTCATTGTTATAAGAAATAACATATGATCACTTAAGATTCACATGTCAATTTCTAACACTTTTCACTTCGTATCACTTTAACTCAATTCAGGCTTCATATCATGTAACAATTTCATAATCAAAATAAGCCTTCTTGTTTTTAGTTATAAGTTTATTTGTAGTTTTTTTAAAAGCCATATTTATTCAAAAATTTTATTTTGATTTTCTAATATATATTCTTCACTTTTTCATTTAAAATACCAATCCCATGACATATAGTCATTATAGTCATATTTTCATGCCATTTTAGGGCTATATGGATTTTCACGAACTTCTATATGTAAATGATAATCACTATAATTTTTATCTGGAACTCATGTTATTCAAATTGTACCAAGAGGCTGTCATTTCATAACAGTATCTCATACACTGATATCTCAAAAAACTGAATCTAAATGCGAATAAAAAGCTAAGTCTCATTTCATAGTTTTTAGCCATACTTGTTTTCATCTAAGAATATCCAAATTTTGCTTTTTTTCAAGATCAGTTAAATTGTCTGATCTTTTTATTTTATCTAGATCTGAAAAATAAAAACTATCTACTACTCTTACTATTATTCAATCATCAATAGAATAAACAGTATCTCAAATACTACCATCAAAATCCCATCATTCATGAATTCAATCAGTATATGACTCTCTATATGGTCTTCATGCATTTGGTAACTTGCTTGACAGAGTCGATATTTCTCAGTTTTTTAAAGGTATAGAATATTTTTTAGCTCTTTTTTCTAATATATTAATCAAAAAACCTTGCATATATTTCAATTCTTCTAATCTTCTATTTTTTGAATTATAATCATAAGGGTTCTTATGAATACTTGAGTCATATTTTTGATATCATTTCAATGCCTCTATTCATTTAGATATATTATTTATATTATTTTTTAAATAATTATCTCAGTAGTCTAAAAATTTAGAATATAAAGAATAATTAGTATTAACATCAAATGAAGTTTTAACAGAGTTATCTCAAACATTAAATTCTACATTTAATTTTGATTTATCACAATTTTTATCTAAAAATCTTAATTCATATCAATATAAATAATCTTTTTTTGTAACAAGTCTATAAGTAAGTCAACAATCTCATGTTACTTTTATATCTTTTTCATCTGATCTAGAACTTAATATAACTTGAGCTTTATTTAAATCAATACTATCCAAAAATATGTTATCACTAGATTTAAACTCAACTTTTAATGAATTTCATGCAAAAACAAGAGTGTATCAAAATAACAAACTAGTTATTGATACAAAAGCTGCCCATAATGATATTGTTTTCCTATTCATAAATTAGTTAATATAGTTATAATTGGTAGAACAATTATATAAAAATTTAATTATTTTCAAGTTTTTATTCTACAAGATCATTCATCAAAAATTGGTTTATATATTTTTATATTTTTATATCACTTAGAAGACAAAAACTCTCAGTGACTTTTTGACATAATACCTTTATCACAATAAAATAAATATTCTTTTGATTGATCCAAGCTAGAAAATTCATTATTTATATCAAAAAATGGTATATTTATAACAGCAACTCACTCTATAGAAAGAGGGTTGTCATAAAAATCCTGTTCCTCTCTAAGGTCTACAATAACTTGATTTTCTCAAGGAATATAAACAGTTTCAATATGATATATATTTTCTTGAGTCAAAACTTGATCAATTTTTAAAACTTCTCTATTTTCAATAGCCTTATCAACAATAGAAAAATCAATATTTTTTTCTTCTTTTAAAACATTTTCTAGTTTAGCTCAAGTAGAAGGTTTATCTGAAATAACTCAACAATACTCAGGCATATTTGAAGCATATTCATAAGTTCATATCTTTTTACTTAAGTCTACTATTTCTTGTTTATTAAATCATATAAGAGGTCTTAAAACCATAGTTGAAGAAGCTTTATCTATAACAAACATATTTTTTAATGTTTGACTTGAAACCTGTCCCAAACTATCACCTTTAATTATAGAATAATAATTACTTCTTTTTGCTATGTTATCAGCAACCATTAAAAATAATCTTTTTAAAATAATTCACCTATACTTATGATTAACATTCTTTATTAAATGAGGTACAACTTCTTCAAAATTAACAGTTATAAACCTAGCCTTGTATCATGAAGAAAAATTTCTCCATAAATAATTTGATACCTGTTTTACAGCTAATTCATGTGATTTTCATCAAAGATTAAAAAATAAATAATCCAGTTTTGCTCACCTTTTCATAAGTGAAAAAGATGATACAGTTGAATCAAATCAACCCGATATAAGACTCAAAACTTTATCTTGTGTTCATATTGGATAACCTCATATTCAATATTGTTTATTTTTTACAAGATAAAATTTGTTTTCTTTTACTTCAATATTAACAGTTACTTCAGAATTTTTTAACTTAACATAAGAATCTTTAGCAAACTGCCTTAATCATCATCAAATATATCTTTCAAGATCTACAGAACTAAAATCATGTTTTCAAAACCTTTTAACTCTAACACAAAAGCTTTTTCATTCAACTTTAGGTAAGTATATTTTTTTTGCTTGTGTAAAAATATCATCAAAATTTGAAAATTCATATTCTAAAACCTCCATAAAAACCTCTACTCAAGGAGTTCTAGATATAGTTTTGATTAAATTGTTATAAGTGTATTCATCAATGTCACCATTAATAATAACCTCTCATCTATCCCAAGAAAATTTTGCATAACAATCACAGTCTAGTTTTTTTAATCATAAATTTAAATTTACTTGTAAAAAATTTAGATACCTTTTTCTTACCGGTTTAGATTTTATTATTATTTCAGCAAAAGGTTTTATTATAAATTTCATAATTATTTTTTTATTATCATCATTATCCCATCATCTGGGTCAATTGGTAAAATATTATATTCTATATCATTTTCTTCTAGATAACCCCATAATCAAAGCATTTTTTCTCTAAACTTTATAACATCATCAATTATTATTATTCATCATGATTTTGTTTTAGGCAATGTTAAATCTAAAAAATCTTTACTCCTCCTCATCATACCATCTATAAAAACAAAATCGAAATAATTATCTTTCAATTTAGGGATTTCATCTAATGCATTTCAAAGTATAGCTTCTATAGTATTATTTAATCCTACTTTTTCAAAATTAGATACTGCTTCTTCATAAGACTTTGGAGAAAAGTCAATAGTTATAATTTTTCATCAATTTTTTTCTAATTCACATGCAAAATTTATAGTACTAAATCAATTAGCAGTTCATATTTCAAGCATTGTTTTTGTTTTTTGTATTTTTATCAGATCTACCAAAAACTTAACATTAACATCACTTATATTTGGAATAGTGTTTTTTATTCAATATTCTCTCAAATCTTTTATAAATTTATTTCTATCCATGTTATTTTTAGCTATACTTTTATTTAAAATTGTGTCTAAATTTATATATTTTTTTATTTTTTGCAATCTTTTGCCAAGAAAAATTTGCAATTTTATAATAATTTAATTATAATAATGCCATATCTTTTAATTATATAAAAATATTGTTTATGAAAAAAAGTTTATATGCAATTGCTTGAGTTAGTTTGTTAGCAATAAATAATGTTAATGCGGCTATAACTCCTGATACTAGACCAGTTGATCCAAATATCAGAACTGCTGGTTCTGCTGAAGTAGTTATCCAAAGATGGGTATGAAATGTTATGGGGCTATTATTTATTATAGCAGTTCTATACTGACTATGGGGTGGTTTCAACATTTTAACTGCTGGTTGAGATGAAGAAAAAGTTAAAAATGGTAAAACAGTTATAATAAACTCTTTACTTTGATTAGTTGTTATATATGTAGTTGGTACAGTAGTAGAACTTTTATTAAAAACAATATTAACTTAATCAGTATGAAAAAAATAAAGACAATATTATTCTTAATAGTATTGTCTACTTTTTTTATAGTAGACAATACGGTATTTTCAGCATTTTGACTAGAAAATATAAATGAAAATATAGTATGAGATAATAACACGGTTGATGTAACAGTACAAAGTTATGTACAAATATTATTATGATTTTTGTATATTTTAGCTATAATATACTGAATATATTGATGATTTTTGATTTTTACAGCTGAAGAAGATGATGAAAAAATCAAAAAATGAAAAAAAGTCATAATAACTGCTTTACTATGAGTAGTATTAATATTCTTGGCATGACCAATAGTAGACTTGTTTTTGTGAAACTGAACCAATCAAGAATGAATATTAAATCAATAAAAAAATAAGAATTTTAAAAAATTCTTATTTTTTTTATTAAAAATCAAGGTCATCACTATCAATATCATCTTTTTTTCTCATCCCTGCTAATCAATAACCTATAGATACTCATATCAATGTAGAAGCAAGAGATACAAACCAAGAACTAGATGAATTATCTATAAAGAAATAAGCAGTGTTAGGTATTACCATGTTTTCAATAACTAAAATAGATGATAATGCAATTCATCAGATAACAAGTATTTTATTAAACATTTGTTTTTATTTATATTTTAATATACATCATTATAAAAAAAGTTTTAATTTTTTCAAACAAAAACTAGAAAAATAAGTTTTTTAAAATATAATCAAGTCATTGACTATACTTTTATAATTGTAATTATACAAAAAAATGTACAAACACAAAGAAATAGAAAAAAAATGGCAAAACTATTGGGAAAAAAACAAGACTTTCAAAGTGAATAATCCTACAAGTGAGGAAATAAAAAAATGAGAAGCAAAACCAAAATATTATTGTCTAGATATGTTTCCATACCCTTCATGAGCATGATTACATGTAGGTCATCCTGAATGAATGACAGCGAATGATATAGTAGCAAGATACAAAAATGCTTGTTGATATAATGTATTACACCCTATGGGATGGGATGCATTTGGTTTGCCTGCAGAAAATTATGCTATAAAAACAGGAACTCATCCTAGAAAAACAACTGACAACAATATAGACAACTTTAGAAGACAAATAAAAGAACTATGATTTAGTTATGACTGGGATAGAGAAATAGATACAACAGATCCAAAGTATTTTAAATGGACTCAATGGATATTTTTAAAACTATTTGAAAATGGTTTAGCTTATGAACAAGACTTACCTATAAACTATTGTCCAAAATGTAAAACTTCTGTAGCAAATGAAGAAGTATTAAATGACTTTACTCACGAAAGATGTGGAACAAAAGTAGAAAAGAAAAAACTTAGACAATGGGTTTTAGCAATTACTAAATATGCAGACAGATTAGCAAAAGATGTAGAAAAGCTAGATTGGCCAGAAAGCATAAAAGAAATGCAAAAAAACTGGATTGGTAAATCAGAAGGTTGTGAATTTGATATGAAAAAATCAGATGATCAGTCTAAATCTATTTCAGTATATACTACAAGAATAGATACTGTATTTGGTATGACATATGCTGTATTAGCTCCAGATCATAAAAATGTTATGGATTTTATAACTCCAGAACAATTTGATTCTTGTATGGAATACATAGATAATGCATCAAAAAAATCTGACCAAGATAGAACATTGGAAAACAAAGAAAAAACTTGAGTATTTACTGGTTCATATGTAGTAAATCCCTTTAATAATAAAGAAGTTCCTTTGTGGATTTGAGATTATGTATTAGGTAACTATGGTACATGAGCTGTAATGGCTGTTCCTGCACATGATGAAAGAGATTTTGAATTCGCTAAAAAATATGATTTAGAAATAAAAGAATCAATAAAACCAATAAAATGAGAAAACAAATTGGATGAAAATGCTTTTACTCAAGATTGAATACTGGTTAATTCATGAGACTTTACATGATCAACTTCAAATGAAGCTAGAAAATCATTAACAAATTATGCAGAAGAAAATAATTTTGGTAAAAAAACTGTAAATTACAAACTTAGAGATTGGTTATTTTCTAGACAAAGATATTGGTGAGAACCAATTCCATTAATTCACCTAGAACAAAATGATATAGATGAACTTCCTAGAGAAAAATCAAATGATGCTTGGATAAAAGATGAACAAATATTAATGATTTGAGATAAGGAATTCTCAAAAATATATGATTGATTATATGGAAAAATAGTATGTGATTACAACTTACCTTTGGAATTACCAGAAGTAGACAATTTTGAACCTGCTTGAGACGGTAACTCACCTCTTGCAAGAGTAGATGACTTTGTTAATGTAAAATTAGCAGCCAATCTAACATGAAAAAGAGAAACAAATACTATGCCTCAATGGTGATGAAGCTGTTGGTACTATTTGAGATATATGGACAATACTAACAATGAGTATTTAGTTGATCCCGAAGTAGAAAAATATTGGGGACAAGTTGATTCATATGTAGGTTGAGCTGAACATGCTGTACTACACTTGCTATATGCAAGATTTTGGCATAAATTCTTATACGATATATGAGCTGTTAATTATGATGAACCATTCTATAGACTTAGAAATCAATGATTGATATTAGCTCATGCTTTCCAAAGAAAAAACTGATGACTATTAGCTAATGACCTAGTAGAAGAAAAAAATGGTAAATATTATGAAATAGAAACTGGAGAAGAAGTGGACAGAATAGTGTCTAAAATGTCAAAAAGTTTAAAAAATGTTGTAAATCCAGATGATATAGTTGAAGAATATTGAGCTGACAGTTTGAGATTATACGAAATGTATATGGCAGAATTCAAAGACTCTGCTCCTTGGGATAGTAAATGAATTATTGGAGTAAGGAGATTTTTGGAAAAAACAGAAAGATTATTTACAGCAGAAGCTAAGGTGTCAACAGAAGAAGACAAAAATACAATGAAACTTCTTCATAAAACTATCAAAAAAGTAGAAGAAGATATAAATAATTATAAATTTAATACCGCTATAGCATCTTTGATGATTTTGGTTAATAATTGATTACCAAACGATAAAGAATTACAAAGAGAATTCAGAAAAAATTTCTTAATAATACTTAATCCTTTTGCTCCTCACTTAGCTGAAGAGTTATGGGAGAGAATGAATAAAGAAAAAGTTGAATCTATTCATTTTGAAAAATGGCCAAAATATGATCCTGAAATGATTATTGATGATACTATAAAAATGGCAGTTCAAGTATTAGGTAAAGTTAGATGAGAAATAGAAATAAACAAAGATGAAGAAAAAGATAAAGTATTAGAAATAGCAAAAAATAATCCAGATGTTATAAAATGGATAGAATGAAAAGAAATCGTAAAAGAAATATATGTCCCTGGTAGAATAATAAATATTGTTGTGAAATAAAAAAATAATATAATTAAAGTAATAACTAATAAAATAAAAAAATGTATTATACAAAAATTTATGAAATCCTTAATTTTCCAATATATTTAACTGAAATATTAATAAATAATATTGGAATTAATATAGATGCCTCGACTCAAAGTTTATTCTATATAATTCCAAAAATTTGAATTGCTTTCATTATTTTAAATTTTTTATTTTTTACTTTATGAGTATTTCTAAATAAATATCTAAAATTAAATATAGAAAAAAATATATTTTTATATTTTTATTTGCCTTATTTATCTCCTTTTTTATTCTGATTATTAGGATGAAAAATTAAATTAAAAAATATTTTTATTATTATATTACCAAGTTTTTTATATTTTTTATTACAATATCTATTTTTAATTATCTTTTGAGATATTATTATATTAACAATTGTATATCTAATATATTTAATTTTTATTTTTTTATTTTTCTCAATAAAAAAAAGAACTTAACAAATTTTGTTAAGTTCTTTTTAAAATTTTAAAAATATTAATTATTGTTAATAATAATTGAATTTGGAATTAGTCTTAAATCACCATTTAATACAGTTGGACCCTCATCAGTATATAGATACATTTTTGCAGAACCAGAACCATCCATCATAATCCTAGATTTTGATGGAATATTCCACAAACTCATTTGATATAACATATCATAGTGAGTTTTATTTGTTGCAATAAAAAAAATTAAATAATCATGCTCACAAGTATTATTATTAGGGTTACAACCTGTTTCAGGAATTCCTCCAATATAATTTCTACCTGTATTAGTATTTGGATCCTTTACAGCATAAGGGTACAAGCCCACCATATACTCTTTGATGTTGGAACTATTAAAAAGTATTTCAGAAAACCCATCTCTAATATATACATTATTGGAGCTATTTACAATCAAGCTCCTTAATGAAAAGTTATTATCATAAATTTCTGAAGAAATTATAGAATAATTACTTTTAACTGGGTAAATCAACCTTGCTGGATTAGGTAAAAAATATTTATATGATACTCCTAATATGTCAAAAAATTGTCCATTTACTGCAACTGCAGAATCTGAATTAGAGTTTGTATTCCAATGTTCTGTAATACTACCTTTATAATAAGCATCATTAGAATAATAACCTACATTTCCTCCAAAATTAAAGTCTGCGTTAGCAACATCTACGACTATAGCATAAACATTATCTGTATTATGCTTATATGTAGTTATTGCTCCATTTTGAACAAGTGTAGAATAAACACTTGGAACTGATGGATATGCAATAGCAAAAGAGCTAATCACAAAACCAATCAATAAAATGGTAATAAAAAATATTTTCTTCATTTTTCTTTCTCCTTTTTTGAAAGATTTACTATAAAATAATTTTTATAGCGTAAAAAAACTAATTATCAAATAAGATTAGTCAAATTTTTATTAATTATATTTATAATTAATAAAAAAATAGAGTGATTTCTCACTCTATTCAAAAATATTAATTTCTACTTCAAATTTTCATTTACAAAATCCCAATTTACTAAATTCCAAAAATTTTCAATATATTTTGGTCTAGCATTTCTAGTATCTATATAATATGCATGTTCCCATACATCTATAACCATTAATGGTTTATTTTCAGTTGTAAGAACACTACCAGCATTAGAAGTATTAACAATTTCTAATTTACCATCCAATGTTTTAACTAACCAAGTCCATCCAGAACCAAAATTAGTAGCAGCACTTGTAGAAAATTTTTCTTTGAATGTCTCAAAATCTCCAAAGTCTCTATCGATTAATTCAGCTATTTCACCTACTGGATTACCTCCTGCATTTGGAGCCATACAGTTCCAATAAAAAGTATGATTCCATACTTGAGCAGAATTATTAAAAATACCTCCTTCACTATTTTTAATTATTTCTTCCAAAGATTTTGATTCTAACTCAGTTCAAGCAATTAAATTATTCAAGTTATTTACATAAGTTTGATGATGTTTACCATAGTGATATTCAAGAGTTTCTTGAGATATATATGGTTCTAATGCATTCATTTCATATGGTAATTTTGGTAATTCAAACATATTTTTCTTATTAATATTTAAAATATTACTAAAATAGTAATGATTAATTTTTTAAAATCAAGCAAAAAATAAATCAATTAATTATGTTTTATTTTTCTTATTAATTGTAATAAATAATATTTTATTTTATTATTTATATATATATAACTTTCGCTAACATTCCTTACATCTTTACTAAGCTTCAACTTAAAATCTGTAACTCAGACAAGTGAAGAATTTTTGTCTCAAGGAGTACTAACTCACAAGAAATCATAAAATTTACATCATTTCTCTTTTCATATTTTTATAGCTTCCCATTGTAATAAATAAGGAGCCATAATATTTCTATATTTTTTATCGCTTGTAGATGCTCAGTAATAATAAATTGCTACATCTGTATATGTAAAAATACCAGCTGCTATAACTTTTCATTCATAATAAGCAAACAATAATTTTGACTCTTTTATAGTATTTAAAAAGGTTTTATAATAATCTAAATTATTACCATTAAATCAATCTCTAGAAGTAGTTTCTAGCATCAAGTCATAAAATGTAGATATATTTTTATCATTTTTTTCTACTTCTAAAACTTCTACTCATTTTTTAGATGCTAATCTTATATTATATCTTCATTTTGGTTTCATTTTTGATAATATATCATCTTCACTCATAGATAAATCTATAACTGATGTATAAGGAGTTATAAATTTTTTGTAATATCATGACTTAATATTATTAAAATTACTATTAATTTTTACTCAATAATGAAGAGTCTCAAACTGCATGAATAAACAAGCTTCATTTTTTGATAATTCTATAGCTTTTTTATAAGTTGAAGTTTGTATATCTATTAAATCTACTCAAATAGCAAACATTCAATAATATCATAGTCATATTGACCTTTTTTCTATATAGACATTGTCTACAATGTAATAATCTTCAACTTGTCATGATTTTTTTAGCATTTCTTGCCAGTTTTTAGTTTGCCATATAGACATTTTATTTTTGGTTTATTAATTCAAAATAAGATTTCTTTAATCAAGTTCTAGCATCTATATCTAAATGCTCTAATACCTCATGAATAACTTCCCTAAGGTATTTTTCTTCAAATTTAAAAAGCAAATATATATCTCCATTTTCTAGCTGATCCAAGCAAACTAATACTCATTTTAAAAAAAATGTTCTTCTTAATTTACTTATTTCTACTATATCATTTGGATAAATTTCTTTGAAAGAAACAAGCGTATTATAATCAACAAAAAATCTTAAAGTATACCTATCCTCATATGATTTTTTATTATCAAGAGGTCCAAAGTAAGTAAAGTAATATCTGTCAAAAGCTACTTTTCTTATTTTTAAAATTTCTCATGTTTTTTTATAATTTGCATTTGTAGGAAAGAAAAAATAATCAGTTTGTTCAGTTTTTCAAACATAATTTCATCCCAATTTATATATTATTTCATCAAGGGATTCTTTTATATCTTCTTGTGAAACTTTATATCTAAGCTTTGTTTCTTTTGTTTTGGCGTTTTTTGATTCTAGCTGAGGAATGTAGTCATTCAATAAAATGACATCTGCATTATTTTTTGTAGGAGCTATGTATTTTTTGTGCATAGGAGAAACAACATCCAAGAAATAACTAAGTATTTCTTTTGGCTTGTTACCAGTTCTTTCTACATCTCTAAACAATCTTCTAAGTATTTGACTATGTTCTCACAATTCTACGAAAACCTTTAAGTCTCATAATTTTGATATTTTGTCATCCAGTGCAAAAAGTCATTCTACAATTATTATTTTTGATGATTTTATCAATGTAGCATCCATAACTGGATCATTTTTAAAATCAAAACTTGGTATCATTACATCAAGTCATTTTTTTAAGCTTTTTAAATGCTTAAAAAATAAATCTAGATTTAAAACTTCTGGCTGATCAAAATTATAATCAGGATGTTCCTTCATAAAAGAAGGTCATCTATAATAATTATCCATAGATAATATTTGAGAATCAGAAAAACTGTCTTTTAATTTTTTTGCTACTGCAGAAGTTTTTCAGCTAGCTGTTCATCAAGCTACTAGTATAACTAAAACCTTATCAGCATTTTTTTCTATTTTTTCATTAACTATATTTTTTAATTCCTCTATTCATTTATCCAAATTAAAAATTGATTTTTTATTTTTATTTAACATAAGTTATTTTTCAGTTATATGAGTAATTCATGCACCAGTAATTTTTCTTCACCTAGGTGTTCTTTCTATGAATCAAATTTGCAGTAAATAAGGCTCTACTACATCTTCTAAAGTAGGTTCTTCCTCTCCTATAGCACTAGACAAAGTATTTAATCAGACAGGTCATCATTTAAATTTGTCCATTATAGTATATAAGTACTTTCTATCCAAATAATCTAGTCACAACTTATCTATTCAAATATCATCAAATATTTTTTCTACTGACTCGATACTTGTTAAATCTTTTCATATAGTTAGATAATCTCTTATTATTTTTAATAACCTGTTTGAAATTCTAGGAGTTCATCTAGATTTTTTGGATATCAAGTCAAAAACAAAATGTGGCAAATCAAGATCTAGTTTACTAGCATTATTTCTAACTATTATTCATAAATCATCTTCAGAATAAAAGTCTAACTTCAAAACATTTCAAAACCTATCTCTCAAAGGATTGGATAAAGAAGATAGTCTAGTAGTAGCACCTACTAAACAAAATCTTTTTAATGGTAATTTTACACTTTGAGCACCTGTTCAACTACCTACCATTATATCTATTTCAAAGTCTTCCATCGCAGTATATAGTATTTCTTCTACCTGGGGTCTTAATCTATGTATTTCATCTATAAATAAAATATCTCCATCTTCCAAATTGGATAATATACTTACCAAGTCAGACTGTTTATCTATTGCTGGTCAACTAGTAGATTTTAAAGAGCTATCCATTTCATTGGCTATTATGTTTGACAGTGTTGTCTTTCATAATCAAGGAGGCCCATAAAAAAGTATATGATCAAGGCTTTCTCATCTTATCTTTGATGATGATATAGAAACACTTAGATGTTTTTTAATAGAAGATTGTCAAACATAATCCTCAAGCTTTAGTGGTCTTAAAACATTTCATCAATTAATCTTATCTTCTATTTTTTCTACAGGAGATACTATTCTATTTGTTTCTTGTTGTTTACTAGATTCTATCATATTTAATATAAGTTATATATTTTGTATATATATTATAGATATACCAATTTTTGTAAAGTCTAAATAAAAATAATCATTATTATTGCAAAATATTAAAAAATTATTAAAATGAGAATAATTATTATTAAATAAAAAATATAATAGATATGCTTAAAATAGAAACTTGAAATGACAATCCAGTACTAAGAAGAGTAGCAGACAAAATAAATGACAGAGACTACAAAAAATACCTAAAACTAGGTAAAGAAATGCTAAAATACATAAAAGATCCTGATAATTGATGAGTATGATTAGCTGCTCCTCAAGTTGGACATTCTGTAAGACTTATAGTTGTTAGCTTATTAAAAGACCGGGAAGATGATAACTTTAAAACAGTTATGATGATAAATCCTGAAATATTGGAACATTCTAACGAAAAAAACTGTGATACAGAATGATGTCTATCAATTCCTTGAGAAAAATGAGATGTAGAAAGATATGACTCTATCAAACTAACATACCTAGATGACAAAAAATCAAGAAAAACACTTATACTAGAATGATTAAGTGCAAGAATTGTTCAACACGAAATAGATCATCTAGATGGTAAATTATTTACAGATTACTTATAAAAATAAAAATCCCTTAAAGAGGGATTTTTTATTTTATTTGTAGTGGTTCATTTGGAAATTGATAAGATTCATAATTTAAATATAAATCATTTGCTCATTTAGATACATCAAAAGATATTTCATGATATGGAATATATGATTTTGATATCCAGTATTCTCAATTAGGTATTTTTCTTTTGAATTTTATTAACTCATATTTTTTTTCTATTTTTAAATCCGCATTTTCATGCTCTTTTAGTTTATATTCTTCACTTACTTTATTCAAATCTCATAAAGGAAATTTATTGCTTTCGATGCGTCATGATACATTATAAAACTCTTGGGTAGTATCATAGAACGTTAATATTTTTTTATCATCATTAATTATATTAGAATCAAAAACCATATAAGCTGATTCTTTTGAAAACTCTCAAGTGAAATATTCTGGTGATACTGAATAAAGTTTTAAAGTTACATTTTGATTTATTGGTGAATTAATTTTTATTAATTTTCTATGTTCCATATTAGTATTTAATTCTTTTTTATCTTCAACTTTAATAGGTCAATATAAATAAGGCTTATTTGATACAGAAAATCTATATTTACTTCATCATATAAATATATACCTATTTTTAATTAGTTCGTTAATATCTTCATATCAAAATCTATCAATTATTTTTTTTTCTAAAGAAGTATATTTTGGTATTATAGTATCTCAATTAAAATTAGTATTAATAACATAACCAAATTCCTTAAAATCTATATCATTATCTGTAAGTATTACTCATCATTGTAAAATATCCTTTATTAAAAAAGTATTATCATAAAAATCATACTCTACTGTTCTAGCAGATACTACTGAAAAACTTAAAATACTAATTATAAATAATGTAAATATTTTTTTTATCATAATTTATTTTTTCATTATATAAAACAAAATTATTGTATTGACTAAAAAAAAAAAAACAATACTATTTTTCTTGACTTATATAATTAGATATAAGTCAATTTTGTTCAATAGGAAAAAGGAGCTCTAAAATGAGTTTTGTAAAAAAAATAGTATTAGCTGCATTAATGATTTTTTCATTAAATGCTTTTTCCCAAAATTATGAGTACCCTGTATTAAAACAAGGAGTTAAAAATGATATAGAAAATCTGATTGCTAATCAAAATAACTTTGTAGGGGGAACAACAGCAAGTGGGAATTCAATATTATACTTAAAGTATAATAATAATTCTATAAATGTATTTTCTAAATATACAAGTACTAACTATATTTTTGATGATCCGTCTAGTGACATAAATTATAGCACACCATTAATAACAGTTTCTCCTTATGAATATGGAACTTATCAATGCGTTCAATTCGCTCAAGTAATTTCTAATGCTGGTAAGGCAAATCTTACATGGAAATCTGATGGTAACTTTATAGATAGAACAACATATCTTCATTGGAAGTTAATTGCAAAATTTAATTCTAATGGTTTTTATGATGGTCTTAATGGTGGACATGTTGCATTAGCAATTGGTAGTAATGCAAATGGAGTATATGTAATTGACCAAAACTGGGAAGGTAATTCAAGTTCAAACTATGGTAAAATCGCAATACATATAATTCCATGGGAAACAGCAGAAGAATATTCTTTACTTACAAAACCTAGTAATTAATAAATAAAAATTGTTATTATAATAATATGTTATTTATTTAAAACTATAAAAATGGAAGTTAAAATTTTAACTTCCATTTTTTAGTCGTATTTTTTAATCGTAAGCGTTGGAATATCAGTATCAGGATTGGGGTCATTCCAAATTAATCGGTTGTCTCGGCAAGACAAGTGGTTGGTTTCCATGTACTCCAATATATCTTCTCTCGATGTTCCAAACTCAAAAACTGTATCTAAATTAGACCAATTCAAGACCAATAAATAAACTCAAATACCAATGCTTGCTGTGAATCAAGCAACCATAGCTAAGCGTTTATATGAATGATTCATGTTCGTTTGTTAGTAAATAATCCATTGAATTATAAGAAGAAGAGACCTAAACGCAAATGCGCTCAAGTCTTTTTTATCAGACAATAAACTCTACTTTGGATAAAGGTGGCAATCATAAAGATTTTCAATATTTTGTTCATTGTTTATGACTCCTATTTTGTTTTTGTTTCATTTCTGTACTAAAAGGATTTTTTCAGCTTTTAAATAGTAATAATATTTTTTAATTGTCAAATCAAAGTTGTAAAATTGAACAATGTAGGATTTGTTTCAAGAGCGAAAATTTAGTGAATTTAGTTTTTATAATTCAGATATATCAAAATCTATGAAATATTTTTTGATATCAATTAAGTATTTTTTTATTTTTAATAAATATGATAGTATAAAATAGTTAAATAAAATAAAACTATGGAAAAATTAGAAATAAAAGAAAAAATAAATAAAAAAAATAATAATTCTATTAGAAACTTATTAGATAATATAAACTCCAAAGTTGCTAGAGTTACTTCTAGAAGTCTAGTTTTCTATAAAGAACTATTATGATTAAATATAAATGATATAGATTGAGAAAGTTTATTAAATGTCTGAGCATGAAATTCTAATATAGAAAATGAATTAAAAAAACTATGAATAGAAAATTCATTTTTTATAAACACAGACATAAAAAGTAAAAATTGAGTGATAAGTGATATGAGAAACTTATCATTTAAAGATGAATCATTTGATAAATTATTATATTTATGGTCTATGTCATGGATTCTATATAAAGAAGATAAAATAAAAGCAATTAAAGAAGCTTTAAGAGTAACAAAACAAGAGTGATATATATTTATATATCCAGTAGTAATAAATAGCTCACAGGACAAAATATTAAATAATATTGATAATATAGAAACAAGAGAAGTTAATATTAGAAATATATTTAGAGATATTGATAAAAAAGATATCAAAGATGCAGTTTCACAAATCGAACTACTTATGGTTGATTTATATTATAAATATTCAAATAAGATTAAATGAAATAAAACAGTAAGCTTAAAAATAAAAAAGGATAATAATTCAGAAGAAACTATTAAACAATTAGAAGAAATGATAATTAATAAAGAATTAATAATATAAAAAAACTTAACACTAAGTGTTAAGTTTTTTTTTAATTAAACTTTGAATAATCAAACATTTTAAGTTCAGCATTTACTTTTCTATTGATATCTAGTATTACAGATACAATAATTATCAATCATGCTCATGAAATTATAAAATCAACTGTTTCACCTCACATAAATTTTCACATTATGTATGGTAGAACTGCTATAAGAGCTAGGAATGAACCACCAAATAAATTTAAGTGATTTGAAACTTTTGTTAAATAAGCAGATGTTTCAGATCATGGTCTAATACCAGGAATATATCAACCTTTTTTTTGTATATTTTCAGAAATAGTTTCAGTGTTAAATGTAATAGATACATAAAAGAATGAAAATCATACAACTAATAAGAAATATATTGCTATAAATATCCAAGAAGGATTAGTCATATCAAAATATTTTAATAAAGTAGCACCTAAATCAGCTATAGTTTGATTGTTAGCTCATGACATTATTTGTCATACTAATGAAGGAAATGTTACAAGAGATACAGCAAATATAATAGGTATCATTCATGCTTGGTTAACTCTTATAGGAAAATAAGATTTTTCATCTCTACCTGTTCTAGTATATATTACAGGTATTCTTCTATTACCTTCAGTAAACTTTATTATTATATATATAATCGCTAAAGTTGCTATTATCAATCAACCAAATAATGCATAATCAGCTGCGTTTATATGTCACATAATAGTTCAAGGAACTCATGCTAATACTCATGCAGTAATTATTATTGATATACCATTACCAATTCATACTTCCGTCATAACTTCTCAAAGCCACATAAGAAATATAGTACCTGCTGTAACTATAGTCATTGCCATAAGTACAGTCTGAGTATCTGATAAATCAATTATAGTTCATCAAGCCAAACTATTTAACAATACTATCATTCAATAAGATTGTACAAAAGCCAAAGGTAAAGTTAACCATCTAGTCATTTTTGTAATCTTTTTTTGTCATTGTTCTCATTGTTTTTGTAAATCTCAAATCTTTGGAACAATTACTCATAGTAGTTGTATAATTATTAATGCATTAATGTATGGAGCTAATCACATAAGTATTACAGAAAAACTTTCTAATCATCCTCACATCAAAGCACTAAAAAATGATAATCATTTATTATCTTCTAGTATACCTGATAAAGCTTCAGGGTTTACTCAGTATACAGGTATAGTAGACAAAAACTTATATACAAGAACTAAAGAAAGAGTAGCAATTATTTTTTTTCTTATATTTTTATTAGAAAATACAGATTTTATACTCTTAATCATAAGATTAATATTATTTATAAATTATTATTTTTGATTATAACCAAAAAAATAAAAAACCCAAACTAAAAAGCTTAGGTTTATTATTATTTAGTTTCAATTTTTCCTCAAGCTTTTTCAACAGCTTCTTTAGCTGATGTAGAAGCTTTATCTACAACAACATTTACTTTAGCAGTTAATTCACCTTTAGCTAATAGTTTTACCTCTAAGTTTTTATTTCTAATAACTCTATTTTCTAGTAAAACTTCTTTATTAATATCATTTATTCATTTAGAAGATATTTTTTCTAGATCAGATAAATTAACTAAGTTATATTCTTTTTTAAATCTTGCATTAGAAAAACCTTTAAGTTTAGGTAATCTTCTAAAAAGAGGAGTTTGACCTCATTCAAACCAAGGAGATACTCCACCTCCAGATCTGGCATTTTGACCATTCATACCTCTACCACAATAAGTTCATTTAGAAGCGTTACCTCTACCTATTCTTCTTGCAGCTTTTCTTGATCATGCATTTGATTTTACGTTATTTAATGATAACATAATTAAATTTTGTTAATAAGTATTTATTATTTGAAAGATGATAATGCTTGAATTGTAGCTTTAGCATTATTTATCAAGTTTCATGATCCATATCTTTTTGCTAGTACATCTTTATAACCTGCAGCCATCAATACTTTTCTTATTGCACCTCATGCAATTATTCAAGTACCTTCTGAAGCTGGATGAACCATTATTCTTGCAGCTTTATATTTAGTTTCTACATTATAAGGAACAGAACCATTTTCTATTCTAACATTTGTTAAATTTTTCTTTGCGTTTGCAACTGCTTTTGCTATTGCATCAACAACTTCCCAAGATTTTCAAGTACCCAATGCTACTCTACCTTTACCGTCACCGATAACCATAACAGCTCTGAATCTTAATTGTCTACCTCAAGAAGTAACTCTTGTTACTCTATCTATAGCCAATAATTCTTCTTTGAATTCTTTTCTTGGTTTTTGAAATCTTTTATTTCTATTGTCTTTTCCAGAAAAAGCCATACTTTTTTAGTATTAAATAATTAAAATTTAAGTCCACCTTCTCTCAAAGCTTCAGCTAAAGCTTTTACTCTACCGTGGTATGAAAATCAACCTCTATCAAAAACTATACTTTCGATTTTTAAGTCATTTACTTTTTTAGCCATTTCAGCTCATACTTTTTTAGCCATTTCAGTTTTATTACCTTCTTTTGGCATTTTTAAGTCTGATGCTGCAGCTAAAGTTTTTCATGCAGTATCATCGATAAGTTGAACAGAAATATGAGTATTACTTCTAAAAACAGATAATCTAGGTCTTTGAGCTGTTCAGCTAACTTTAGATCTGATTCTGTTTTTTCTACTTAATCTTTTTAATGTTTTTTGTAACATCTTATATTAATTATAATTTAAAGTTAAATTTTATTTAGAACCAGCCTTACCAGCTTTTCTTCTAATATGTTCACCAACATATTTGATTCATTTACCTTTATATGGTTCAGGTTTTTTAATTGCCTTAACCTTTGCAGCAAATTCTCATACAAATTGTTTATTTACTCATTTTATATGTAGTACATTTTTAGCTTTTTCATCTAATTCTGCACTCAATCATGCTGGGATTTCTACTTCTACTTTATGAGAAAAACCTACACTTAGTATAAGTTTATTTCATGAAACTTCGAACTTATAACCTACTCAGTTTATTTCTAAGCTTCTTTGAAAACCTTCAGTTACTCATAAAACCATATTATTCAAAACAGCTCTTGTTGTTCACCATAAAGCACTTGAATCTTCTCAAATAGGATTAACTATTAAGTTGTTATCTTCTTTAACTACTTCAACTTCATTAGAGTGAGTAAAAGATAATTCTCCAAGAGGTCATTTAACTTTAATATCTCTACCATTTAAAGTTACTTCTACTTTATCAGATAAGACAATAGGTAATTTACCAATTCTTGACATTTTTAAAATAATTACGGATATAAATCGGATCAATGAATAATCATTTCTCGTTTATATGTTCTGATGACTAGTAAACTTCGCAAAGTAATTCACCACCTACATTTAAACTTCTTGCTTCGTAACCAGTAACAACACCTTTTGGAGTTGATAGTATAAATATACCTTGACCATTTCTAGATTTTTTAATATCATTTGATCATAAGTAAATTCTTTGTCCTGGTTTACTTATTCTTCTTAAAGTTGGAACATATTTAGTTGTTCTAACGTTATTAAGAGTAAGCATGATAGATTTTTTATTGTTTTCTTCTTCAACAACTTCAAAATCTGCTATATATTTATTTTTCTTAAGAATTCTTGAAATATCAGCTTTTATTTTTGAATAAGGAACTTTTACTTCCAATATTCTTGATAAATATGCATTTCTAATTCTTGTTAATAAATCTCCAATAGGATCTATTATCATAACAATAAAATTAATAAACTAAATTTATTTTTAACTAATTATTACCAACTTGACTTTCTAACACCTGGTAATTCTCAGGCATTAGCTTTTTCTCTAAAGCATATTCTACAAATTCAGAATTTACCTAAATAACCTCTTGTTCTACCGCAAACTGAACAACAATTATAAACTTTAGTTGATTCTTTTGGTTTTCTTCAATCAGATATTGCTTGTAAAAATCTCTTTTGTAATTTATTAGCTTTAGCGATTTTTGCTTTTCTAGCCATTTTTTATAATTTTTATTAAAGTAAACTTTTATTTAGAAAAAGGAAATCACATTTGTGTTAATAATTCCTTTCAAGCTTCCTTGTTTTTTGCAGTTGTTTTTACAGTAATTTGTATACCATGTGGTTTAACTACATCATCTTGTGGAACTTCTAAAAAGATTGTATGTTCTTTTACTCAGAAGTTATAGTTTCCTTGACTATCAAAACCATTTTTGTTTACACCTCTAAAGTCTCTAACTCTAGGTAAAACAGCATGAATCAGTTTATCAAGAAAATCATACATTCTTTCTCATCTAAGAGTAACACTTAATCATACTGGCATTCAAGCTCTTAACTTAAAGTTAGAAACTGCTTTTTTTGCATATCTAACAGTACAAGCTTGTCCAGCTATCAATGATAAGTGTTCTTGTAGAGAAGAAAAATCTTTATTACCTGTTCTAACATATGTTCATATTCACATATTAAGAACCACTTTTTCTATTTTTGGTACTTCCATTATATTTGAAACACCTAGTGATTCTTTTAGAGCAGGAATTATTTCTTTTTCATATTTTTCCTTAAGCATTTGTCTCAAGTTTTACAAAATAAACTTTTAAACTATTTAATTATATATTTTGAAGCTTCA
Source organism: Candidatus Altimarinota bacterium (assembly GCA_041694155.1). Taxonomy (GTDB): domain Bacteria; phylum Patescibacteriota; class Gracilibacteria; order BD1-5; family UBA6164; genus JAAZVM01. The sequence continues at coordinate 112,316 of JASMTS010000012.1, read as the reverse complement.
CCTCATTTTTCTTGTAAAGCTTTTTTAGAAAATCTAAATTTTTTAGTTTTTCATTTTTCTTCTACTTTTACGAAACCAACTCTAGTTGGTTTTTCAGTAAAAGGACAAATTAACATAACGTTCGAAGCATCTATTGCTTTTTCCATTTTTATAATTTGACCTGGATTTGTACCATATTTTTTTAGATGTCTTGTTACAACATTAACATCTTTTACAATTATTTTATTATTGTCAGGAAAAGCTTTTTCAACAGTAGAAATTACTCCTCTATCTTTTTCTTTACCAGACATAACTTGTACTTTATCTCAAGTTCTTATTTTCATAATTTTTTTTCTTTATTGAATTATAAAACTTCTGGAGCTAAACTCACTATTTTTTGAAAACCTTTGTTTTTTAATTCTCTTGCAACAGGACCAAAAATACGAGTTCCTCTTGGATTGTTATTATCATCAATAATAACACAAGCATTGTCATCAAATCTTACGTAAGAACCATCAGTTCTTTTAACTTCTTTTGATGTTCTTACTACTACAGCTTTTACTACTTTTTTCTTTTTTACTGTTCCATCTGGAGCAGCTTTTTTAACAGTACAAACTATAATATCACCAATTGATGCATATCTTCTATGAGATCATCATAGGACTTTTATACAAAGAACCTCTTTAGCTCATGAATTATCAGCAACAACTAACCTTGTTTCTGTTTGTATCATAGAATTACGACTCTTAAATGTTAAATCATAAATGGTATATTATTTACCTTCGACAACCTCCCATCTTTTTGTTTTAGATGAAGGTCTAGTTTCTTTTATTGTAACAGTATCTCATTCATTACATGTGTTTTTCTCATCATGAGCATAAAACTTATTAGTAATTCTAAATCTTTTTTTATATTTTGAATCACTTTCATATGTATAAACTGACACTACTACAGTTTTATCCATTTTAGTGCTTGTTACTACACCTCTTTTTGTTCTCATAAATTTAATATTTATTTAAAAATAATTAACCTATATTTAAACCTCTTTGATTTGCAACAGTATTAACTTGTGCAATATATCTTCTCAAAGTTTTAATTAAATGAGTTTGTTTTTGTTCACCTAATTCTTTTTTCATAGTTAATGTATATAGATTTTTAGATGAATTAGATAATTCAGCTTTTAAAGCTTTTTCATCCATCTCATTTAACTTACTAAGTTCTTTTAAGTTTAAGTCTTTAATTTCTTTCATTTTAAAAATGATTAATCAACTATAATTTTAGTTTTAACTGGAAGTTTGTAAGAAGCCAGTCTAAAAGCTTCCCTAGCAACTTCTGGAGAAACTCATGTTATTTCAAATAACACTCTTCCAGGTTTTACAGGGGCTCTGTACATTTCTACAGATCATTTACCTCAACCCATTGGAACTTCTAATGGTTTTGCTGTATAAGGTCTATCAGGAAAAACTCTTATCCAAATTTTACCTCATCTTTTAATAAATCTAACCATAGCTCTTCTCGCAGACTCAATTTGTCTAGAAGTAATAAAACCTCTAGTTGAAGCTTTGATAGCATAATCTCCAAAAGCTATAGTTGAACCTCTGACAGCGACTCATCTAAGTCTTCATCTATGGGTTTTCCTATATTTAGTTCTTTTTGGTTGTAACATCTTTACAGGAGTTAATTATATAAAAAAACATAAAATGTCAAATCTTATTTCTTGTAGATATCTCCTTTGTATATCCATACTTTTAAACCGATTGTTCCATAAACTGTTTCTGCTCTAGTAGCAACATAATCTATATCAGATCTTATAGTTTGAGTTGGAGTGTTTCAATCTTTAAAAGTTTCTTTTCTAGCAATTTCAGCTCAGTTTAATCTTCAACCTACTTTTACTTTTATTCACTTTCCTCATTTTTCCATTGTTTTTGCTATTGCTTGTTTGATTGCTCTTTTATAAGGCATTCTTTTTTCAATTTGATTTGCAATTGAATATCAAACAATTTTAGCATTTAAGTCAGGGTTTTTTATATCTCTAACTTCTAAGTTAACTTTTGTTCAAAGTTTTCTATTTAATAAAGAAACTAATTGTTCTTTATTTTCACCAGTTTTACCCAAAATCAATGAAGATTTTGCTGTATAAACAACAACTTCTATAGCATCTTGATTTTTTGAAACTAGTATGTCTCATAATGGTATACCTTTTAGCTCTCTATTTAAAATTTCTCTTACTTTTAAATCTAAAGTTAAAGAATTTTTATAAGATTTTTTATCTTCAAACCATGTAGATTTCCAAGATTTAATGTAAGGAATTCTAAAAGATATTGGATTAACTTTGTGTCACATATTTTTTTAATGTGTTAATAATTATAATTAATAACTCTAATAATAATCGGAGCTATTCTACCAGTAATTATTTATACTATTTTATAGTAGTATACAAAATATCTTTAGTTAGATATTTATTATTTAACTTCTAATTCTAATTTTATATTAGAAGTTCTTTTTAAAATTGGATGCATTCTTCATCTAGAAACCGCATTACCTCTTTTATAAACAATACCTTTTGTTATAATAAGAGACCCAATTTTTAAATTTTCTTGTTTTTGAGAGTCATTATTAACAGCATTAGATACAGCTGAAGCTAAAACTTTATACATTAAGTCTGCTCATTTTTTAGGAGCAAATTTTAAAAAGTTAAGTGCTTCAGTAGCATCCATACCTCTAACAACTTCAGCAATTACTCTTAATTTCTTAGGAGAAATTCTTATATTTTTTCCATATGCTTTCATAAGTTGCTTATTTATTTGGCTAAATAATTAAATATTTTTCCCGATCTTTCAGGGATGGTTAGATAAATCTAACTCGTGGGCCTATTTATTTCATGAATGACCTCTATATGTTCTTGTCATTGAAAATTCTCACAATTTGTGTCATACCATATCTTCAGTAACAAATACTGGAGAATGCACTTTACCATTATGAACACCAAATGTGTGACCAACAAATTCAGGAGCTATAACACAAGCTCTTGACCAAGTTTTAATAACACCTTTTTTTCATGACTCGTTCATAGCTACTACTTTTTTCATAAGCCTCTCGTCAATATAAGGTCATTTTCTTAAACTTCTTGTCATAAGTTGTTTTTAATAAAATTTAAATTATATCATTAATTTACCTTTTTTTGTTCTTAAAATCCATCTAGAAGTAGTTTTTTTCCTGTTTCTAGTTTTATAACCAAGAGCAGGCATACCCCATGGAGTTTTTGGTGCAACCATACCAATAGGAGAACGTCCTTCTCAACCACCATGTGGGTGATCTACTGGATTCATAGCTTTACCACGAACAACAGGTCTTTTTCACATCCATCTAGATCTACCAGCTTTACCAACAACGATTTGATTATAATCTAAGTTAGAAACTTGACCTAGTGTTGCATAACATTTTTTGTGAACCAATCTTATTTCACCTGAAGGAAGTTTTACTTGAGTATATTGTCCTTCTTGAGAATAAATAGTACCAAATGATCAAGCTGATCTTATAGTAGAAGCTCATTCACCAACTATTAATTCAAGGTTATATACTTGTAAACCTGTAGGTATATTACCTACTTCCATTCTATTACCACTATCTAAAGATGTTTTTTCATCAGTAACTATAACATCACCAACTTTCATATCTTTATGAGCGATAACATATCTTCTTTCACCATCTTTATAACAAACTAATGCTATATAAGCTGATCTATATGGATCATATTCGATTGTTTCAACTCTTGCTTCGATTCCTTTTTTATCAACTCCGAAGAAATCTACTAATCTATATCTTTGAGCATGTCATCCACCTTTGTGTCTAACAGTCAATCTTCAAGCACTATTTCTACCTGAATGTTTTTGTAATTTTACTGTAAGAGCTTTGTGTGGAGATGAAGTAGTTACTTCATCGAAAGTACTAACAGTCATTCATCTTCTACCCGGAGTAGTAGGTTTAAATTTTTTAATTCCCACTGTCTAATTTTTAAGAACTAAATTATTTTGTGATTGTATAATCTATTTTAGCTTTTTCGTCTTTTAATGTAACGTAAGCTTTTTTTGCAGATCTTTTTCTGATTTGCATTCATTTTCTACCATACTTAAATTTTTCTCTAGTATGTAGAACATTAACACTATCAACATCTACTCAATAAATTTCTTTAACTGATTTTTTGATATCTATTTTAGTTGCATCATTTGCAACTTCAAATACATAAGTATTTTTAATCAAACTCAAGTTTGAAGTTTTTTCAGTAGTGATAGGTTTTTTTAATATTCTAAATAATCTCATATTTATAATTGTTTAGATTAAAATTATTTTACTAAGTTGTCTAATTTTTCTAAAGAATCTTTTAATAATACAACAGTATTGTATTTTAATAAATCTTTTACATTTAAGTAATCAACTAGTATAGTTTTTACCTTTGGTAAATTTGAAGCTGATTTTTCAACTATTTCATTTTTAGCTGGAATAGTTAATAAAGCAGTATTATCAACTTTTAATGAATTCATTATTTCAGCCATTTTTTTAGCTTTTATTTCTGATAATTTTATATCATCAACTACTAATAGTTGTTTATCAGCTAATTTTGAAGATAAAACAGTAAATATTGCTTTTCTTCTTTCTTTTCTATTCATTGAAATTTCAAAATTTACAGAGTTTCTAGGACCAAAAACAACTCAACCTTTTTTTCTGATTGGAGATCTGTTTGATCACATTCTTGCTCTACCAGTACCTTTTTGTCTGTAAATTTTTCTTGTAGAACCTCTTCTTTCTCATCTAGTTTTAGCATGTGCAACCACCATTCTATTATTTGATAGTTGATATACTAAAGCTCTATGAACAAGTCCTTCATTTGGTTCTAGTCAAAACACTGAAGAGTTTAATTCGATTTCTCAAATATCTTTTCATGTTTGATCAAATAAATTAGTTTTCATTAGAGTCTGTTTTAGTAACTAAAAAATAATATTTACGAAAGAATTTCTTCCTCCTGGTACACCTCATCTTACTCAAATAACACCAATTTCTTTATTTACTAATTCAACTGGTATTTTTTTGATAGTGAATTTAGTATCACCGTGATGACCGTGCATCTTTTTACCTTTATGAGTTCTTGTTGGTTTTCTATTACCTATAGAACCTAAAGCTCTATGGAATTTAGAACCATGTGTTGCAGGTCAACCATGGAAATTATGTTTTTTCATAGCACCTGTGAATCATTTACCTTTTGAATATCATTCAATAGATACTTTAATATCACCTTCCAAAACATCTAATTCTACAACATCTCATACATTGTATTTTCCTTTTTCTTCTTCTGAAACAGGAAATTCTCTTATTCTTGAAAAAGCATTTTTATTTAGTGTTGCTTTTCCTTCGGCTAATTCTACATTAGCTCAGTCTTTTAAAACTCATACGATTATTGCATCATAACCATCTTTTTCAAGAGTTTTAAATCACACTACTCTAAGCTCAGGAACTTGTAAAAGTGTTATAGGTATGAATTTTTCATCTTTAACAACTCTTGTCATTTCCAGCTTAGTAGCCATAATTCAAGCCATATAAAATATAGTTTACAATATAAAGTTAGAGGTTAAACATACCTTGTAATAACAAGTAGTCTAACTTAACCTCTTTTAAATAAAACTTTTCATGAATTTCTAAAAAGCTCCGTGATTATATAAATATGTTTAAAAATGTCAAAAAAAAATTTTTTTAAATTGATTTTTTAAAAAAAATAGTTCTAATAGTATATAAAATATACATAAAATTGATATTATTTTGATTTATGAGTATATTTTTTTATAATCAAAAAAATTAAATATTAAATAAATATTAAAGATGCAAAACAAATTAAATAGTTTAAGAGAAATATTTAAAGAAAAATTAGAAGAAATTAAGTCATTTGAAGAGGTAGAAGAAACAAAAAAAGAATTTTTATGAAAAAAATGAAAACTACAAGAAATATTAAAATGAATAAAAGACCTAAGTCCTGAAGAAAAAAAAGTCATTTGACCAGAAGCAAATAAACTAAAAAACTTTATAAATGAAGAATTAGAAAAAAAGCATGGCCAAATAGAAGAAGAGAAATTTAAAAAACTAGAAGAAGATGAACAAATAGATGTAACAGCTAGTTTTGAATCAAAAAACACATGACACATGCACCCTATAAGTATTACTTCAAAAATACTAGAAGATATATTTATATCTATGTGATTCAAAATAGAAGATGGTCCTCAGGTAGAAAATGAAAAATTAAACTTTGATATGCTAAACATACCTGATAATCATCCAGCTAGAGACGTATGGGACACTTTTTGGATAAATGATGAGATAAATAATTCTAAGGAGGCATGAGAAAAACTATTACTTAGAACTCATACATCTCCTGTTCAAATAAGAACAATGTTAAAATGAGAACTACCTATAAAAGTGGTGGTTCCTGGTAGAGTATTTAGATATGAACAAGAAGATGCTCGTCATACATGTAATTTTTATCAATTAGAATGATTAGTAGTATGAGAATGAGTTACATTTGGTGATCTAAAATGAACTCTAGATACAACTATGAAAAAATTACTTTGAGAAAAAACTGAACTTAGATTTAGACCAAGTATATTTCCATTTACTGAACCTAGTGCAGAAATAGATGTTAGTTGTCAAATATGTAATGGTAGTGGAGAAAAAAATTGAAAAAATTGTAGTATGTGTTCAGGTACATGATGGGTAGAACTATTATGAGCATGAATGGTTCATCCAAAAGTATTGAGTTGAGCATGAATAGACCCTGAAAAATATTCTGGTTTTGCATTTGGTATGTGAATAGACAGAATAGCTGCTCAAAGATTTTGAGTTAGCTCTAGTAGAATGTTTTATCAATCAAAACTAAAACTAAACGAACAATTTTAAAAAGAAGCAAAGTTTTTGCTTCTTTTTTCTTGCTAAAAAATAAGTTAAAAATATATTATAAAAGTATATTACTTAACTTATAAAAAATGCTATTAAAAGAACTAAAAAAGTTTTCAAAAGATAATTGGTGGATATATTTATTGTTATCGATTGCTCTTATTATAGTTTATATAACATGAAAAGGTAATCTATTAGAAATAATAATACTATTTTTTGCCAACTTTTTATGAAATTTATTCATAATGGTGATGCAGGCAAACTATACAAAAAACAATAATAAAGTATGAGCCATATATCATGTAACAGCAACTGCTATATTTACCTTGATATCTTTGTATTGATTGATTGCCCTAAACCAATCTCAATATATTATATGGCAAGTAGCTTATTTATTATCAGCATTTAAAGCATTTACATTTTATAACTTTAATAAAGATATAAAACTAATAAATGCAGCAAGCTTATGAATAATAAATATATTACTATTAGTGTTTTTTATTAGTTTTTCAAATAAAGATATAAATCTTTGATTTGCTACTATAAATTTTAGTGCAGAATTTTATGCAATAATAATGTGACTTGGTTTTTCTCTTGTAACAACTTGATTAGTAAGTACAAATGACACTCTTAGATATTGGCTTAATTTATTTTGAGTTATGTGAATAGTTACATGATCATGAATATGATTATACCTTAGTTATCTTGCTTGAAACATAGATGGTGTAGCATTATGATATTTTATACTAACAAGTACAGTTCTTGTATTTTACACAAAATTACTTAAAAAATATATTACAAAATGATAGAATACTTCATTATATTCATTTCTTGATTTTTATTGTCATTGTTAACAATAATTGTATTAAAAAAATTATTTTACAAATACTCTATACTTGACAATCCAAAAAAATACAAATTGAAAAGATCTCCAATACCTTATAGTATGTGAGTAGTATTTTTTATATGTTTTTTTATTATCAGTTATATTTTTGTAGATTATGACTACAAATTGTGACTGATATGGATTTTTTGATTTTTTATAACATCTATTAGTTTTATAGATGATATGCTAAATGTTAGTGCCAAAGTAAGACTTATATTTCAAATAATTATATGAGCCGTAATATGAATTACTTCAATAAAAATATGATATGTAAGTAATATATTTTGATGAATAGTAAATTTAGAGACATATTTTATACAAATACTAGATTACACCATATATATAATACCTCTTTTATTCACAATTATTTGGTATGTTTTTATATTTAATGCTCTTAATTGGTCTGATTGAATACAATGAAATACTTCTTGATTGTCATTTATATCTTTTTTGATATTATTCTTGCTTTGAGTAATATTATTTAGAGAGGATAATTATGCATGATGAATACAAAATGCAATATTTATTATGAAACTAACACTTATATTAATAGCTATAATACTACCTTTTTGGTGGTTTGACTTCAAACAAAAAATATTAATGTGAGATAGCTGAACTATGTTTTTGGGATTCATGTTAGCTACTTTAGCAATAATAGCATGATGAAAAATAGCAACAGTACTGGTAGTATTTGGTATATACAGTGTAGATGCAGTATATGTAATTATAAGAAGACTATTAAATAAAAAAAATCCTTTATCATGAGACTTTACTCATTTACACCATAGACTTTTGGATATTTGACTAACAAAAAAACAAGTATTATTTTCTGTTTATAGTTTATCATTTATGTTTTGACTTACAGCATTATTTTTGGAAAAAACATGAAAAATAATAGTATTTATAATAATAGTATTTGTTGTTATATTTATAAACAAAATAATGGAAACTCTAATTTTAAAAAAATGAAAAACAAAATAATAGCATTCACATTAATAGAAATATTAGTATCTATTACAATAATATCAATAGTATCAATAGTAACTCTGAATTGATTTTTAAATTTTTTAGAAGAGAATACTATAAAATTAAAAACTTCAGATATTTTGAATAATATTGAATCATTAGATAAAAAAATAGAAAACAAAGAAATATTTGATTATGAAGTAATATTTGATAAAAACCTAACAAATTCATGATATATTATTTATGAAAATATTGCATGAGAGGAAATAAAGCAAGAAATAGACAATATAAATAATTCAAATGAAATAAAAATATCAATAAAATGAAGTACATGAAACAATTGGTATGCGAATGTTTATAAAGAACATAAAATTAGTATTGCAAAAAAAGTAAATTCAACAGATTATGATTTTGATCTAGAAAACTGATATGATTATAGTATATATTGAACATTATCATGAACTACAAATAAAATACTAAACAACATAAAAGTTAAACAAATAGACAAAGAAGAAGATGAGATAATAATAACAAAGATAAGTGATAATGAGTGATGAGACAATATAAACAATGTAACAATAAAAAATATCAATTGAAATAAAAACTTAACAAACTCTTGAAATACTATATGAGAAGTATTTATATACTTTGAAAAAAATTGAATACAGTCTTTTATAAAAATAACTCCTTAAAACAATGAAAATAGCATTCTTTTGAACATGAGAATTTTCAAAAAATATATTAGATAAAATACTTGAATACAAAGATATTGAAGTAAAACTGATCGTGTCTCAACCTGATAAGCCAGTATGAAGAAAAAAAGAAATAATAGCAACTCCAGTTAAAAAACTAGCTATAGAAAAAAACATAAAAGTACTACAACCAACAACACTAACAAAAAATTATGATTTTTTTGATGAACTAAAAAATTATAATTTAGACTTTATAATAGTAGTAGCTTACTGAAAAATAGTTCCAATTGAGGTACTAAAATCATCAAAATTTTGATGTATAAATATACATTGATCTATACTTCCAAAATATAGATGAGCAAGCCCTATTCAAGAATCAATCAAATCATGAGACAAAAAAACATGAGTGACAATAATGTATATGAGTGAATGAATGGATGAATGAGATATATTAAAAATAGAAGAAGTATATATAGAAAAATACGACAAAACTCAAGATATATTCAATAAATTTGAAAAAATAGCTCCAGAATTATTGATTAAAACACTTATTTCAATCACAAAAGATGAAATAAAATGAAAAAAACAAGATGAGTCAAAAGCTAGCTACTGTTCAAAAATAAACAAAAAAGACTGATTAATAAAATGGGAAAAAGAGTCTGCTAAACAAATTTTTGATAAATTTAAAGCATACAATATATGGCCATGAGTTTTTTCATATTATAAAGACAAAAAATTAAGCTTGGAAGATATAGATTATCAAGAAGATTTTATAGACAATAATCATAATATATGAGATATAATAGAAATAAATAAGGATGAATGACAAAAAAATAAAAAAATATGAGTATTAACTAAGAAATGAATTGTAATTATAAAAAAACTAAAACTTGAATGAAAAAAAGAAATGGATATAAATACATTTATAAATTGAAACAAAGACTTTTTAAAATATAATTTTTTAAATAAATGATAAATATAGCTATAAATACCTTTAAAGAGGTGGTTAGAAATAGATTTTTATATATTATAGTATTTTTTGGATTTATATTTATTTCTTTTTCTTTGATATTAGCTCAGCTTAGTTTGTGAGAAGATTCAAAAATAATAACTGATTTTGGTCTAGCTATGATAGAGATTTTTTGACTTTTATGAGTACTATTTGTATGAAGTCAATTACTATTCAAAGAAATAGAATGAAAGACTATTTTTTTGATACTAAGTAAACCTATAAAAAGAAAAGACTTTATTATTTGAAAAATACTTGGTTTTTCTATAACAATATTTTTTATAACACTTATACAATCAATAGTATATTTAACAGTGTTATTTATAAAAGACATCGAAATAACCAATCTTATAATTTGGTCTATAATAAATACATTTCTAAAATTAGAGCTATTACTTGCCATAGTATTCTTTTTGTCTACTTTCATGTCAAACATAATGGTTATAGCAACAAGTTTGATGGTATACATAGCATCTCATAGCTATAGTTTGGTTTTGGACATGTTAATAAAAACAAAAAATGAATTATTTATAAATATAGGAAAATTAATTCAAATATTATTTCCTCCTTTTGAAGCTTTAAATACAAAAGATTTAGTATGAAGTTTCTATAATTTTACAAACACATATTTTATATTAAATAGTTTTTATTCTATACTTTATTTTACAATAATATTATTTTTTACCGTATTAATATTTTCTAGAAAAAAGTTTGAAAATTAAAAGATGAAAAAACAACAAATAATAAAAGAGTTATCAAAATACTTAAGCTACTATCAAATTTTGGAAATACTAAAAAAACAAACTGGTTTAAACAAAAACCAGCTGTTTTTTTGTGAAGATATTAATATAAATCAAAAAGATATTGAAATAATAAAACAAAAATTAGAAGATAACATACCATATGAATATATAATAAATAAAGCTGAATTTTATTCTCTTGATTTTTATGTAGATTCTAGAGTGTTGATTCCTAGAAATGATACAGAAATAATGGTAACAGAAGCAATAAAAGAAATAAACGAAAATAATAAAATTGATTATATAGACATATGAACAGGTAGTTCATGTATAGCAATAAGTATATTAAAAAATACAGAAATAGAGAAAATAGAAAATGCTTTTGCATATGATATATCAAAAGAAGCTATAGAAGTAAGCAATATAAATATAAAAAAACATAATATAAAAAATTTAGAAACTATAAAATCAAACCTACTAGAAAAATATAAAGATAATGGTAACAAAATAGTAATAACTGCTAATCTTCCATATATTAAAAATCAAGATTTTGAAAACATGAGCATACAAACAATATACAATGAACCAGATTTAGCATTATACTGATGAGAAAATACATGATTTGAACTATATGAAAAACTTATAGATCAATGTATTGAAATATGAAATATAGTACTATTTATTGAAATATGATTTGATCAAAAAGATTATTCAAAGAAGTACCTAGAAAGTAAAAAACTAAAGTTTAGATATTACAAAGATAATTCATGAATAGAAAGATGTATTAAAATAAATTTTTAAAATTTATTTTAATATGTTACAATTATATTAATTATTAGTTTTTAAAGTAAATATGTCTTTAGAAGAATTTTGAGCAGATATTGAGTCTAGTGAATCATGATGAAATTCAGCTGAGGCATCAAAAGAAATATCTGAAAAATACAAAGAGAGTTCAAAAAAAGCAAAAGCTTGAATAAAAAGAACTAAAAATGATGAAAAAAAAGCCAAAAAATATGATTTTTTATTGGCTAATTTATTGGTGTCTATTATTGTAGACAAAAAATATGACACAATTTTAGAAAGACTATTTAAAACTATGGATTATTGATATACATCAAATTTTATTATTTGAATAATGTCTATAATAAATACTCAAGCTTCGGATAAAATTAGAGAATTAACAAATAAAGAAAAAATTAATTTTGAATACAAAAGTCTAGAACAAATTGATTTTAATGATTCGAATCTGCCAAAACAAGTAAAAAATAGAATAAACTATTGGATAGAAGATATTATAGATTCACTAATAATAGAATACTCTCACTTACAAACAAAAAGAATAATAGATTTATTAAAAAATGATGATAAAATAATAAAACAATATATAGCACTAGTATTTATTTTCTTTTTAAAAGAAATAAATATAAATATATCAAAAAATGAAGCTATAAATATATCAGATTTTATTATTCAAGAAGTAATAAATTCATTAAAAAATATAGAAGTAAACGAGGTTTAATAACTTCGTTTTTTTATTGCAAAAAAGAATTTTGTTGACAAAAATAAAATTTGACTTTAAAAAACTATTCAGTAAAATTCCGCGCGAACCAAAAAACGTCTATCTAAGAAAAATTTTTAAAAATATTTTAAAAATGGCTATTTAGATGGATTATATTTGCGTTTTTAGGATTATTTTTAAATTTTAATATTTTAAACAATGGGTAATAAACAAGCACCTTTGGACAAGATTAGAAATATCGGTATTATTGCGCATATCGATGCTGGTAAAACTACTTGTACTGAAAGAATTCTATACTACACTGGTAGAATTCATAAAATAGGTGAAACTCACGATGGTGAAGGTACAATGGACTGGATGGATCAAGAAAAAGAAAGAGGTATTACAATTACTTCAGCAGCTACTACTGCTTTCTGGAAAGAACATCAAATAAATATCATTGATACTCCAGGTCACGTAGACTTTACTATAGAAGTAGAAAGATCTCTAAGAGTATTAGATGGTTGAGTAGCAGTTTTTGATGGTTCACAATGAGTAGAACCTCAATCAGAAACAGTTTGGAAACAAGCAGATAAATACCAAGTACCTAGAATAGCATTCGTTAACAAAATGGATAAAATGGGTGGTGATTTTGAAATGTCTGTTTGAACTATTAAAGAAAGACTTGCTTGAGATAAAGTAATACCAATTCAATATCCTATTGGTGCTGCTGAAACATTTGAAGGTATTGTTGATTTAATGGAAATGAAAGCTTATCACTTCAAATGAACTTCAGGTGAAAATGTTACTGAAATAGAAATTCCAGCTGATATTCAAGATAGATGTAATGAATTAAGAGAAGAAATGGTTGAAAAAATTGCTTCTCAAGATGATGAATTAATGGAAAAATATTTTGAAGCTGGAGAGTTAAGTCTTGCAGAATTAAAAAAAGGTTTAAGAAAAGCTGTTATAAATAATGATTTATACCCTGTTGTTTGTGGTTCAGCACTTCAAAATGTGGGTGTTCAAATGGTTATAGATGCTGCTGTAGACTTTTTACCATCACCAATGGATGTAAATGAAGGTATAATAAACTGTAAAGAAATAGAAACTGGAGAAAACTTTAAACAAATAAATGTATCAAATGATTCATCATTAGCTGCATTAGCATTTAAAGTAGCAACTGACCCATTTGTAGGTAAACTTACATTTACAAGAGTTTATGCTGGTACTCTAAAATCTGGTTCATACATATTCAACCCTGTTTCTGGTAAAAAAGAAAGAGTTGGTAGATTATTACAAATGCATGCCAATGATAGAGTTGAAATACCTGAAATTACAGCTGGTAATATAGGTGCTGTTGTAGGTTTAAAAGAAACTAAAACATGAGACACACTATGTGATGTAAATGACAAATTTTTAGTAGAATCTATAGAATTCCCTCAACCAGTTATATCAGTTTCTGTAGAACCTAAATCAAAAGCTGATCAAGAAAAAATGGGTATGGCATTAGCAAAATTAGCTGAAGAAGACCCTTCTTTCCAAGTTAGAACAGATGAAGAAACAGCTCAAACAATTATATCAGGTATGGGTGAATTACACTTAGATATCATTGTTGATAGAATGAAAAGAGAATTCAAAGTTGAATGTAATGTTGGTGCTCCACAAGTTTCATATAGAGAAACTATAAAAGGAGTAGCAAAGGATGTTGAACATAAATACTCTAAACAAACTTGAGGTAGAGGTCAATATGGTCATGTTGTTATAACATTTGAACCATACAAAGAAATGGATGAAGAAGATATAAAAAATGAATTAAAAGAAAAACCATCTAATAAATTTGTAAACAAAATAGTAGGTTGAGTAATACCAAAAGAATATATACCTGGTGTTCAAAAAGGTTTGAATGAAGCTTATGGTAGAGGTTATATAGCTGGTTACCAAATGGTAGATATAAAAGCTACTCTTACATTTGGTTCTTTCCATGATGTGGACTCTTCTGAATTATCATTTAAACTAGCTGCTAGTAAAGCTTTCCAAGAAGCTTGTCAAAAAGCTCAAGCTGCTTTATTGGAACCAATAATGAAAGTTGAAGTAAATACACCTGAAGAATATATGGGTGATGTTATAGGTCAACTTAACTCAAAAAGAGGTAGAATTGAAGAAATGGGAGACAGAGGTATGGCAAAAATCATAACTGCTTATGTACCATTATCTGAAATGTTTGGTTACATGACTGATTTAAGATCAGCTTCTCAAGGTAGAGCTACTTATGCAATGGAATTTGATCATTATGATGAAGTACCAGCAAATGTCGCTACTAAAATAAGAGAAGAAAGAGGTTTTAAATTACCTGATGAAGATTAATAAATAAAAAAACTATTACTTTAAAAAGTAATAGTTTTTTTATTTAATTACAAGAACAACTTTTTCTCAATCCAAAATATCTCATTCTCATTCTGGAACTAAATCATGCATAGAGTTCATTATTATATCATATTCATAAGGGAATTTTTGTCATCTTGATGTTCAAACATCATTTGTTATAAAAAGTTTTTCATCATCATTATATCAAATAATAACTAACATATGATATCTTGGTCATCAATTTGTATAATAGCTATTTCATAGTTTTTTTCAAGCAAAAGGAGCTATTATAGGATGTCATTTAGATAATTCTCTTTTTAAATGATTAATTGTTGGATTTTTTATTATTTCAAAATTATTATATCAATAATATTCTTTTAATAAAATAGATGTCTCTTCTATATTAGTATCTATATATTTTCAGAATAATTTTTCTTGCATATCAAACATTTCTGTTAAATCATTTTTAAAATCTTCTTTTGATAAATTATCTCAATTAACAAAATGATAAGCTAATGACAAACTAGCTTCTTCGCATGCTTCTTTCCATGGTAATGTCCAATCTAAATCAGGAGCTTGTGGAAAAAAAGGGACTTTTAAATTAATCTGACTTGGTAATTCTTCATTAGAATCATTTTTTATTTCATTCTTTTCTAAGTCATCTCAAAAATTTGGTAATTCTTTTTCTTCTTCAATTATAATTTCTGGTAAATCTTGTCATTCTGTATTTATAAAATTTTTTTTCAATTTTATTCAGTCATAATCAACATTTTCAATAAAATATTTACTATCAGACCTTTTTTCTGTTTTATAAAAATAGAAAAAAGATAATGAAGATAATATTAATATAAAAACTATAAAAAAACTATACATAATATATTTTATTATTTTTTAAAAAACTTATTTAGAGTAATTTATTAAATTAAATATCTTTTCATTATAATATTTTTTATAAATAAAACAATAATATTTAATAACTAATAGTTTTTTTATTGCATTATCTCAAAAATATGTAAACTATAATAGCTCATATATTTAATATAATATATAGCAAATAAAAATTTGAAAAAAATAAAATTAAAAATTCTTTAATTATCCAAAAAACTTCAATTATATTCAAAAATATTTTGATATTTTATATGTAAATAATATTTTACATATTTTTTAAAGAACAGATTTTTATGTATTTATAGTTTAACATAAAAGACAATGCAATTAGAATTAATAATGTCTTTTATTGTTTGAATGGCAATATCAGTTATTTTGTTCTTTTTTTGGGAAAATAGAAAAAATAACAAAGCTCTAGATAAAGCTTCAAAAATAATAAAAGACTCAGAAGAAAAAGCATTTGAAATGATTACAAATGCAAAAAAAGAAAGCTTAGAGACACTTTCAAAAGCTGAAAAAACCGAAGAAAGAGTACTAGAAAAAGAAGAAAAAGTAGAAAAAAAACTGGAAAACCTTGAAGACAGACAAGAAAAATTAATGCAAAAAGAAGATGAACTTAGAGAAGAAAAAGAAAAATTAGAAGACAAAAAATTTGAACTTGAAGGAAAATTGTCAGAACTGTCTAGATTGACAGAAGAAGAAGCTCGTGATTTATTTTTGAAAAAAATAGAAGAAAAATATGAAGAAGATTGAAAAAACTTGATTATAAAACACAAGAAAAAAACAGAAGACAACAAAAAAGAAATAGCAAGGGATATAATACTTAAATCAATACAACAATATGCAGGAGATGTAACAAGTGAAGTTACAACAACTGTTATACCTATACCTAGTGATGATATAAAAGGTAAATTGATATGAAAAGAAGGTAGAAATATTACTACATTTGAAAGGTCAGCTTGAGTAGCACTTATAATAGATGATACTCCAGATACTGTTTTTATATCAGCATTTGATTTATATAGAAGATATATAGCAAAAAAATCATTAGAAAAACTTATAGAAGATGGTAGAATTCAGCCAGCTAGAATAGAAGAAGTAGTTGCAAAAACAGAAGAAGAAGCAGATATACTACTAAAAGAACTATGAAATAAAGTAGTCGATGAATTAGATATAACAAGTATACCAGATGAAATAATTCCTGTTATATGAAAACTTAGATTTAGAACAAGTTATGGACAAAATATAATAAAACACTCCAAAGAGGTTGCATTAATTGCTGAAGCATTAGCAAAAGAATTATGAGCTGACCCTATGATGTGTAAAGTTGGTTGATTATTACATGATATTGGTAAAGCATTAGACCAAGAATATGAAGGAACTCATCCAGAAATAGGTTGAATACTTGCAAGAAAATACAAATTACCTGAAGAAGTAATTGACATGATAGAAAATCACCATTGAGATCAATTTAGTATATCACTTGAAGCTGCAATAGTACAAGTAGCTGATGCTATTAGTTCTGTTAGGCCGTGAGCTAGAAGAGAAGTAATAGAAGATTACCTAAAAAGAGTACAAGAAATGGAAGCTTTGGTATCAAGTTTTTCATGAGTAAATAAAGCATATGCTTTATCTGCTGGTAGAGAAGTAAGAGTTTTTGTAGATGCCATGACTATTTCTGATTTACAAGCAGAAAAGTTAGCTAGACAAATAGCAGACAATATACAAGAAAAACTATCTTATCCTTGAGAAGTAAAAGTAAATCTTATAAGAGAAATGAGGGTTATAGAGGTAGCTAAATAATACTATTGACTTTTTATAGAATTACGATTATATTAATAATCGTAATTCTTAATTTTTAATATTTTAAAAAATATAAATATGTTAAATGCAAATGAATTAAAAGTAGGAAAAAAATTTATGATGGATTGAGAACCATACGAAGTTTTAAGTTATTCTCAAAAAGTTATGTGAAGAGGAGGTTCTATAATAAATGTAAAAGCTAAAAACTTACTACATGGTGGTAATGTTCCAAAAACTTTTTCAGATAAAGATATATTTGAACCTGCTGATATAGTAAAAAAATCATATGAATACTTATATAATGATTGAGAAAATTTTTACTTTATGAACAATGAAACGTTTGATCAAGTAAGCTTAGATATCAAGACTATGGATTGAGCAGAATTATTTTTACAAGATTGAGATAAAGTATCTCTGCAAGAATATAATGGACAACCTATTAATATAAGTCTTGAGCCAACATGTACTTTGGAAGTTGTAGACACTCCACCTTGAGAAAAATGAGACACAGCAACATGAGGTAAAAAACCTGCTACTCTAAACACATGACTAGTTATTCAAGTTCCACTTTTTATAAATATTGGAGACAAACTTGTAATAGATACTAAAACAAAAGAATATAAATCTAGAGCATAAAAATTAATTTATAAAATGGATAAAATAGAAAGAACAGTAGTAATGTATAAACCAGATATTCCAAAAGAAGAATTCAAAAATGAAAAAAAGATAACAAGAGAAAAATTTAAAAAGATATTTGAAAGAGCTATAAGAGATAAACATACAATAGAAAAAAGAAAAATATGATTAGATAAAACTACTGCATCAAAACATTATATAGATAAAAAGGATCATCCTTTATTTGATGATGTGATATGTTATATATCAAGTAATGTAACTGAAATATTACTTATAAGTTGAGAAAACTCAATAAAAGAAATAAGAACTTTAATTTTGAAAATGAGAAGCAAGTATATATGAAATAATTCAAAATTATACAATATGATACATGCTTCAGACTCTTTGGAAGAATCAGATAGAGAATGTGAATTACATTTTTGAATTAAAAAAAAGCAAAGATAAAAAATCTTTGCTTTTTTTTATTAAATTTATAATATAGTGTATATTTTACAAATAAATATAACAAAAGTGTATCCATTTATAGAAACTATAAACTGACTACTAATATATACTTTTTGACTGACAATTACAATATGTTTTTTCCTTTTTATATGGATGCTAAAAAAAATGTCAGTTAAAATATGATTTGATTTTTTAATATTCAAAAAAAATATATTATGGTATTTTATATGAGTATTTTTCTTCTCTAGGCTTTTTTATGTAATTTCTAGATGGAATGATTTAAAACATATAGAAAATCCAATAGAATTTTTTATAATGAATGATTATAATTTTTCTCTTACTTGAGCTATTTTTTGATTTTTAGTAGTATTTTATATACTTCTGAGAATAAGAAAAGAAAAACTAGACAACTTTATAACATGAATAGTGCTGTCATTATTGTTTATATTGCCTATATGATATATATGAGCATTATTATGATGACAAGTATATTGAAAAGAGACATTTATATGAATAGAGATAATGTATAGTCATCCATATACCCCTGTACCATTCAAAGTACCTGTTTTTCCATTACCTATAGTATACTCTATATTATTTTTCATACTATTTTCATCATTGTATATAATATCTATGTATATAAACTATAACAAAGTTATATGATATATAGGTTTGATGCTTTTTTCATGTATAATATTCATTTTTGAGTTTTTTAGCTGAAAATATTGAGTATTTAAAGACTTGATTGGTATTAATTTTACTCAAATATGAGCTATTATACTTTTTATATTTTGTATAAAAAGATTATATAATATATATAGAGAAGATTCAAAAGAAAAAATTGTAATAAATAACAACTAATGTCTAAAACAATATTTTTTATATTTATATGAGTTTCATATTTAATATGAATATATATAAATAATCTCTCCTATAATTTAACAACATCTCTCCTAGTACTACTATTTTTAGTGGTACTTTTTTTGTTGCTTATTTTTTATAAAAATAAAAATATAATATTTTTTATAAGCCTTATAATAAGCTTTTGATTTTGAATAATAGTTTCAGAAATAAATTATATAAATGTAGATAAAAAAGCTAATACAATAAAAGTTTTAGAAAAGAATAAAAAAAACTTAGATCTAGAAATAAAAATACTATGAATAAACAAAATAAAAGATTGATACACTGTATACAAATCAAAAATAGAAGAACTAAATATAAAATGAGAAGTATTTATAAAATGAAATTTTAAAATAGAAAAAAATACTCATATAAAAATAAAATCAAAAATATACAGCTATAAAGATTTTGATTGATTTGAGTATAGTAAATATATGTATTCAAAATGATTATATTATAAAATATACCCTTATACATACACCAAAAAACATAAGTGAGATAAAAGTTTAATAATAGAATATATAGATAAACTCAGAAAATACTTATTAAAAAATATTTATTTATTATACCCTAAACAAGAAGCAATTTTTTTGTGATGAATATTGATATGAGCTAGAGAATCAATACCAGATAATCTAAGCGAAAATTTTAATAATTCATGACTAACCCATTTTATAGCAGTTTCATGATTTAATATTACTATTATTATATTATTTTTTTCTTTTTTAATAAAAAAACTAAACCCCTACTTAAAAATTATTATTATAACAACAATTATTATATTATTTTGTATTTTAGTATGATTTACAGCACCTGTAATAAGAGCTGCAATAATGTGAATAATATGATATATAATTTTAAATAATTGAAGAAAATGAAATACTTTATCGATAATAATACTTACATTGATATTAATGGTTAGTTTTTCACCTCTTAGTATAAATTATGATGTGTCATTACATTTAAGTTTCTTAGCAGTACTATGAATAGTATATTTTCAAGATATATTTGAATCAAAACTAAAGTTTATAACAAGTTTTTTAGAAATAAGAAATGCTCTTAGCTTAACTTTGTCTGCATATATATTTACTATACCTGTTATGGCTATTAGTTTTTGACAAATATCAATAGTAGCACCCATTACAAATATACTAGTGGCATGGACAATTCCAATAGCTATGTTATTTTGATTTATTTCTATTCTATTATTAGATATAATAATCTACCTAAGCTATTTATTTTGATTTATAGCTTATCTTTTATTAAAATGGGATATATATGTAGTAAATATATTTTGATCTTCAAAATACTCAATTTTAGATATAAATTTTATTGAATATAAAGAATTATTATCAATAATATATTTTTTGATAATTATTATTTATATAATAACAAAAAACAGTAAATAAAAATTAATTTTTATTTACTGTTTCATTTGATTCAGAAGCTTTATCATCTTCTCATCAAGCAAGAGAAGCAATCTCTGCTTCAAAATTATCAACTCAATTTGCCTCTTCTATTATTTCTTGTTTTTTTATATTCAATTCTTCCAATTTTTGCTCCTTTTTTTCTTCATCCTGTATCTTTCTAGCTTGTTCTAATTCTTCACTTATTTTTTTTGCTTTTTCTTTTAGACTTTGTTTTTTTCTTCTAACTTCTTCTAATCATTTTTTTCAACCAACTTTTGCATCTTCTTTTAGATCTTCTTTATAAAGAGTTTTTAATAATTCGTATTTTGTATTGATATTGTTTTCTGTTTTTATTTGGGATATAATTATTCAATTATTTTGTTCAAAATCTTTTGAATTATTTGTTATTATTGTATTTAGTGTTATATCCATACTTTGATTTATATCAGTAATTTTATCAGTATTTCCTTCTTTATCAGGTATAGATATATAATTTTGAGCTAGCATTATCTCTAATCATCATACTCAATTATCCATATCTATTTGTAATTCAGTAGAGTCCTTAAAAAAATCTGTTTCTTCAAAATTAGATTCATCTACTTCATTATTATTTTCAAAAGATCAAACTATATTTTCTCTTACATCATTGTTTTCTATATTATCTGCAATAGATAAAAAATAATTTGTTGACTCCTCTTTTGACATAGAATTAATCTTAGTAACAGATTCTTCTAATTCTTCATTTGATAATTCTCATATAGAATTAAGTCTTTGTAATAATGGAAAATAAGGTGATTTAGAAGTAAGTGAATTATCTTGAGTTTCTAGTGATTCATTATTATTATCCAAAGATGACAATATATCATCTGGGTTTTCAAAGTCATCTTGTTCTTCTAGTTCTGAAACATTGACAATATTTTCATCTGGATTAAATCATTTTCAAAAAAGTTCTCAAGCTTCTTCTTTGAGTCTTCTAGTTTGTTCTGGAGTAGCATTTTCTTGTTCTTGTCTATACCTTTCATTATCTTCTTGTATTTCTCTTTTTAATTCTGGATTTTCAAATCAAGGCATGCTTCAACTAGGAATTAATGGTCATGACATATTATATATAAATAAAAAATAACTATAAATATATTAACATACTTATAGTTATTTTGGCAAATTTTATTAATCATTGAACGATTCAGGAATTTTTTCTCAATATTTAGTATTTTGTTCAAATACATTGGCTATTTCAAATAATCTTTGTTCTTCTAACCTAGGTGTAAGCAATTGCATTCAAACAGGTAAAAGTTCTTTTTCTTCATCTTCACTATAAGCAAATCATGCAGGAACACTTATCCCTGGTAATCAAGCAAGTGAAGGTGGTATAGTATAGGCATCACTCAAGTACATTTTTACTGGATCATCTATTTTTTCTCAAGATTTCCATGCTACATTTGGAGAAACAGGACTAACTATAGCATCTACTTCTTCAAAAGCTTTTTCAAAATCTTGTATAATTAATGTTCTCATTTGAGTAGCTTTTTTAAAATAAGCATCATAAAATCATGCTGATAATACATAACTTCAAAGAACAATTCTTCTTTTTACTTCATCTCAAAATCATTCTGCTCTATTGTTCATAAAAAGTTCATCAGTAGAAGAATATGGTTTAGTAGAAGAGTGACCAAATCTAAGACCATCATATCTACTCATATTGGTAGAAACTTCTGCTGGCATTATTATATAATATGTAGCTATAGCATATTTTGTCATAGGTAAGCTTATTTCTTTTATTTCAGCTCATAAATCTTTTAATTTTTGTATAGATGACTCTATTACTTCTCTAACTCAATCGTCTAATCATTCTTCAAAATACTCTTTTGGTACTCATATTTTATATCATTTCAAGTCTTTTGTTTCCCATATTTTATCATCAATATTATCTTTTCATGGTAATGAAGTATTTTCATTATCATCATAACCATTCATTATATTATATAATATAGCAGAATCTTTTACTGTCTTAGTAAGTGTTCAAGGACAATCCAAACTAGATGCCATTGCCATAACTCAATATCTACTATTTCTACCATAACTAGGCTTGAATCATACTACATTACACATACTTGCTGGTTGTCTAATACTTCACCCTGTATCAGTTCATAATGCAGCTGGGGCCAATCAAGCAGATACTGCAGCTGCTGATCAACCACTTGATCAACCTGGTATTCTATTTGTTCACCATGGATTAATAGCTTTTTTTAGTACACTTGACTCATTAGTAGATCACATAGCAAATTCATCCATTGTAACTTTACCCAAAGAACTCATTCATGCTTCTTTTAAGTTTTTTATTACAGTTGAATCATAAGGAGAAATAAATTCTTTTAACATATTTGATGAACATGTAGTTTTTATTCATTTTTCACAAAATATATCTTTTATAGCTATAGGTGCTCAATTTAAAATACCTTCTTCTTTGTTAAATCAATTAGTATTTACAAAATTAAATGCATTAATTTTATCATCATATTTTTCAATTCTATTCAAAAAATAATCAAATACTTCTTGTTTTGTGTATTTGTTTGACTCTATATCTTTTATAATTTGTTCTAAACTTAAATCTTTCAAATTCATTATTTATTTATTAATTAATTAATTTTAATTAGATTATAATAAAAAACTTATTTTTTTAAATACAAAATTTGTTTTTTTTAAAAAATACTCTCCTTATCATTTAAGGAGAGTATTTTTCTTATTTTCTAACTTCTTTAAGTCTAGCAGCTTTACCAGTAAGATCTCTGATAAATTTGATAGATTTTCTTCTAACTTTAAATTGTCTTAATACATCTATTTTTTGGATAGATGGAGAGTGTATAGTAAATACTTTTTCTACACCAAATGCACCAATTTTTCTTCTAACAGTTATAGTTCTTTCTAGTTCTGATTTACCAGCAGTCTTTATAACTAAACCTTTAAATCTTTGAACTCTTTCTTTACCTCATTCTTTTATTATTTGGTATACTTCTACTTCCATACCTGTTCTTATTTGAGGTCTATCTTCTTGTAAAAAAGGAGCTTGTACCTTTTTAATTAATTGTGAATTTGTCATAAATTTTGTTTAAAAAATTAAAAATAGTTAAAAACTGGCCATATCATATAAAAAAAAATACAAAAATCAAATTTTTTTTATCTATTTTTTTACATTTTTTTAAAAAACTGTTAAAATATAAATAAAGTAATTATTAATTAATAAAAAAATGGATATTGCAAAACTTAAAAAATACGCAAATGATGCTAAAGAAAAGGCAAAAAAACTAACAAATGAAACATTAGAAAATACTTGAAAAAAAATACTAAATTCAAAAGCAACTATAAAAGATAAAGAGTGATTTGATAATTTAGTATCAAAATCAAAAAATAAACAATTTACAAATAAAGATACTTGAGAAACAAAAACATTTACAAAAAGATCTATGTTGATAGTGTCAAAAGAAGATAGTGATTTTTTTAAGAGTTTGACTTATGAATACCCAGTATTAGTAACTAAAGCATTTTCACAAAATATATATTTAAAATTATCAAAAGAAAAAATTGAATGAGTTGACTTTGATGAATACTGAGTAGAAACTATGCCATGTATACTAGTTTTTGAAAATGAAAAATTTTTAAAACTTATTGATTCAAAAGAAAATATTCAAAAACTTGTAAAATCTATTAATTTAGATATAAATAAAGAGATAGATTTATTATAAAAAAATTATTATGGAATTAACAATATTAGAAATACTATACTTAGTACTAATCGTGTTTTCATCAATCATATGAACACTTTTAATAATTGTTCTTATGAGAGTGCTTAAAATACTATGACCTGTTATGGAAATAGTAGAGTTTTACAATAAAATAAAACAAATATTCAAAGCTTATGCTTCTATACCAGAACAAATAAAAGAATCTGTTATGGATATATTCAAAGAAAAAAAAGATAAATCAAAGTAGATTTATCTTTTTTTTTTGACAAAAAATTAATATACTAAAATAGTAATAATAATAAATAAAAAATGATAAAAAAATGATAAGAAAATTTTTTAATTTAGCAAAAAAAGTATTTTTTAGTGATAGTTTTACTATGCTAATGAGGTTTACTCTAGTATTAGCAACTTTTATTTGAATATATGAACAAAACTGGATAACTGTATTTATAACAATATTAACTCTTTTATTAACATATTTTTATATAATATTTGCAAAATATAAAATAGTTATACCTAAAGAAATCCAAGTTATAATAATATTTTTTATATATTTTTCACTTTTTTTATGAGAGGTTAATGATTTTTATGAAAAAATATTTTGGTGGGATACCTTATTACACACTTTTGCATGAATAGCTTTGTGATTTATAGGTTTTTTGATGATGTATATGTTATACAAAGCATGAAAGGTAAAAGCACCTAAAATAATAATATCTATATTTGCATTTAGTTTTGCTATGATGCTATGAGCAGTATGGGAAGTGTTTGAGTTTTGGGTTGATGAGTTTACTACAGCAAATATGCAAAAAGCAAAAGATTTAGAGCTTATATACTGATATTTTGATACAAGACTTGGAGTAAGAGATACTATGTATGACCTTATGATAGATTGAATTTGAGCTACTATAGCATCAATAACTTGATATATATATTTAAAAAAATGAGAAAAATTCAAATTATTACATTCTATAATTGAAAAATTTGAAGAACACAATAAAGTTCTTTTTAACCATAAAAAATAAATTAACTCCTAAATTTATAATAAAGTGTCAGAAATAATAAAACTAGATAAAACATTATCAAATCAAATATCTGCATGAGAAGTTGTCGAAAGACCTGTTTCTGTTATTAAAGAATTACTAGAAAACTCTATAGATGCATGATCAAAAAATATAAAAATAGAAATAAATGAATGATGAATAAAAACAATAATAATTGATGATGATTGATCAGGTATAGAAAAAAAATATCTTTGATTAGCTATAGAAAAATACTCTACATCAAAAATAAAAAATATACAAGACTTGCATAATATAATGACATTTTGATTTAGATGAGAAGCTATATCTTCTATATCTTCAGTTTCAGATATGGAGATAATAACAAAAAATTCTATAGATAATAATTGATCTAGTATAAAAATTATATGATGAGAAAAACAAAATATAATAGACAAACCTAGAGAATCATGAACAAAAGTAATAGTTGAAAATCTATTTTATAATACACCTGCAAGACTTAATTATCTAAAAAAACCTAGAACAGAATATAACCATATATTAAACTATTTATATGAAATAGCTTTAATATATCCAGAAATATGATTTGAGTTTGTATCTGATTGAAAACAAATATTCAATTTTAGACAAGGTGAAGATAAAATAACAAGAATATATAATATATATTCTAATGAAATATCAGAAAATCTACTAAATATAGATTTTTCTATGCAATGAGTTAGTATAAAGTGATATATATCAGACCCAAAAGTAAATTATAACAATAAAAATAAACAAAATTTATATATTAATAAAAGACCTATAAAATCATATCTTGTAGCTAAGTCTATAAATGATGCTTATAACAGATATATACCTCACTGAACATATCCAGTATATATATTAAATATAGAAATAGATCCTACTCAAATAGATGTAAATGTACATCCAAGAAAAATGGAGGTTAGATTTGAAAATGAACAAACAATATTCAGAGCAATATATCATTCTGTTAACCAAACTTTAGAAAAAGTTAGTCTAATAAATAATGAAAATATCGTAAAAAATGATTTTTTGAATACCTCTAATAGTACATTTTTTAATAAAAACAATAACACAGAAGAAAAAAAAGAATACTACACATGATCTGGTACAAAATTTAAAGCATATTCTCCATACAAAAATATAGAATCTAATCCAGACCAAATAAATATATCAAATATACCTAGTTTTAGGCAAAAAAATACTTTTAATCAAATACAAGATAATGGAATAAGTGATGAAAAATCATTTGATTTACATTATACTAAAATGTGAAAAATAATATGACAAGCTCATAATTCATATATTATTGTAGAAACAGAGGATTGAATAAAATTTTTGGATCAGCATGCATTAGCAGAAAGAGTAATTTATGAAAAACTAGTCAAAAGTGACAAAAAAAATTCTACACAATGACTTCTTATTGCAGAAATGATTGATATAAGGCCAAATGAAGCCAATATTTTAAATGACAATATAGACACTTTTTATCAAATGTGATTTGATTTAGAAATATTACCCTGAAATAAAGTAGTAATAAATGCTATCCCTGATTTTATAAAAAAAGAAAATATAAAAAATATATTTAGTTGAATATTATCAGATATATGAGAATATAATTTTAATAAATCAAAGACACTAGATGAAGTAAAAAATAAAATTTTTGCATATACAGCATGTAGATCAGCTATAAAGTTTTGAAACAAATTAAATTTATTTGAAATGAACAAATTATTAAATGATGCTATTCAAGATTACTCTGCTACATGTCCACATTGAAGACCTGTAGTATTTGATATAAATTTGGAAGAATTAAAAAATAAATATGAAAGATAAAAAAACTAGGTTTAAAAACCTAGTTTTTTATTTTAATAATTATGGTATCCCCAGCTGGAATCGGTCTCCACTACAAATTATTTCATAATTAGTAGCTCTCGACCCGTCAGTAATTAATGCTATTCGCATTAATTAATTTTTTTCTTGGCTAACCACCAGAAAAAAATCAGGGCTTCCATTCGATTCATTTTTTATTATGGTATCCCCAGCTGGAATCGAACCAACATCTAACCCTTAGGAGGGGTTTGTTCTATCCGTTGAACTATAGGGACAAATAAAAATTGCTTATAAAAAATAAGCAATTTTTTAATTTTTACAAATTTTTTTATATTGTTAGTACAAAAATAGTTCAAGCAATAGCAAATAATACTATTAATGAAATAATTAATATAATATTATTTGTTTTTTGATATTTTAATTCTCAAGTAAGTTTTTCTTTTTCATCTTGCAAATCACTTATTGATTGTGTTAAACTATTTTTTGATTCTTCTAATAAAAACTGTGATTTTTTAAAATCCATCAAAGATACAGAATTTTTTGCTATCTCTTCAGATCTTCAAACCCTTATAGATAATTCTTTTATTATATTGTCTTTTTCTTTTATTTGATTTTTTAAGTCAGTATATATTTCATCTAATCAAGATCTATTTATATTTGACTCTAAATCTATTGATTTAGAATTGTTATCAATAGTAGTTTTTGTATAAGTATAACTAGTATTTTTTGGTTTTTCTACTATTACCTCTTGTTTATTATTAGATCATCATGATAAATTATCAATATCTCATGAATGTAGGTAAACTACTTTTCAATCTTTTTTTGATCTAATTTTTCATGATTTTATATATCTATCTACACTCCTTGTAGATACTCAAAGCTTATCAGCAGCTTCTTGTCTTGTTATATTATACATTGTAGACATTTATAAAAATATATTGTCTATAACTTACAAGTTTTAATATAATAATCAAGTTTTTTTTATTGACATACAAATAAAATTTTTGTCTAAAATAAAAAATTTCCTATTTATAAATAGGAAATTTTTTACATAAATCGTTAACTTGTTTTTTTAATTCTAATAATTTATCTTGATTTTCATGATTTTTAACAGCTTCACTAAATACTGATGCTATTATTTTTATTTCATCTTGTTTCATTCATCTAGTTGTGACAGCAGGTGTTCAAAGCCTTATACCTGATGGATCCATCGGTTTTCTTATATCATATGGTACCATATTTTTATTTGTAGACAATCAAACTTTTTCTAATGCTTCTTCTGCTTGTTTTCAAGTAACTCAATAACTAGAATATACATCAACCAATACTAAATGATTATCTGTTCAATTTGAAGTTATTTTGAATCATTTATCCATAAGTTCTGAAGCAAGAGTCTTAGCATTGTCAACCACTTGTCTAGAATAATCTTTAAAACTAGGTTCCAGTGCTTCTTTAAAAGCTACTGCTTTAGCTGCTATAAGGTTTTCATGAGGTCATCATTGTACTCAAGGAAAAACTGCTCTAGATATAGATTTAGAATATTTTTCTTTTGACATTATTATTGCTCACCTTGGTCACCTAAGTGTTTTATGAGTTGTTGTAGTAACAACATCACAATAAGGAACAGGATTTTCTAATACTCATCATGCTACCAATCAAGCTATATGAGCTATGTCAGCCATTAATATTGCTCATACTTTGTCTGCTATTTGTCTAAATCTTTTCCAATCAAGATTTCTTGGATAGGCTGAAAATCATGCAATTATCATATTAGGCTTTGTTTCTATTGCTATTTTTTCCAATTCATCCATATCTATAAGTTCAGTTTCTTTATCCAAATAATAAGGTATTATCTCATAAAGAAGTCATGAAAAATTAAGAGGATGTCAATGACTCAAGTGTCATCATTGATCAAGACTAAGTCACAATACTTTATCTCATGGATTTAATAGTCCTAAGTATACTGCCAAATTAGCAGGACTTCATGATAAAGGTTGTACATTAACATATTCAGCTCAAAATAACTCCTTTGCTCTATCTATAGCAATATTTTCTATTTTATCTATGTTTTCTTGTCATGCATAATATCTTTTTCATGGATATCATTCACTATATTTATTAGACAATATACTTCATGCTGCTTCCAAAACATCAAGTGAAGCATAATTTTCTGAAGCAATTAATTCTAATTCAGATTCCTGTCTTGATTCTTCTTTTATAATCAAGTCATAAATATCTTTGTCTGTATTTTTTAACATTCTTTATTTAATTAAAATATAAAATTAATCTTATTTAATTATTGATAAGCTTTAAATAATATTAATTTTTCTGTATTAGTATAATTCATAATAATATATTTAAATATTAAAGTTGTACTTATTATATATAAAAAAAAATGAAATAAAAACTAAAATTAGTTTTTATTTCATTTTGAATTATTTTTGTAATCCTCTATAACCAAATCTATATTTCATTTTGATAAAAAGCTTTTTAATATATCAATAGATTCTTCTCTTTGTCTGTCATATTCATTTTCATAATCTTCTTCTTTGAATGATACCTCTATATCAGGAGTTATTCATTCTTTATCAATATTAACACCATTAGGAGTAAACCATTTAGCTATAGTTAATTTTACCATACTGCCATCTTCAAGCATAAAAGGTTCTTGTACAGATCATTTACCATATGATTTATTTCAAACAATAATAGCTTTATTATAATCACTTAAAGCTCAGGCTACTATTTCAGAAGCACTTGCTGAATTTTGATTGATAAGAATAACTACTTTTCATTCATATAAATATCAATAATTATTACTTTTGTAAGAATGATTTTTTGCATCATCTTTATACTTTGTAACTACCAAATCGTTTCATTTTTCTACAAATTTACTAAGTATTTCTACAGCACTCATCAAAAATCATCATCAATTATCTCTCAAATCTATAACCAATCAATCAGTATCTTTTAATTTTAATAAAGCAGATTGAAAATCCATAAAGGTATCTTCTCAAAAAGTATTAATTGATACATAACCTATATTATCATCAAGTAATTCATAATCAATAGAAGGTATTTTTACTTGATCTCTTACAACATTTTTTATTATTACTTCTTCTTGTCATTCTCTCAAAATATGTAATTCTACTTGTGTTCACTTTGGTCACTTAATATTATTTACAGCATCAATAAGTGATAATCAAGCTAATTCAGTATCATCTGCTTTTATTATAATATCTCCAGATCTTAGATCATTTTCTTTTGCAGGAGATCATTTTAGTATTCTATCTATTTGAACTCATAATGGATGAGTTTCTATTACAGCTCATATTCATTCAAAATCTCATGATAAAGCATCATTAAATTGTTCGTATTCCTCAGGAGTTAAATAATCTGAATGTTTATCTCATATTCAATCTACTAATCAATCAATTGATCAATTTATTAATTCATTATCTGTCAAATTATCAACATCATAATAATAATTTTTTATTATATTATATACTTTATCATATTTTGATAAATTTATTCATTCTTGATCATCTAGACTAGTTTCTATGTAATAGTTTTTAGTTTTTAACATAGTGTTTCACAATATATTGTCTATAAATAGAGTAAAAACTATTCATAAAACAAAACTTGTTAAAAATATAATAAAAACTATCAAATTATTGTTAATTTTTTTGTTATTCATTTTTTCTTGTTAAAAATTTATTTGTTAAAAATCATTATATTAAATATAAGTTTTATAGAAAAAAATACAAGTCAATAATTTTTTTTATAAATTGTTAAAAAAATGTTACAAATTTTTATAATGGCTAAAAATAAGTCTTATAAAATTATTTTTAATATATATAAAATATAGTAAAAAATATAAATGGCTAGTATTAGCTATTTTAACAATTTAACATTTTAGACTAATACTAATAATATATTATTAAAAAAATAAATTAACATATATATAAGAAAAGTAATTAACATTTTGATTTATATAAAAAAGTATGATATATTAAATATAATAAATTATAAATATATAAAAATATGATTTTTGATTTTTTAAAAAAACAAAACAAGCTTCAAGAAAAAATAAAGCTTACAAAAGTAATGATTATGAATATGGAAATACCAGAACAACAAAAGTCATTATATATTCAAGCTTTAGAAATTTTGGATGAAGAATGAATAGATAGAATATATTCAAGTTTAACAAAATTTGTAGAAGAAGTTGAAATAAAAGAATTAGATCAAATTCAAAAAACAAATTTTAGTGTTATATCATGAATGAGAAAAAAAGAAGCTGAAGAAAGAAAAAAAGAAATAAATTCTTTTTCATTTTTAATTAATAATTTATAAGTTTTTTATGAATACTCCAGAAAAACCAAATGAATCAATTAAGACACCTGAAAGTCTTAATGATAACTTACAGTCAGTTAATATAGAAAAAATAGAAAATATTTTTCCTAATATAGAACAAGCTGATTTAGAAAAACAATCTACAAAGTTAAATAGAATACTATTAGAAGAATTTGAAAAAAAATGATTAGATTTCAAAAGAGCTTTTAATGAAAATATAAATAATCCTATTTGAAATTTTTCTTAATTTTATATAAATTTACTTCCCATGCATAATTATAAAATATCCGTTTCCAAAGATGGTAAAAAATATAATATAGTTTTCAAAGCAGAAAACGAAGCTGTAGCTAGAAATAGAGTTCATAGAGAATGATACTCTATTTTAAGCGTGGAAGAAGTTGATGAAAAAAAAGAAATATGAAATACTTTTATTTTTGAATGATACAAAGATAATGAGTTCAAACATTGAAAAATAGTTTGAAATGATATATTCAAAGCTTATGTAAAACTAAGAAAAAATCTAGAATACGATATAGATCTTATATATTCTGAAAGTGATGAAAACTTAGAATTAGAAAAAAAGAAAAAAATAGTAAAAGAATTAGAAGAAGAATATAATCTTTATTATAGCTCTTGAAAGAGAGAAAAAATAGATGAAATAAGGGACAAAATCAAGAAAGAAAGAGATACTAATAAAAAAATGGAAAACTTCTACATGAAAAAAGAGCTAGAAGAAACAAATAAATTGATAGAATTAGTACTAGAAAAACTAAAAAAAATAATTTCTTGAGACTATTTAATAGAAATAGATAACCAAAAAAAAGAAAAATTAAAGCAAGTATATAATGAAATAGTAAAACTAAAAAAATCTACCAATATAGCAAAGTTAAAAGAAATTTGAGAATTAGCTTTGATAAAAATATGATCAATAGAATTAAAAGAGTTAGAGAAAACAAAAAGAAAACAAAATAGAGAACTAGTAAAAGAAACCAATAAGTTACTTAGAAAATTATGATCAAAAGATCAATTTATAGAGAAAGATAAAGATATAGTTTATCAATTAAAAAACTTAACTAATAATCTTTGAAATTTTTTTAAATCTTTTAAAAAAGAAAAAAAAGAAGATCATATTGATAGAGAATCTCATACATATATAAAGAGTCTTTTGTATTTATCAAAATATAGAGATAGATTAAAGCAAAATACAAAATTTATAATATTAAACTTTTTTAAGTTAATATTTAACTCTTCCCTTAGAGAAGATACTTTTTTAAAAAGAGTAGTTATTAAACAAAATATAGCTTTGTTAAAAGCTAGAGAAAAATGAATATCTTTTTCTTATACTTATATAAAAAAATGAATTATTAGTATTCTAAATCAAATATTAGATTTTTTTAAAAACCTAAAAGAATATATATTTGTAATTATATTTTTATATGTTGTTTTATTCTTTGTTTATCTTAATATTTCACAAATATATTCTATAAAAGATTATGACTTTTCATGACTATTTTATTTTATTATTATAATAATAACTTACTTTTTATTAAAATTATCAAAAAATATATTTTTATTATTTATTAATTTTGTTTTTTTATTTTTTATTATTATATTTGGAGTAATTAATTTTTAATTTTATATTAAAAATGAGATTACTTCTTTTTTTTGTTTCATTATTGTTTTCTTCAATTTTTTATAGTTTTTACAAGTTATTAAATTGACAAACTATATTATGAAAAGATTCTTATACATCAGATTTTAATAGTATATTTAATTATATATGAATAGATTCCTCTTTTGGAATAATGTTTTTTAGTATACTATTTTTAACAATAGCCATATTTTTTGTTTTTTATTTTTCACCTCTAGATGTAAATAAAAATAACAAGAGAAATTATAAAAAATCAAAAATATTTTATATATTTTTTTATATTATACTTTTAACACCTGTATATTTTTGATTTTTTAATTATGATTTTTTAATTTTAATATTACTTTTGTTATTTATTTTATGAGATTTTTGTTTTTTTTCTTTACCCCATCTATCATTTTTTAAAAAATATGAATTAAATTTAAAATACTTTGGTTTGATAACCAATTATCTAGTATGAATTGTTTCTATTTTTTATATACACATAATAGATTATTCTTATTATTTATGATTAATAATATTATTTAGCATATTTTTTAATTTTTATGTACATAAAAATTTTACCAATTATATTTCCCTAATTTATGCTATTTTATTAATTATATTTTTTGTCTTGTATTTTGTTTTAAAATTGATAGATTTATACATACTGTTATTTTGATAAATAATTAAATATGATAAATAAAATAAAATCACATTCTGAGGCTAAAGAATCAAATTTGGTAGTATATGTTGATAAAAAATCAGACCTTAGTGTAATTAGATGATTAGGAATATCTAAAAAAATAATAGATCTTATAAAATCTAAAATAGATAATGATAAAAGCTTTGATTTTGATTTTTATCTTTGAAGTGATTCTTATGAAAAAGTATATGTTGTTTATTATTCAAAAAACTCTGATTTAGAAATAGATTACTTTTTATGAGATTTTTTTAGAAAATTACCTTCAAACCTAACTCTTTTGACAAAAAGTTATAAAAATGTAAATACTTTGTTAAATAATTGTTTGTTATCTAGATATAAATATCAAGAATTTAAAACAAAAAAAGAAGAAGATAATATAAATATTATAACAAATGAAGAAAACGAAAAATATATTGATGATAGATTATCAACTATCAAAAATATAATACTAGCCCGTGATCTTGGTTTTATGCCATCTAATGAATTATATCCAGAAAGTTTTGCTAATATTGTAAACTCTACAAAGTTTAAAAATACAAAAGTTAAAATATTGGATCCTAACAAGATAGAAAAACTTTGACTAGGACTTATTCATAATGTTTGAAAATGAAGCTCTAAGAAACCTTATATGGTTATATTAGAAAGGATTATAGACAAAAAACTTCCTACTATTTGACTAGTATGAAAATGAATAACTTTTGATACATGATGAATTCAAGTAAAACCTTGAGATAGTATGTATGAAATGAAATGAGATATGTGTTGAGCTGCTACTACTTTTGCAACAATGAAAGAATTAGATGATAAAGATTTAAATGTAAATGTTGTTGCTGCTTTACCAATGGCAGAAAATCACATTTCATGAGAAGCATATAAACCTAGTGATATTATAAAATGATACAATTGAAAAACAGTTGATGTTATACATACTGATGCTGAGTGAAGATTAGTTTTAGCTGATGGTATAAGTTATATTAGCGATAATTATAATCTAGACAAAATTATAAGTGTTGCTACATTAACTTGAGCATGTATGGTTGCATTATGATTTAGATATGCTTGAGTTATGTGAAATGATAAAGAAATGATAAATAAATTTTTGGATTACTGAGAAAATAACTTTGAAAAATATAACAAACTTCCATTTGATAATTATTTTGTAGAAAAAACAAAATCAAAAA
Organism: Candidatus Altimarinota bacterium; assembly: GCA_041694155.1. Lineage (GTDB taxonomy): Bacteria > Patescibacteriota > Gracilibacteria > BD1-5 > UBA6164 > JAAZVM01. The sequence continues at coordinate 76,671 of JASMTS010000012.1, read as the reverse complement.
TAGCTGATTTAGAAAATTTGAATAGATGAGTTTTTGCTTGATCTACTATGTGAGCTGCATTTTTATATAATTTTTTGATGAATGATGAAAAATATACTCACCTAGATATAGCATGAACTAGTCTAAATTGATTTGAACCACATGGTTATACTGTAAAATGAATGACTTGATTTTGAGTTGATTCTATATCAAGTATAATAAAAAATTTAAAATAAGCTCTCCTCTAAAATAAATTATATATGAAAATTATAAAAATTTTATTGGATGTTATAGCTCCTAAAAAGTGTTATTCTTGCAATAAAGAATGACACTTTTTTTGTCCACAATGTCAATTACTTGAATATCCTTTTGAAAATATATGTTATCATTGTAAATCTAGTACCAATAACTACTCTGTTCACCAAGCTTGCAAAAAATATGTATATTATGACAAGATAATAATCTTAAATCATTATAGACAAAAATATACTAAGAATCTTATAAAAGATGCTAAATTTAATAACAAACCTCATATTTATGATGATTTTTGATTCAATTTGTATGAAAAATTTATATTAAATCATAAGATTATAAATAAAAATGATTACTTAATAATATGAGTCCCTAGTTATTTTTTAAAAAAGATAAAAAGATGATATAATTGATCTGAATTATTAGCTAAAAGCTTTTCTAATAATATAGATATAAAGTATAAAAAATGAGTTGTTATAAAAACAAAAAATACAAAATCACAATTTTCATTAAAAAGAGATGAAAGGATATCAAATTTGAGTGATTCATTTATAATAAATCCTATATATAAAAAATTAATATTAAATAAAACTATTATAATAGTTGATGATGTTATTAGTACTTGAACAACGATAAATGAGTTATCAAAATTACTAAAATCATATTGAGTAAAAAAAATTATATGATTAATTATTGCATCTAATTAAAATTATGTTATAATATATTTATATTATAAATAAAAATTATTTTATGTCAGATAAAATAAATTCTATTGATTCTTCTATAGAAGAAAAAAATACTACAAAAGATAGTGATGCACAAAAATATATGGAATCTGTACAAGAAGATATTCATGTTTTGGTAAATGAACAACAGTGTCCCAATTGTGAAGCTTCTATGTATGCTTGAAAATGTGAAAATATAGAAACTTGCTGATATTGACATTGAGATGATCATATAAAAAAAATAATAGAAAAAAAAGAACAAAAAAGTGAAAAATTGTCTGAAAGTCTTACTTGAAATGGACAAAAATACGAGCTTACTACTTTATCTGGAGAGATTTTTTATTTTTATAATTATTATTGAAGAATAGAATCAGATAAGGCAAATATACAAATAGAAGCCAATTGAAAAAAGTTAAAAATGAATATATTATATAATCTAGTCGAAAATGATGATATAAAACAAATATCTAGTATAAGATTTGTTTGAAAAATAAAAAAACTAGAAGCTTGAGAATGGAAAGATATATATATTAACTATAGAGAATTAAAAAAATATATAAGTATTATACTGTTGGATAATAGATTTAATAAAACTTTATAAAAAGATATTCAAAATATTTGAATATCTTTTTTTTTGAGTATTATATACCTTATAATAAATATATTTAGTTAATTAATATATAAATTCATGTCTAAATACTTGGAAGTCTTATGAGCAAAGAGTCATAACTTAAAAAATGTGTCTATAAAAATACCAAAAAACAAGATGACAGTTATAACTGGTGTTTCTGGTAGTTGAAAATCTAGTCTTGCTTTTAATACTATATACAATGTTTGACAACAAAAGTATTTAGAAAGTCTTAGTAGTTATGCTCGTATGTTTATAGGTGGTATGTGAGAAGAAGCTGATGTTGATGAAATCAACTGACTATCACCTACTATTTCTATCGATCAGAAAACAACTAGTAGAAACCCTAGATCTACAGTTTGAACTATTACAGAAATATATGACTATTATAAGCTTTTGTACTTGAATATATGAACAAGAAAATGTGTTAAATGTTGAACAGAAGTAAAAAAAGATTCAATTAATGATATTATAGATTATATTTCTGACTTTGAAGAAAATCAAAAATTTTTGATAAAAGCTCCTCTCAAAATAAATATAGAAAGTTTTGATGATTTAAAAAAAGAAATATTAGATATGGGATTTATCAGATTTAGTATATGAGACGATATTTATACTATAAATGATAAAGTACAATTAGAAAAAAATAATCTAAAAAATATTTCAATAGTAGTTGATAGACTAGTAAAAAAAGATTATAGTGATTCTGAATCAAATGATACAAAAAGACTAAAAGACTCTATAAATTTGGCTTATAAGGTATGAAAATGACTATTAATAATAGACAATTTAAAAGATACAAAATACTTTTCTAATATATTTGTCTGTTCCAATTGTTGACATATACCATCTGAACTAAATATATCTAGTTTTTCTTTTAATAGCCATTCTTGAGCATGTCAAGAGTGTCATTGATTGGGTGTTAAAAAAGTTTTTTTGGAAGAAAATATTATAAATGAAAAGCTTACATTATTAGAGTGAGCAGTTGTTGCTCCTTGATTTGGTTGAGATTACTTTTTTGAATTATTAAAAGAAGTATCAAAAACAAATAAACTGGATTTAAATACCAAATACAAATTATTACCAAAAAAACAAAGAGATATTATCTTATATTGAACATGAGAAAAAAAGTACAAGATAAGTTATGTAAATGATTATTGAGTAAAAAATACTTATAATACAAGGTTTGAATGAATAATAAATACTCTTACTAGAAGATATTATGACTGATGAGCAGACAAGGGTCATTATGATGATTTTGTCGTAGATATGGATTGTCATGTATGTAATTGACATAGACTTAATGAAGAAAGCTTAAGTGTTTATTTGAAGTGATATAATATTTGAGAATTATCAAATATGTCAGTCAATAAAGCGATAGATTTTTTGAATAAACTAAATCTTACAAAAACACAAAAACATATATCAAAAAAAGTAATGAAAAATGTTTTGGAAAGACTAGATTTTTTGTCATGAGTATGACTTGATTATATGACTATTTCTAGAAGAGCATGAACATTATCAGGTTGAGAAGCCCAAAGAATAAGATTAGCTACACAATTATGAACTAGGTTAGAATGAATAATCTATGTATTAGATGAACCGTCTATAGGACTTCATCCTAGAGATAATGACATGCTTATAAAAAATCTAAAAAAACTTAGAGATATATGAAACACTTTGATTGTTGTAGAACATGACGAAGACATAATGAGGGAATGTGACCATATAGTAGATATTTGACCATGAGCATGAGTTCATTGATGACAAGTAGTTTCAGAAGGTAATATAAAACAAATTATAAATGACCCTAATTCTGTAACTTGACCATATCTTAATTGAAATAGAAAGGTTATAGTTCCTAGATGAGAAAGACCAAGTTTTTCAGAATCAAAAAATAATGGAACAGTATTACAAATATTATGAGCAAAAGAACACAATTTAAAAAATATTGATGTGTCTATACCTTTGTCAAACTTTGTAGTTGTTACATGAGTTTCTGGTAGTTGAAAATCAAGTCTTGTAAATGATATACTTGCCAATTATCTTGCAAATAAACTTAATAGAGCAAAAAGAACTGTTTGACAATTTGATGAAATTAAATGACTAAAAAATCTAGACAAAACAGTTATAATAGATCAATCCCCTATATGAAAAACTCCTCGTAGTAACCCTGCTACATATACATGAGTTTTTACTGCCATAAGAGATGTCTTTTCTATGAGTGAAGAAGCTCAGGTTAGATGATTTTGACCAGGTAGATTTAGTTTTAATACTCGTGAGTGAAGATGTGATGCCTGTGATGGTGATGGTGTCAAAAAAATAGAAATGCATTTTTTACCACCTGTTTTTGTAGAGTGTGAAACTTGTTCTGGTAAAAGATATAATGCAGAAACCCTTACTATAAAATACAAATGAAAAACTATATCAGATGTATTAGATATGACGGTAGAAGAGTCTTTAGAGTTTTTTGCTAATCACCCAAAAATAGTAAAAATATTAAAAGTATTAGATGATGTTTGATTATGATATATTAGATTATGACAATCAAGTAACACATTATCATGATGAGAAAGTCAAAGAGTAAAGCTTGCTACTGAATTAGCAAAAAGATCTACAACAAAGACTTTTTATATATTAGACGAGCCTACTACTGGTCTGCACTTCCAAGATGTAGACAAATTATTGACAATATTACATTCATTGGTCGATAAATGAAACACTGTTTTAGTTATAGAACATAATATGGATGTTATAGTTAATGCTGACCATATAATTGATATATGACCAGTTTGATGAGATGAATGATGACAACTTATAGCACAAGGTCAAGTAGATGATATAATTGACTGTAAACAAAGTTATACATGACAAGCTATAAATAGATATATAAATAAATAAAAAGACAGGTCTAAAATATTTAGACCTGTCTTTTTATTATAATCATTTAATATAGTTTAAAATAAACCATGAGTAGATATTTATTACTATTAAAAAAATCATTATAACAAAAAATATAGATGTTTTTTTGTATTTTATTTTTTTTTCTAATATTTTTTTTATTGAAAAATATAATATTAATATTAATAAAGCAATAAATAATAAAATAATTCAAAGATTTAATCATATCAATCATTTCTCTCAACTATTTAAATTATTATATTTTAAATGGTTTATTTCACTTTTCATACATATAGAATCTATTTTATTTATATTTTTTGTTTCATATATATTTATAGGAAAACTTATTAAGTAATGATAAATACTGTCTTTTAATATTTTATAATTATTTCAATTATATTCTATAATAAAAGCTGGTTCTTCACAAATACCCATACCCATAATAATTAAAAGTTAACTGAATATAAGCTTCACACATTATCAGAGATTACTAATTCAATTGGAAATACCATTCAGGGAGAATATTTTTCGTCTAAATCTACAAAACTCCCACTTGTATAATGAGCTCTCCAAACTAATGAAGAACAATAAAAAGTATCCATTGAGTATTTTGAAGATAAAATATTTGAATTTGAAGGATAAGGTTTATTTAATAAACTATTATCTATACTATTTTTTATTAAAATCTTTTGTATATCATTTAAATCCATTTTTATTATTATCATTTTATCAATTTGGTCTGTATAGATATCAAAAAAATTTTCTAAACTTATTTTACGAGAATTTTCTCAATATCTAACAGCTTCAACAATATCAGTATCATAAACAATTCATGTGTGCTCCCGTCAATTTGAGAAAAAACTCCACCAAGGCTTATTTTTAAAATTAATTACGATAATATCTCAAGTTTCTAAGGTTACACCATTACTTTGACTAACTTTATTTTTTAATTTACTTGAATTTTCAATCAAATCTTTGTAATTAATTGAATTTCATTTTTTTATATTTAATTCATAAATATAATCTCAAAGTTTATTTTGTAACTCTATTAGTTCTTTACTTTCAACATCTTTACTTTGAATTTCTTTTATTCTATTTTCTATATTATAAATATTTTTTTCTATATTTGAATATTCTTGATTTTTAAAATCTGAATTTACAAAATTAATATTAAATAACGTTAGGAGAGCTATTAAAATTAATTTTTTCATTTAAATATAATTATTTTATAAGATTAAATTGTTTGCAAACAATTTAATCTTATAAAAATTTTATTAATTATCAAATTCTATTTTTATTTTAAAATAATTAAGTATAATTATTTTAATAAGTTATTTTTATATAAAAAAATCATAAAAAATGTTAAATTATTTACAAAAAAATGTTGATATATCTGCCCTTTCCAACTTTAGAACTCCTGCTAGATCTAAGTATTTTTTTGAATTAAAAAATATAGAAGATGTAAAAAAATTAAAAGATATAAAAGATTTTGCCAAAGATAATTGATTATCTATTCTTTTTATATGATGAGGTACAAACTTATTATTTGCTTTTGATCAATATAATTGAATAATAATAAAAAATTCTTTAAATTGATGGTCTTATGATAAATCTTCACATATTCTTCACACTTATAGTAATGAGCGGATTAGTGATATAGCCGAATCTTTAGAACTAGATTATTGACAAAGTCTTTGGCATAGATTTATATGATTGCCATGAAGTATATGATGAGCTGTTTTTTGAAATGCTTGATGTTTTGGTTTAGAAACACAAAATAACTTCAAAAAAGCAGATGTATATAATCTTCAAACTTGACAAATAGAAGTTTTTAATAAAAATGATATGCAGTTTGAATATAGAAAATCATTTTTAAAAGATAATATATCAGATTATTTTATAATATCTGCAGAATTTGATTTGAGTAAAAAAATAGAAAAATATCATAGTGATGTAGACAATATATATTTTAGAGAACACAAACAACCAAAATGAAATACTTGTGGTAGTTTTTTCAAAAATCCTAGTAAAGAACATTCTGCTTGATTTTTGATAGAATCGGTATGATTGAAGTGATACAATTTTAATTGAGTATTTTTTTCAGATAAACATGCTAATTTTCTTATGAATGATTGAAGTGCTAGTTATAAAGACTTGTTACAATTAATAAAACTAGCACAAACAAAAGTAAAACAAAAACACAATATAGATTTGATTCCTGAGGTAAGAATAATTTCTAATAAATAATATTATGAAAAAAATAATAGAAATATTAGTTGTAGCATTGTTTATCTTTTTGGCAATTTATTTTATTGTCTATAAATACTTTTTGGACGGATTTTGTTATATTAGAAGTGATGATTATTTAAAATGTGCTAATACACTTGTCTGTTCTTGAGAAAGAGCATTACCATGAGATGATAAACTTCTATGTGAAAAAAAAGAATTTTTCTTATTTGAAAAGGACTCTTTTCTATATTCAAAAGATACATATATCAAAATATATGATAATTATATTAAAAGCTTAGAAAACTAATGGAAAAAATAAGAATACAAAAATACATGAGTCAAGCATGAATTTGCTCTAGAAGAAAAGCAGAAGAGTATATAGCTGCTTGACAAGTTAGTGTTAATTGAGAGATAGCGACTATAGGTATGTCTATTATACCATGACAAGATACTATAAAATTGCTTAACAAAGCAATAAAAGAACAAAACAATCTTGTCTACTACAAAATAAATAAACCTAGATGAATAGTTACTACATGTGCACAAAATGAAGATAAAAATATTATTGATATAGTAGATGTTTGACAAAGAGTTTTCCCTATTGGTAGGCTAGATAAAGAAACTACTGGTCTTATATTATTGACAAATGATGGTAGATTGGCTAATTATCTTATGCATCCTAAATATGAGCACCAAAAAGAATATATAGTAGAAACTTTTTGACCAATAGATGACAAGTCCTTGGATAAAATGAGCTCTTGATTATTTATATTAGGTAGTTATACCAAAAAAGCTATAATAAAAAGAATATCAGCTTGAAAATTCAGTATAACTATAACTGAGTGAAGAAATAGACAAATAAGAAGGATGGTAGAAAAAGTATGACATAAAGTAAAAAAATTGAAAAGAATAAGAATAGAAAATATCGAACTTTGAAAACTTGACTTATGAGATTACAAACACTTATCCAACAAAGAAATAAACTGATTATTTAACAAATTATGAATAAAAAAAAGTGCTGTATAAAGCACTTTTTTTATAAATTATTTTTTATTATTTTCATTTCTTGTCTTATTTCTAGTATTATTTTTTTAAAAGCTGTTTTTATTTCATCCTCATTATTAAAATTGATTTTTCAAAACATTTTTAATAAGTATGCCAATTCTTCTAATCTTTTTTTTGCTTTCTTTAGATTTGTTTCCTCTTTAGATAGTTTGTAAGAGTCTATTTTGTCTAGATAATCTAATACTTTTGTTATTTTTTTTATTTCGATTGATAACTTTATTCACAATAATCAATAACTAGTTTTCAATTTTTCATTATTACTATTATATTCGTATTTTTTTTGTTGTAGGAGTATTTTTAGTTTTTCATTTGTTATTCTTATCTCGTTTATAATAGTGTTTATTATTAGTTTTTCTCTATTTTTTTCTATATCTTTTTCTTGTATTGTTTTTAGAGATTTGATTAAAAAATCAAATTTGTCAAGTTCTTTATTTATCTCATAATCTCATTCTATATTATATTTTTTTGTAAAATTTATTACTTGTTTTTTATGTGATAATAAATATTTTTCTATTAATATAGCTCTTTCTTTGTTATTTTTTGATTCACTATAGTCATCAAAAGCAGATGAATAATTAAATCAAGTAAATAAACTACATATTATCAATACTTTTATAAAAATCTTCATTTAAGTTTCTTTTATTTATTATTTTGAGTATTATATAATTATACTTATTTTATTCAAGAAAATTTTTTAAAAATGATAGTTTGTTTTGACTTGGAGACTACCGGATTAGATAAATACAATGACAAAATCATAGAGATAGCGATGATAAAGTTTGACGATAAAACTTTTGAAGTAATAGAAAAATATAGTTGTTTTGTTGATCCATGAATACAAATACCAGAACTTATATCAAATATAACAAATATATTTGATGATAATGTAGTATGAGCACCAAAAATAGAAGAATTAAGGGATGAAATATTAGATTTTATAGGGGATAGTGTTTTACTAGGTCATAATGTAAATTTTGATATAGATTTTTTTGTAAATAATGGTATTGATGTAAGTAAAAACCTAAAAATAGATACATTTTTTCTAGCTAATATACTTACATTTAATAATGACTCTCTAAACCTAGAAATGCTTTGTAATCATTATAATATATGATTTGAATGAGCTCATAGAGCTATAAATGATGTAGAAGCTACAGTCGAATTATTCAAAAATCAAATACTAGATTTTAGTGAAATGTCAAGTGTTAATAAAAAATTATTATACTACATATTCAATTTATCAAGTGAAGAAAATGTGAAGTTTTTAAAAAAATATTTGTTTTGAGAGTTTGACTTAAAAATAGATTTAGAATTTTTTGAAAATGAATTATTAAAAAATATACAAGCAATAGATTCAAATAAAGAAATAATTAGCAATGAATCAATAGATGATACTGATATAAGTAAGTATTTTGAGTTTTGAAATGGTGTAGAAAAAAGAGAAAATCAGCTTCAGATGACCAAAGAGGTATATAATACATACAAAAACAAGAAAAAAACTGTTATAGAAGCTCCTACAGGTCTTTGAAAAAGTTATGCTTACCTTATACCATCTATAATACATTCACTTAAAACAGGAGAAAAAATATATATAACAACCAAAACAAAAAATTTACAAGATCAGTTATATGATAGAGATTTAAATTTTTTGAAGAATAATATCTGATATGATTTTAATTATAGTAAACTTAAGTGAAGAAAAAATTATATTAATTTAAAAGCTTACTTTGATGCTATATTTTTGTGAGATTTATCTTACATTGAAGTAAGTATGTATTCAAAAATATGTTTGTGGCTTTTACAAACAAAATATTGAGAATTGGATGAGTTAACTTTTTATCCAGATGAGTTTTTTTATTTGAGAAATCTTAATTGTGAAGGTTATGTGAATATTTCAGAAAAAAATCCTTATAGGGATTATGAATACATATACAAAGCTAGAAAATGAGTAGAAAAGGCAAATATAGTAGTTATAAATCATAGCTTGCTTTATTCTGATCTTGCTTGAGAATCTAAACTACTACCAAATCTCAAAAACTTGGTTATAGATGAGGCTCATTCTATCGAAGATTCAGTTACAGATTCTTTGAAACAAAGATTCAGTCTCTTCACAATAAAAGACCATTTTGTCAATCTGGAAAAAATATTCAAACTAAAAAATATAAAAAAAATAGAGATTTTAAATAAAAAAGAATCTCTTATACAAAACCTAGAAGTCTTGGATGACTCTGCTTTTTGATACTTGGATTCAAAAATACCAAGTGACCAATGATACAAAGTTTTATTATTAAAAGATGATTTTTTTGAGGACTTAGATTTTTCAAATATCTTGAAAAAAGTTAACTTAGATTTGATAGACATTATAGACATTTTGAAAACAAAAGAAGAATATGATTTTTCAAAAGAGGTCAATTTTTTTGAATCTTTAGCCAATAACTTGAATAACTTTTTTGACAAAAATTCATCTAAAACTTATATAAAAATACTTAGTTACAATGATAGATTTGGTATAAATTTTGAATATACACTACTTAACCCTGCAAATTATTTGGATCAAAACTTACGGAAAAAACTTGACTCATGTATATTGACTTCTGCAACATTGAGTATATGAAATAGTTTTGATTATGTGAAGAATATATTAAAACTTAATGAATTTGACTTTTTATCATTTTATAGTGATTTTGATTATTCTAAACAAGCAACATTATTTATACCTACTGATATATGAAGTATAAAAAATAATTCAGATCTTGTTATAGATTTTTTGTATAAGTTTTATTCTAGGGTTAAAGGTAATACTCTAACTTTACTTACTAGTTTTAATGTAATAAAAAAGATTTATACATCTTGTAATATGGATTTGAAAAAAAATTGAATAAATTTATATGCTCAGTCTATATGATGAAGTAAAACCAAGCTTTTATCAAACTTCACAAAGTCTTCACATAACTCTATATTATTATGAACTGACAGTTTTTGGGAATGAGTAGATATACCAGGTGAAGATTTGAAATATTTGGTAATACACAAATTTCCTTTTCAAGTACCAACAGATCCAATATTTCAAGCCAGAAGTGTATTTTTTGATGATCCATTTAAAGAATACTCTATACCAAAAGCTATAATAAAATTAAAACAATGATTTTGAAGACTTATAAGAACAAAAAATGATAAATGAATTGTTGTTTTACTGGATGATAGGATAAATACAAGATGGGGAGCAGAGTTTTATAATGCCTTCCCTGAAAATATAAATATAAAAAAATGATCAAAAGATACATTTTTAAAAATATTAGAAAAAAACTGATAAAAGATTTTACATAATTGTAAAGTCTTTTTTTTGAGTTTTAAATTTATATATGGTAACATTATATTAGTTATTAATTTGTTAACTATTATTTATGTCAGAAAACCTAAAAAATACTCAAGAATCAGAGAATAACGAGTCAATTAATACCTCAAATATATTTGATGAATTTGATTCTGATTGAGATTTACTTTCAGAAGTACAAAAACTAAAAGAGGAAAATGAAAGAGATGTTTATTATTATTTATCTATAGCTACAGGTGTACTAAAGACTTTGTTTGTATTGATGCTATTTGCTATAATTATAGTAGGTTCATATATATATCTTCAAAAAAATGATTCACTTAATAATAAGTCGTTTTTGAATCCTATTTGTAATATTTTGAACTGATGAGTTCCTATACCTAATAATGTAAATAATTGTTCTTCTGTTTCTTATACTATAGATAGCTATGAATCTAGTATAAAAAAATTAAAACAAGAACAAACAGAAGCTATATTGCCACTTATAAGTAGTATTTATCAAAAACAAAACTTTACAAAAACAAAAGAAGTTTCATTTTTATTGGATAAAAGTGAAAACAAATTGGATGTATTAGGTATAATAAATGAATTTGATAAATTAAAAAACAATTATTTATGATTAGAAAAAAGTAAAATACAATGTGAAAACCTAAAAATTGATAGTGAAGAAATGATATTGTCAATGAAATGTGCTTCGTATTCTATGTGATTTGAAAGAGAAATAATAGGTTTTTCATGAGAAAAAAAGGATAGAGATTTGGTTTGAACTTCTATGTCTATAGCCAATAGCTTTTTGAACTATATAGAAAAACAATCAAAAAACACTCAAGATGATAATAAAGTGTATACATTTGATATTATAGATAGACAAAAAGTCTTCTCAAATCAAAGTGTTACATGAGAAAGAAGCGGTTATACTAGTAAAACAAACTTTGATCTTAAATTAAAAATTAATAATTAATAAAATGGCAAAAACAAAAAGAGAAATAAATGCTATAATCATAAATTTTTCAGTTACTATTGTGCTTTTTATAGCATCATTATCTGTATTACTATTTTATATATTACCATGATATAATGATGTATCAGATTTAAAAATTGAGGCTATGACTACATATGAAGAATACAAAGAAATACAAAAAAAATGACAATCATTCAATGATTTTAAAAAATCAGTAGAAAGTATGTCTTCAGGTGATGATTCTAGCTATACAAACAAAATATTAGAAGATATAGATAATGATTTTTATCAAAAATATTTAGTAAATACTGAATATAATAATTATGACTCATTTGTAACAGAAATATCAAAAAAATATTCTGACACTACTGAGTTTGAAGAAAAAACTAAAAAACTAGCAAAAATACTACCTAGTTATTCTGATCAAATAAGTGATTTTTGAGATAATTTTTTGACAGATTTTAAATTTATCAACTATATAGAATCTTTGGCTGATACTTTTAATATCAACTTTAATAACTCTATAGGTATACAAGATGTAAATGTAGTAGAGGGTTATTCTACTTCTGCTAATGATAGTTCTTTAGAAACAAGTATATATTATATACCTTTGGAATTAGATGTATCTTGAAGAAAAGAATCAATATTAGATTTTATATATTTTATAAAAAGAGTTGGTCAAATACAAGAAACAAAAACAAAAGATGGTGATTATGATATAAGCTTTGTACAATGAGTATCAAGTACATTTAAAACACTTGCTATAAAAGCTATATCATGACAAGAAAGAAAACAATGATATGATTTGTTTAATAATCAAATGTCAGATATAGAATATATAGAGTTTCCAGAATACCCTGACTCTAGTTTTGACTTGAACAATAACTATTCTGATGTTATATCATTTGTAAAAAATACACAGTGAAGAGAATCAATAAATGTGAAAATAGGTTTAAGATTTTATGTAAAAGGTCTTCCTATATACAAGATTGAAGAACAAATACTAGACTTCATAAAGCTTCATCAAAGATTTAAATGATTATTAGCACAAAAAGTATCTGACCCTAATGCTTCATCAAATATAAAAAAATTAGCTCAAACAAGACTAGTAACTATAAGCGAAATAGATCAGTCAATAATACCTAATTTAAGAGCTAGTTTGGCTCAAAAAGACTGACTTGACGAAGCATATAATAAATCATTTGAATATATAGAAACATATAAAAAATATGCAGATGAGATATGAATAGAATTAGAAATTAAAGAAGAAAAAGAACAAAATAATGAATCAGAAAATACAAAAGACTAAAAAATATAATAACTAATATTAATTTTAAAATGAAGTACAAAGAAGTTGTAGAGCAATTAAAAGAGCTTGTTTATAAATGAGACGATATACAAAAAATTTGTGACTACATAGTGTTAGCAGCTGTGCTTTGAGACTCTTCAGATATACATGTCGAGCCTCTTAGTTCATTTGTTAGGCTTAGATACAGACTTGACTGAGAGCTTAGAGAAATACTTGAATATCAAAACTTTTTGCATTCATGAATAGTTGCTAGATTCAAAATAATGTCAGAACTAAAAATAGATGAATCTAGAATACCACAAGATGGTAGAATAAGTACAAATATTGAATGAAAAGAGCTTGATTTGAGAGTTTCGACTCTACCTACAGTCCACTGAGAAAAAGTCGTTATGAGAATTGTAGACAAGACAAAAGAAATACCAAAATTGCTTGACCTAGGTATAGAATGACAAAACCTTGACATAATCCAAAAAGCGATATCTCTACCTAATGGTATTATATTGACATCAGGGCCTACTGGTTCTGGTAAATCAACAACTCTTTATTCGGCACTAACTGATCTAAATGAAATAGATGTAAATATAATGACTTTAGAAGATCCAGTAGAAAATCAAGTAGACTGAATAAGTCAATCTCAAGTAAAACCTGCTATATGATATACTTTTGCATATTGACTTAGAACTGCACTGAGACAAGATCCAGATATCATAATGGTGTGAGAGATGAGAGACAAAGAAACAGTAGATATTGCGATAGAGGCATCTTTGACATGACACTTGGTATTGTCAACAATCCATACCAATAATGCTTCGGAAACAATAACAAGAATACTAAATATGTGAGTTCAGCCATTTTTGATACCAGCATCTGTAAATGCTATTATAGCTCAAAGACTGGTAAAAAGACTTTGTCCTCATTGCAAGAAAAAAATATGACTAAATGATTTGTGAAAAGATACATTGGCAAATGTAAAAAATGCAATAAACCTGACAAATAAAAAAGAGTTAAAGTCAAGGGTATGAGAAGAATTAAAAGCTCCAGCTTTTTATGAACCTGTTGGTTGTGAAAAATGTGATAATACTTGATATAAGTGAAGAGTTTGACTTTATGAAGTATTAGAAATAACACCATGAGTAAAAGAAATGATACTTAATTGATCAAGTGCATTTAATATAAACAACCAAGCTATAAAAGACTGAATGGTTTCTCTAGAACAAGATGGTATAATGAAAGCTCTTAATTGACTTACTTCATTAGAAGAAGTTTATAGAGTATCCAAGAGTCAAAATTGATAATAATTTTAATTTTTTTAAAAAAATAATATGGCAGATTTTTTGATCTTAGATGATGATAAAAAATCAGAATCTGGCAACAATGTCGAGAATAAAAATACAGGTCCTAGTATGACCTTGATGGACAAGATAAACGAAAAACTACTATCTTTTCAAAAAGTAAAAACAAGTGAAAAGGTTGTTTTTTATCGTCTTTTGTCTACTATGACCAATGCTTGAATGTGAGTTATGAAGGCTGTGTCAATACTAGAAAAGCAAGAAAAAAATCCTGTTTTGAAAAAGATGCTAGGGAAGTTTACTTATAGGTTGAAACAATGAGATAAACTTTCAGAATGTTTGGAAGATTATCCAGCTAGTTTTTGAGAAGCTGAGGTATGAATAATCAAGTCATGAGAAAAAACTTGACAATTGAATAATGTATTGACAGACCTTGCCAATCAAATAGAAAAGGTAGAAAGTATATCAGGTAAGATAAAGTCTGCTATGATGTATCCTATGTTTATACTTGTTGTGGTTATATGAGTTATCTCTGTTATGATGATAGTAGTAGTACCAAAACTACTAGAAATATTTGAAGGTAAATGAGACTTACCAGCTTCTACTCAAACACTGATAGCTATATCTGACTTTTTTGTATATTATTGGTACTTGCTAGTTATAGCAGTAGTATTTGCAATAGTTGCTATCAATGTATGGAAAAAAACACCAGATGGTAAATATATGTTTGATTCTATAAAGATGAAGGCACCAGTTTTTGGTCAAATAAATCAAAAACTAGTATTGTCAAAGTTTTCAAGAGTATTTTCTTGATTGGTATGATCGTGAGTTTCTATAGTAGAATCTCTAAGAATAACTTCAGATGCTGTAGGTAATGAAGTATACAAACAAAGAATTATACTACTATCAGAAGATATAGCATGAGGTATCAAAATGTGGGAATCTCTTGACTGAGATAAGCTTTTTCCTGATATGATGGTACAGATGATACAAGTTTGAGAAGAAACAGCCAAACTTGACTCTACAATATTAAAAGTAGCTGATTTTTACGATGAACAAGTTGACAATACTATATGAGTAATTAACAAATTATTAGAACCATTTATTATTGTTACATTGGCAGTTGTAGTATGATTTATTGCTATAGCTATAATGCAACCTATAATGAATTTAGCAGAAACTGTTACTCAATAAAAATCTTCACATTCATTAAAAAAATATTAAAAAATTATCAATAAAAATTATTAAAATCTAATGTATAAAAAAGTCAATACATTAGATTTTTTGTTGTTTAGCCATTTTTGTAAAAATAGCTACATAACACAAAAATATTACAAATGTGAAGATTTTTAAAAGTTATGTGAAGATAGTGTGAAATTTACTCTCAATTGTTTGACTTTGTAGCAATAATCTATTAATATATGCTCACTATTTTATATAGCGGTCTTTAACATAAACTGCAAACAAACAAATATAAAAACTTTTTTTAAAAAAGTCTTTTAATTCAAAAGTATATTTGTTTTACAACTCCGGGGATTAGTTATCAATAGATAATGATTTTTATTGATGATTGATTCCCAGGGTTGTGAACAACTTTTGGGTTAAGGCTTTAACCTTGTATTTTTTACTATATCTATATTAATATGATACCAACCAATAAAAGCTTTAGTGTTCTTCATCCATATATGGATAAGAAATGATGAGCTGTAAATATGATGGTTTATCTATCAAATACACTCAAAGATAATTGAAACAATGTTACAATGTATACTTTTTCTCATAATAAAGATCTATTTGATGTAGATTTTGAAGTAAAAAGTTTTAACTTGATTAAAACTGCTTACTCTATTAGAAAAAGTGACTACATTATTATATGAAACTCTCCAATGCAATTTGTATGAGTTTTGTCTAAAATATTGTTTTTATCCAAAGCTAAACTTATATGGTGGCATCATCATTATCCATGGTACTATAGTAAAAATACAAACGTTTATATATGAATAAAAAAAATACTAGAAAAATTGTCTATAAGATTTATAGATGCTCTAGTATCTAATAGTAACTATTTAAGAGATATATTGAGAGATATATACAAATCAAAAGCTCTTGTTCTCAACCCAGTTGTAGACAAGGAGTTTCAAAAACACAAACAAAAAACTTTACAAGCAACCTCTCCTATTATATTTAGCTATGCTAGATGGACAGCTTGAAAGAACATAAAACAAGTTCTCGATACTTATTTGTATGTCAAAAGTTATATACCAGATATAAAACTTTTGATTTGAGGAGTAGGAGATGAACTGACTCGTATTCAAAATAAATATGAATCAGATAAAAATATACAATTTTTATGATTGCTTGACAAAGAGTCTATAATTGACAATTTAGAAAAATCAAGTGTTTTTCTTTTTAGCTCAAAAATAGATTCTTTTGGTATGACTATGATAGAATCATTATCATGCTGAGTTCCAGTTGTCGCTTTTGATATACATGCTGCATGAGAGATAGTTGAGTCTTGACAAAATTGATATTTGGTTGATTCACCAAGTGAATTTGATCAAAAGACATTGTCAATATTACAATCTACTTGATTGCAACAAAAACTCTCAATTAATTGATTAAATATTATTAATAGGTACTGACATCACAATTTCCAAAGACAATTATCAGATATTTTTTATTCATTACAATAATATATATTATTTTATTTATAATAATTTCAAAATATGAATTTATTCAGAAAAACTACTGCTACTGTTGCATTGGTTGCTCTTGTTTCAGGGATTTTCTCTACAGGAGTATCTGCATACAGTACTGCTGAAGTTGATGCTGCTAACGAATTAGCTGCTGCTGGTGTTATAAACAACCATTCAGCTGATCCTGCAGGATACAACTTAGATCAAAATGTATTAAGACAAGAAATCGCTGCTGTTGCTAGAGGTGTTGCTGGTCTTGATAAAGCTACAACTTGTAACGGTTCATTTGCTGATGTATCAGCTACAACTCCTAACGATTGGGCTTGTTTATCAGTTGAACCATTATTAGATAACGGTTTAATAGCTGCTAATGAAAACTTTAGACCTGAAGCTAATATAACAAAAGCTGAAGCTATTGGTATGATGGTTAAAGCTGCATTCGGAGATGAATATATGTATGATTCATCTAAAGGTACTTCTTGGCAAGAACAAGTAGTAGAATTCGCTTCTATGAACGGTGTTACTGCTGAGTTTACTAACTACAATACTTTAGCTACTAGAGGTTTCGTATTCGAAGCTGGTGCTAATGCTATGACTTCTTCTGTAGAAGAATCAGAAGATGATATCTTATCTGACTTATTAGAAGGATTATTAGATGAAGAAGATACTACTTCTGAAGATGATAACTCTAATAACGAAGATGAAAACAATAACGAAGAAGACGAAGTTGTTGTTACTCCTAGTTATGGAACTGATGTTGAAGTTACTCTTAACCCAATGTCAGCTGAATCTCAAACTGTTCCAAACAGTGGTTTAGTAACTTTTGCTAAATTTGATATAACTGCTGGTTCAGAAGATGCTGCTATTTCTTCTATTCAATTAGAAAGAAGTGGTTTATCTAACAGATCAGATATAGACAGAGTATACTTTGAACAAAACTCAAAAAGAATTTCTTCTAGAGGTTCTGTTAATATAGATGATGAAGTAATGGTTTCATTTACTCCTGCTATGGTAGTAGAAGCTGGTACTACTGAAACTATAGATTTAGTTGTTCAATTAGATGGTCCTGCTACAGTAGGTGCTGAACACAGATTTGCTTTAGTAGATGTTGAATCTACTACTAATGTAGCTAACAACTTACCAGTTGTTACTAACACTATGAAACTTGGTTCTTATACTGTTGAAGAAGTTACTTTTAGAGCTACTGATACTGGTACTGAATTAAATGTAGGTGATAGTGATGTAACTATTGGTGAATTTGAATTACAAACTACTGGTAATGAAGATAACTTATTCAAATCAGTTACTTTTACTAACAACGGTGGTGCTGATTTAGAATCAGTATTTGCTAATATCGGATTATATAATGACGGTGTTAACGTTGCTTCTGAAATATTAGTTGATGGTAGAGATATTACTTTTATCGTTAATCATGAAATTGAAAACGGTAGAACTGAATTATATGAAATCAGAGCTGATTTTATATCTACTGAAAGAGAAGAAGACACTGTTGAATTAGAATTAAGAAATACTACTGACTTAAATGTAGTTGAATTAGATACTGAATTCTCTGCTCCTATAGTTGCTACTGACGATACAATGGGTGAATACACTCTTAAAGGTGGTGAACTATTATTAACTAGAGATACAGAATATACTAATACAGATACTGTTTCTGCTTCTACTAACGATGTAGTATTAATGGCTGCTAACTTAAAAGTAGACGAAGCTATAACTGTAGAAGACTTAAATCTTGATTATACTACTACTGTTGCTTCTTTAGAAACTCAATATAGAGATTTAAAATTAGTAGTTGATGGTAGAACTATTTCTACTTATACTCCAGAAACAAGTGGTGATGACGCTAATACTGGTACAGGTAATATCACTTTTGATGGAACTTTCTTAGTTGAAAATGATTCATCTGTAATGATATTAGGTAACTTACAAAACAATATAGATAACAATGCTACATTTGTATTACAAAATTTCGTATTGAATAGTACAACTACTGAAGATATGAGATATGTATCAAATGATGAAGAAGTTACTTCTATTCCTGGTTCAGTTCAATCTGTAAAAGTTACTGTTGCTGAAGCAGAATTATTAGTAACTAGAAATGATGGTCTTTCAAGTGAAGATTTAGTTTCTGGTGCTAGAGATGTTGAATTATTTGGTTTCTCAATGAGAGCTAATGATGTTGCTGACATAAAAGTTACTTCTTTAACTCCATCTTTATTAACTACTGATGTTGATTTACAAGATATAACTAATGTAAGACTTTACGAAGGTAATACATTATTACAAACTGAAAATGATTTTGATTTTAACAGCTTAAATGTTGTTATAGCTAAAAATACTGCTAAATCATTTAGAATAGTTGCTGATTTCAACACTTCTGTTGCTGATAATTCAGTATTCCAATTAGGATTAGCTGCTTCAAATATAGATGCTAGAAACCAAGAATCTAATAGATTATTAGGTGCTGATTCTATAACTGGTACTAATTCTTCAGTATTTACATTTGCTGATGAAGGTGAATTAACAGTTAGTGTTAATAGTTCAACTAGATCTTCAAGTGTTGTTGCTCCTTCTGATAGTGAAGTAGATGTATTTACATTTGACTTAAAAGCTACAGATGATGATTTAAGAGTAACTGATCTTTATGTAACTAATGTTGCTGGTTCAGTTGTTGCTGATGCTGAAGCTGAAGTTTCTACTGTTACTTGAGCTATTAATGATGTTGATGATTTCGCTACTGCAATAAGTGCAGCGACTTGAGCTACTTCAGATTCAAAATTAATATCTGAAATAGAATCTATAGAAGAATCAGATTTAACAGTTACAAGTTCTAATACTTGAGCTGCTGTTAAAGCTGCTATTGAAGCTATTGAATTAAATTCTGATAATTTCTCTACTATATCTGATAATACTTTAGACCTAGCTAATTCAGTTAGATCAGTAAGTGTTAATATTGGTGGTAGAACTATAGATGGTGCAGTTGTTGATTCAAATGTATTATACTTCCCAGTATGATCATCTAATCCACTTGTATTAACTAGAGATGAAACAGTTCAAGCTGAAGTAAGTTTATCTTTCAATGATTCTAATACTAGAAAATCTAAACAATTTACTTTAACTATTGGTAGCGATACTTATACTCCAGTTAACGGTACAGTTAATGGTATGAGAATACTATCTGATAGTACTGGTCAAGAATTAAATGGATTTACTGGAACAGCTACTTCTAATACTCACTTATATGCTAGAAGTTTACCAGTTGTTACTGATGGCGCAGCTCAAAGAAATGAACAAAAATTCTCTATTTCTGCTGACTCTAACAGAAAAGTAACTGTTAAAGAATTAACTGTAGATGTTAATGTTTCTTCTGCTACTTTAAGTGATACTAATGTTAATCAATTATCATTATATGCTGGTAATAATGTTGTTACTGAAGCTAGTTTCGCGTTATCTGGAACTACTTTAACAATATCTAACTTAACAGAAGAAGTATCTGCTGGATCTACTCAAGAATTTGAAATAAGAAACTTAGATCAAATTATATCTAATACTACTAGTGATTCTTCAAGAACTATGAGAGTATTTGGAGTTGATTATACTGCTGATATAAATGATGCTACTGATATTATAACTGTTGATAACAGTGCATCTAACGAATATGTTAATACTGGAATACCAACTACAGGTACTACATTTAACAACTACTAAGATTATAACTCTTAGTTATTCACAAAAAACCCTAAGCTATATGCTTAAGGGTTTTTTTGTTGTCTTAAAAAACAAAGATTTTTGATTTTTTGTATTTGATATATATAATATAGTTCTATATAAATAATTATTAATAAACCAATTTATGAAAAAACTTATTATGTTTTTTGTTTTGATTTTTGCTCTGGCTAGTCAAGCATCTGCTTATGAACTAACAGACAAAGACAAGCAAAACCTACAAAACTTTGAAAAAGCTGTCTATACTATATTTGACAATGCTCCACAAAAAGCATATATACTAGAGTATAGAGCCTTACTAGCACTACAATCTATAGACAACCAATATAGCAAAAACTATGCATTATTACAAAAAGTAGTAGAAATGACAAACCACTACATAGCTAATAATTTGCAAGTAAAAGACCAAGAACAAGTAGATGATTCAACTACCAATAATGACAATGAATCAAACAATAATGAGTCTGACAATGACAACAACCAAGAACAAGCACAAGAAGAGGAACAAACTGACAACTTGTATGGTAGACCGACATATAGTCAAAGTGTATCCAGTCTTGAAAATCTTTGAGTATGAGAATATAAGACAATGTCTAGTTTTACTCTAGAACCATCTAGAGATGGTCTATATCTACAAAATATTTATATGCAAAATATATGAAGTCTGCAACATATGTGACCTATAATAGATGAGTTGTACTTGGTAGATGATAACAACAAAATATTATCAAATTGATATGTTATAGATGACTATATATATTTTGATATCAATTGAGAAGTATTTATGGAAAGAGATACTCTTTACGATCTAGGTGTAGTAGCAAAACTTTGACAAGCTGATACCAAAATGGAAACATGAGAAATCATCTTTGATTTTTCGACTCCATCAGATGCCCTACAAGGTACCTCTAATGGTATAAGGGCTATATCATATAGCAACGGAAGTTACATAGACTCTGAAGCTCAAATAAATGATAAAATAGAAACTTTTATTAGTTTTAATTCATGATTTGTAAGTAGTTTAGATTTTGAACCATGATATAGACAGGCTGCCAAGTTTAGAGTTAACAATTTTTCAGATGAAAGACTAGAACTAAAAAGTTTCAAATTTAGAATATCAGGTAGTTTTTTGGACTATGTGGATAGTGATACTGAGTTTACTCTTTGAGTAGATGGCTCAAATAGAGAATTTGGTTCATGATTAGTTAGTGACATAGTAGATTGATATTTGATTATAAATCATACATGAGATGCATATGATTTTATATCTCAAAACTCATATACTGACTATGTATTAGA
This sequence comes from Candidatus Altimarinota bacterium, assembly GCA_041694155.1. Classification (GTDB taxonomy): domain Bacteria; phylum Patescibacteriota; class Gracilibacteria; order BD1-5; family UBA6164; genus JAAZVM01. Next base: position 54,257 of record JASMTS010000012.1, on the reverse strand, counting down.
AGTAGACAACAATTGAACAACTGACTGATCTAGAGCAGTTAGACTGGAAAACATTATAGTATGAGATGGTTTTGGTGGTACTATAGACAATCTTGATGACTATTCTAACACTTGACTACCTATGGATGAGTTTTATTACAGATACTAAAAAAAGACAAGCTAATAATAATTAGCTTGTCTTTTTTTTATTGTCTAGTTTGTAATTAAAACAACAAAAAAAACCTTAAGCATTAAGCTTAGGGTTTTTTTGTATAAACTATGCACTATTTAACAAAAACTAATAATTAGTATTTGTGAGTTGTAGCAGTAGTAGGTAAAATGTTGTAAGATTCAACTGAAATATCTTCAGGATTATTTACATCATCTTGGTAAACTAGGTCAGTTAATTCAACTTCTCTAGTACTTTCATCATTAGCACCACCAGCAGTAGTATCAACACCTCATATTTCTAATACATAAGTAGTAGTTGTACCAGAAGTTATTTCATCATCTTTAGACAGTTCTGAAGATATAAAACTAAAAGTAGAACCATCTTTAGAAAGGTCTACGGATTTATTAGATACAATTGCACTAGAACCTTCTTTTCTTAATGTGAAAAGAGCACCACTTTGAGCTACACCTCTTACATTAAATTCTAATTTTTCTAAATCAACTTTTCTATTTGCGTCAGCAGTAACTGTAAATTTGTAAGCAATAGTAGAATCAGATTCTGATAATCTAGAAACAGTAGGTTTAGATCTAGCTAATAAATGAGTTTCTGATTCAACCCCAGAAACATCAATATCTTTTATTTCTTGACCTGTACTATCAGATACTAATCTCATACCATTAACAGTACCATTAACAGTTCCAGTATAATCAGCTGAACCAATTCTTAGACTAAATTGTTTGTTAGTTCTAGTGTTAGAATCATTGAAAGCTAAGTTAACATCAACACTAACAACTTCATCTCTTTCTAAGATAATAGGATTAGCAGTTCCGATTGGGAAATATAGAGTATTCGCAGAAACAATTGCTCCTTCTATAACTCTACCATCAACTCTAATACTTGCAGATTTAACTGAGTCATTTAAGTCTAAAGCAGAAACAGCAGTAGAAGTTGCATTACCATTAGTAGTAGAAACATTTAAACCAGTATCTCCAGTATCTACAGTAGTAGTAGTTTCATAATTTCCTTCTCTTGTAACAGTAATAACAGTACCATTTCTAGTAGCCGTTAAATCACCATCTGCATCTAAATAAGCTCTAATTGTTTCAGCATTAGTTTCAGCAGTAACTTCAGCGACACCTCAAGTAGTTTGTATAGAATAATCAGCACTTCATTCTACTGATTCAATTGTAACATTTTGATTTACTCAGTTATCAAAAGTAAATGTAACTTCAGAACCAGAAGCAGTAATAAAATCATATTCAGTAGCTAAATTAGTAGCTAATTCAGCATAAGTTGCAGCATTATGAGTAAATATAAAGCTATCATTTGCTGTAGTAATTAAAATTCTACTACCGTAATCATCAGCAAAATTACTACCAGTAACACCAGTAAAAGTCTTACTTAAGTCTTCTGTAGCAGTAGACTCAGTAGCTTCTTGTAATTCTTCTAAAGTAATAATACTAAAAGTTTTACCAAGAACAGTAACATCAATACCACTAGAAGTTGTAGCACCACCATTAATAGTTAATGTAGCAGTAGATTCTGTAGTAACAGAACCAGAATTAGCATTATTAACATATAAATCAGTTAATCTTAAGTCATCATCTCTAGCTTCTAAATCAAATGTAAATACATCAGTTTCAGAATCAGATGGACTTACGATAGTAGCATCTCTAGAGCTAGAATTATTATTTACTAATAATTCACCTTCACCAGCAAATGTAAATTCAGTAGAATCAACACCGTCTATAGAAGTGTTTTCTAATAATTTATTAGATTGGTCATTTCTAGCAGATACTTCAGATGAATCATCTAATGATAATGTAATAGTAGCATTATCTTCAACAGAGTTGTCAAAGTCAGCAACTATTCTAAATGATTTAGCACTATTTTTAGGTATAGTTATATTTAAACTATTAAAATCAAAATCATTTTCAGTTTTTAATAGAGTAGAACCTTCGTAAAGTCTTATATTAGTAATATTAGCTAGCTCTAATCCACCTCCTAAATTAGCAGTTGGTCTTAAAGAAGTAACTTTTATATCAGAAACATCATTAGCTCTCATTGAGAAACCAAATAATTCAACATCTTTAGCACCAGAAACTAATGTTTCATCGTTTAAACCGTCATTTTTAGTTATTAATAATGAAGCTTCAGCAACAGTAACTTTGATACCTTGAACAGTACCAGCTATATCATCAACTCTTTCATCATTAGAAACATATCTAATATCTCAAGCAGTATTATTTTCAACACTTAATGAGAAATCTACTATTTCAAAAGTAGAGTTATCAGCAACACTATTTTGTAAGTTACCTAAAACTTTGATATTAGAGTCAGATTGAACTAAGAAAGTTCCATCAAATTCGATAGTACCAGTATTACCATTATCATTATCTTCATTTGGAGTATATGTAGCTACAGTTCTACCATCAACTACTAATTTTAAATCTCTATATTGTTCAAATAAAGAGTCTCCATCTTCATTAGTTTCATAATTCATTACTAAATCTTCAACAGTTATAGCTTCATCAACTCTTAAGTTAGAAGATAATAAAACTACATCATTAGTAGAAGAAGAAACAGTATCAGTATTAGTATATTGAGAGTCTCTAGATAATAATAATTCACCACCAACTAAAGTATATTCAGTCATAGTATCATTATTACCAAAGAAAGTTATTGGAGCAGAAAAGCTAGTTCTAACTTCAACAACATTTAAATCAGTATTATTTCTTAATTCTAATTCAATTTTATCTTCTAATCTTTCTAGAGAAACAACATCAGCTCTGATTTCATAATTTTCAGTTCTACCGTTTTCGATTTCATCGTTAACGATAAAAGTGATTTCTCTACCTTCAATCATTACTTCAGTAGCAACATTTTCACCGTTGTTATATAATCCAACATTAGCTAAAACATTATTTAAGTCAGCACCACCATTATTTCTAAAAGTAACTGATTTAAATAGATTATCTCTATCACCAGTAGTTCTTAATTGGAATTCACCAATTAATACATCATTATCACCAACGTTTAATTCTGGATTACCTCCATTAACAGTTGGATCAAAAGCAACTTCTTCAACAGTGTAAGAACCAAGTTTCATAGTGTTAGTAACAACTGGTAAGTTGTTAGCTACATCAGTACTAGATTCAACATCTACGATAGCAAATCTGTGTTCAGCACCAACATCAGAACCATCATTTAATTCAACAACTAAATCTATAGTTTCAGTAGTACCAGCTTTTACTACCATAGCAGGAGTAAATGAAACAGTTATTTCATTGTCTATATTAACAGAACCTCTAGAAGAAACTCTTTTTGAGTTTTGTTCAAAATATACTCTAGATATATCAGTTCTATCAGATAAACCTTGTCTTTCTAATTGTATAGAAGAGATAGCGGCATCTTCTGAACCAGCAGTAACATCAAATTTACCAAATGTAACTAAACCAGTATTAGGAACAGTTTGAGATTGGTTAGACATTGGGTTTAAAGTAATTTTTCTATTATTTTATGTGTTTTTATATATTTTTATAAAAGCCCCTTACCCCAAAACTATTATTTTTTTGGGGCTCAAATATATTTTCTTCGTATCAAAAATATTTTACTTTTTATTTAGTTACTCATAGGATCTATTCGTCCTTTTTTTCTATCTATATTTTTTGTAAAAAATCTTATATTAATTTTATAAATACTTTTTATTATTTTTATCAAATTACTTATAGGGTCTAATAGCCCTTACTTCAACAATATAATAATATAATATAAGAAATATTTTTTGTATTTATCAAATTATTCCAAATAATTTGATCTAAAGGTATTAATATCAAAATCTTGTCATGTTTTGTATAGTGAAGATATTATTCTTATAAATATTGATCAAATTATTATTATAGCTTCTATAGCTTTTATATTTTTTTGATGCATTATCCTTTTTTTTAATTCATTAACTTCGGGTATTTTTGAGCATAAATTATATACAATTAGATATATTTGCTCTCTTAATAGTTTGTTTCATTTACTTTCTAATTTTGGTTTTGATAAAATCTTTCAACCACTAGATTTTTCACTAGGGTACCATCATATAAAACCTATTATTTGTTTATTTGTTTTTGTATATATTGAGTCTCATAGCTCTGCATAAAATACTCAAAGACTGATTTTGCTAGCTCATATTATTTGTGGAATATAGACATTTTGAGATTCTAGCTCTTTTAGTATAAAGTTTTCTATTTTGGATATATTTATTTTTGTTTGATGATATTTATCAACAAGTATTTTCATTTGAAACTTATAGTGTCATGAGTAATCATCTATTCAAATAGAGTATTTTACCAGTTCATGTAGTCTATATATTTTTTGTTTGTTTTTTTGTAATGAGTCATTTATTTGAGAGTCTTTTATTACTTTTGTATAAAACTCTTCTTTATTCATTTGTACTATTTGATTTTTTGTAAAATTGGATTTTATATAATACTCTAACTCTCAAGGATTGTATTTGGCGCTTACAAATACATCATATATTTCAGGAAAAACTCTATTTGTTAGTTCTTTTATTTTTGACATAAGTTTTCTTTTTTCTTGCTTTTCTTTTCTTAGTTGTCTATATAAAAATTTTAAGTTGGACACCTCTAGAAAATTGCTTTTTTTAATATGAGAGTTAACTATATTATTGTCAGTTTCTAGCTTGTTTTTGTATGTACTTATGTATTTACATATTATTATACTATCTTGTTTATCATTTTTGGTTTGTATATTATTTATTGATAAGTTAAAATTTTTTATTTTACTACCATTTATAACATATATATTTTTTAAATTCTTTTCTTTTATAAATTTTAATAATGAAAAATAATAACTTCAAGTTACTTCTAATCATATATAAATATTTTCTTTTTTTATTCATCTATATAATATTTTTTGTATTATATCTCATAGTTCTTCAAATCACTTTATATTGTTTTGTATTTCTCAAATATCAAATATTGATTCTAAATCTTTATTTTTGCATAGTATAGACAAATAGTGAAAATCTTTTGCTATATCAAAGCCCAAAAAAATATCTATTTCTTTATTTTTTAAATATTTTTCCATTTTATTTATTTCATTTTTATTTGTTCTATATATTTTATTTTTGTTTTTGTATCACATGTATATTAAGGTTAAAAAATATTAATAACTATATTTTAACCTATAAATCATATTTTTTTGCAATTATAGCAAAAAAAACTACAATTGATTTACTATTCATTTTGTTTTATATATTCAAAAAATATTTTATATATAAGTCAAAGGTCTTTTTGGCTTTATGCTTTACTTTTGCTGACTTAGATATAAAATATTTTAGATTTTATTTTATTATTAATTAAATATATGGCAGAAAATCAAAAATTTGATACAAAAATTATAGCTTTGATAGCTGTAATAGGTGTTATGTTTGTTGCTATTGTTGTTATGGCTTTTATGCTTGGTAAACAATCTGGTTTACCAGTTGTTAGCAATAGTTGATCACAACAACAAGCAAATTATGAAGATTTGACTTTACAAGTTATTACTGATGAGAGAAACTCTGCTTCTCAAATAGATGATATACTAGGTTCATTAGAACAATTACCTTCTATCTCTAATGCAGATGTAGTTACTAAAGATTTCAGTGATGAAGGTGTATCTGAATTCTTACAAGAAAATGATATAAAAACACTTCCAGCTTTAGTATTTAGTACTAAAAACTTTGATGTAAGTGATGACCCAATACAACCAGGTCAACAATACAAAATAAACGAATACTTATATCCATTACCAAACGGTGAATATTACTTAGAAATAGGTGCTACATATGATCCATTTGCAGAAAGAAGTGATAGAGGTTTCAAAATATTAGAAGAAGGTTTATTAGAAGAAATCAAATCTAATTCTTATACTAGAGGTAATAGTGATGCTCAAATAACATGGTTAGAATTTAGTGATTTTGGATGTAGTTATTGTCAAAAAATGCATGCAACTGACAAAGTACCATCAAAAATTATGGAAGCATATCCAGAAGATGTAAATATGATATTTATGAATATGCCTTTTAGAGATAGAAATGCTGCAGAAGCTCTAGAATGTATAGGTGAATTAGCTGGGACTGATACTTATTATCAAGCTATAGACCAAGGTTTTGCTAATAGTGCATCATGAGCAGATGCTATCTATAACAATGTTGCTGATAGTGTTAATAAAGATGATTTTGATGCTTGTTTCTCTGAAAAAAGAGGTTCTGCTAGAATAGATTATCATATGTCATTATGACAAGAAGAATTCAATGTACAAGGTACTCCAAATAATGTACTTATAAACAACCAAACAGGTGAATATGAAGTATTACCAGGAGCTTATCCTTATGATTCATTTACTGAACTTATTGACAATTTATTATTAGACTAATAATTTTAAAAGACTGATTATATAATCAGTCTTTTTTTGTAACAAAAAAAGATATTAGATTAATCTAATATCTTTTTTATAAGTCATTCATTTTTTCTCCAGTTTTTGTTTGTTTTGGCTCTTAGTGCTAAAAATACTTTTTTATCAAATATTTTTTCTAGTTCTATTCTAGCTTGTTTACCTATGGCTTGGATTTTTTTTCATCCATTTCATATTACTATATATTTTTGACTTTCTGTGTCTGTGAATATATATGCTATTATTTTTAATATATCATCTCTGTCTTCTATTTCTTCTACCGATATGTATATAGAGTGAGGCAGTTCTTCCTTTGTTTCTAAAAAAGCTTTTTCTCTTATTATTTCACTTATTCTAAAATATATATCTTGTTTTGTATAATATTCTTCTGGAAATAATAATGGTCAAATATTCAAATATGATTTTGTTTTTTTCAGCAATTGTTCAAAACCATCTTTTGTTTCACTAGAGATTTTTATTATATTTTCATTTTCAGGTATTTGTATTTTGCTTTGTAAATCAGTTTTTGTATATACTTTTACTACTGGTTTGTTTACCATGTCTACTATTTGTCTGATATATTTTTCTTCTTCTCATCATTCTCTAGTAGAGTCTATAAAATACAGTATCAAATCCGATTCTTTGAATGAATTTATAGCAACATCATTTATTTTTTTGTTGAAATCCTTTGCATGCTTGTGTATACCTGGAGTATCAAAAAATATTATTTGACTATCATCATCATTATATATTGCTAAAACTCTTTTTCTAGTTGTTTGAGGAGTATCTGTTGTTATAGACACTTTTTCTCCAATTAATGTGTTGATAAATGTCGATTTTCAAGCATTAGGTCTTCATATAATGGCTACATATCATACTTTTTTTTGTTTTTTTAGGTCGCTTGTATTGTCTAATATATCTTTTATATTTAGTTCTTGCATTTATTGTATTTATTTTTTATTTATTTAAACTTCAGTTTGATTTAGTTGGTATTGTTCTCTGTATTCATCTACTATATTTAATATTTTTCTAGCATTTTGCATAGTATCTGGAGCATATTTCATACTCATTGTAGTACTATTTCAAGCTGTTTGTATTTTTAGAGTACCATAATTAAGTATATTTGGTAGTAATCATTTTGTTTGAGTGTTTACTTCTTGTATTTGTCATAGGTTGCATTCTGAGACTCTTCTATTAAGAAAACTAGATTGTTCTATTCATATAATTCTAGAGTCAGTAACTACATACAAGTCTAGCTCATAATTTAGCCACTCTAGATATAGAAATAAACTAAAAATTAGCCATATTATTATACTAGCTATATTTGTTATTATATTTATTCAAAATAAGTAGTATACTATACTTGTTATTATAGTTATTCACAAAAAATATGATAACAATATTATATAAACAAACCAATGTCTTCTAAGTACCATTATTACTTTTTCTCAATCTTTTAGATTTTCTAATTTTAACATATTCTATATTTAACAAATATTTGGTTTTTTAATATACATAGCTTGTATTTTTTTGTTTTTTTGAAATTCTATCTTTTTTATTATATCAGAATAATCTATATTATCAATTGTTTGTACTCACTCAATATAATAATCTCAATATATTTTTTTTATATTGTTTTGTTCTAAGTACTCGTTTACTTCAGGATTTGGTATTATTTCTATATTACTATATTCATCCTTTTTTACAAAAGAGTCTCTTCTAGAGCTAGTTTTTATTATAGGGTAATCATTGTATTGATCAAAATAGTTTATAGCTGTTATATAGTTGTCTGTTATAAAATTGATAGTATTTACTGCTAATACTGCTGTTCTAACTCATGTGAAGCTACCAGGTCAGTTTACTATAACTATATTTTTTATATTCTTGTAATCTAGATTATTTTGTTTTATAAACTTATCTATATTTGGTATAAGCAAGCTAGATTCATTACCATTTATTTCAAAGTATTCTTGTTTTATTATGTTTCTAGAGTCATTAAACAATATCATTGTTGATTTTTTTGATATAGTATCTATAAATAAATTCATTTTTTAAAATAACTAAAATAATAATTTCTCTTATTTTAATTTTTTTATATAATTTAGCAACAATTTGTAATATAATAAGAAAAATAGTAGTGATAGATTTAGGAATAAAACTCGAAAAAAACAATATATATACATGATTAGTAAACAACTTTAATAAGCTTATTTTATCAAAAGATTTTATTCGTGAAAATAAGGATTTTTTATTGGTACTAGAAAACCAAAAACAAATAGCTTCTTATATAAAAATATCAAAATATTTAAATATAGATATATTAGAGCTGGATAACTTTATCGACTTGACAAATATATTTTATAATGGAATATCAAACTATGTAGTATCAAATGATATATTTAATATTGATATACCAAATATTAGTAATTTTGAATACAATAATATATTTGAAGTTTATAAGTGACAAGAGTTAGAAATAAACGACCTTAGTAAAAAATTAAATGATCTGGGTATAAAGTTTTCTGATAGTCAAAATCCTTATACTTTTTTTATATTGTGAGATACTCTTAGTTATATAGATAAAACTTGACAAATACTAAAAATTAGCTTTTGGGGTAATGAAATAGACGAAATATATTATTCTGACCAACAACTTGACAATTACTTCTTTTGAGTTAATAAGTCTATATATGATTTTGAATTTAGCAAAAAAATAAATACTGATTTGTTGGAAAAACTAGCAAAAAAGTCTATATTTATAATACTTGACAATATAGATTTTTATAGTGATTTTGATATTATATACAACTCACTAAATAATTATTTGGTTTTTTCTTCACTTGGAAATCACAAAAACTCTATAGATTTGGCTTTTTGAGATTTAGTTATACAAAATTTGGATGACTTTAAAGTTATTTTGGATAAAAAGTCAGCTACTAGTTATATATTTACCAAAAATACAAAAACCCTAAAAAATTTTTTGAATTTGAATAATTATGAAAATGTTTTAGTTTTTGAAAGTAGCCTAAATAATCTAAAGAGTTTTAAAAAAGATAATATATTTGTCATATGTGATGACAATATATCTAGAATATTTATCAAAAAAAGAATCAAAAGAAGCTTAAGTGAAAATATGGATTTGCTTATGCAAATAAAAACTTGAGATTATGTTGTACATATTGATCATGGTATTGGTGTTTTTAAAGAGATAATAACCAAAGAATTACCATCGTGAAAAAATTGATCTATAATCAAAAAAGAATACTTAACAATAGAGTATAAAAACAATGACAAGTTATTTGTTCCTATTACTGAAGTATATAGGCTTTCTAAATATGTATGAGTAGAAAATCCAAAGTTGACATGATTGTCTACAAAAGATTGGGAAAAAAAACTTGCTAAAGCATGAGAAGATGTAGAAGTAATAGCTGGAGAACTACTTGATATTTTTGCAAAAAGAAAGCTTCAAGTTGGACATTCTTTTAAGAGTATGCCAAATATGGAAGTAGAGTTTTTTAATAGTTTTGAGTACACTTATACTCCAGATCAATATAATGTTATAAACGAGATATACAAAGATATGGAATCGCAAAACCCTATGGATAGACTTCTTAGTTGAGATGTAGGTTTTGGTAAAACAGAAGTAGCATTTGCTGCAATATACAAATCAATAATCAATTGAAAACAAGCCGCTCTTATATCTCCATTGGTAGTACTTGCTTATGAACATTTTGAAAAATCTATTGAAAGGTTTGCTCCTTTTCCAATAAATATAGAAGTCGTTACTAGGTTTGAAAAACCAGCTGTTATAAAGTCAACACTTAAAAAGCTATCTGAGGGAAAAATAGATTTGATAATATGAACTCATAGGCTTCTCAGCAAAGATGTATCTTTTAAAGACTTATGATTGTTGGTAGTAGATGAAGAGCACAAATTTTGAGTAAAAGACAAAGAAAAAATAAAAGATTTCAAATGAAATATTGATATACTTTCTATGTCAGCTACACCTATACCTAGAAGTCTTAATATGGCTTTGAACGGTATAAAGCAGGTGTCAATGTTGACTACTCCGCCTGTCTGAAAACAATCAGTTCAAACTATAGTTTCTTCTTTGGACGAAGATTTGATATTTGATGCTTGTAAGAGAGAGTTTGATAGATGAGGACAAGTATTTTTTATACATAATAGAGTAGAAACAATATCAGGTTTTGCTGATTATTTATCCAAAATACTTCCTTGAAAAAAAATAATTATAGCTCATGGTCAACTATCATGAGATCTTTTAGAAAAAAGAATAATTGATTTCAAACAAAAAAAATATGATATTTTATTGTCTACTACTGTTATAGAAAATGGTATAGATTTCAAATGAGTTAATACTATTTTTATAAATGATGCTATGAATTTTGGTATCAGTCAGATTCATCAGCTTAGATGAAGAGTAGGTAGGTGACAAAAAAAATGATATTGTTATTTGTTATTTAGAAAGGACAAAATAAAAGAAGATGCTGCAAAAAGGCTAAAAACTATAGTTGATTATAGTCACTTATGAGCATGATTTGAGCTTGCTGTCAAAGATCTAGAAATAAGGTGATGATGAGATATATTGTGAATTAGACAATCAGGTTCTTCTATAGATATATGAGTTAGTCTGTTTTTGGAAATGTTAGAAGACAAAATAGAAGAATTAAAACAAAAAAAATCACTTGAAACTCAAGAAAAAGATCAAGATATTACAAAAAAAATAAACACTACTATTGATTTGAATATAGAATCATATATTCCAAGTGATTATTTTTGATCTGAACTAGATAAAATCAATTTTTATAGAGAAATAGAAAGTATTAGAACAATAGAAGATTTAAATAATATTATTAGTGATTTTTCTAGTATAAATAGCTCTTTACCAAATGAAACTAATAACTTTTTTGATTTATTAAGATTAAAAATACTTTCTAGTCAATATAAAATAAAAAGCATAAAAAGAGTTTGAATTAATTATCAAATAGATTTTTCAGATAAGCTTGATATGGCTGAATTGAAAAAGTTTTTGGATCTAGATAAAGATGTTAATTTTGTAGTTGTAAATATTAATAGATTAAGAAGTCCTATAAAAAATTTTGCACATGATGAAAAATTTGTAGAATATCTACTACTTATTTTTAATTGAAACTCTAAAAAGAGAAAAATAAAATTAAAAAAATAAATTTTAAAAGTTAACATTATATTATTATGAAAAAAATAATTTTATTAAGTATATTATCAGTTTTTTTAGCATCTTGTGCTTCTGATAATAATTTACAAGATGAAACTAATTCTTGAGCAAGTGTTTGAGTAGAAGTTGATCAAACAGCTACTGTTGAAGATGGAAATACTGTAAAAGTTCATTATGAATGAACTTTTCAAGACTGAGAAGTTTTTGATTCTAGTTATGATAGAGGAGAACCAATAGAATTCACTACTTGAGCTGGAGAAATGATAGCATGATTTGATGCCGCTGTTATAGGTATGTCAGTAGGTGATAAAAAATCTATTACTTTAGAACCAAGTGAAGCTTATGGTGAAAGAACAGAAGAAAATTATGATATAATTCAAAAATCAGAATTATCTGATTTTGAAGAAAATGGAATAGTTATTCAAACATGAGCTGTATTGCCAACTATGTATGGTGAGTTTGAGATAGTATGAATAGATTGAGAAGATGTTACAGTTGATATGAATCATCCAATGGCTTGAAAAACTCTTAACTTTGATGTAGAGTTAGTAGAAATAGTTAAATAATAAAAAAAGTAAAAAAATATGTATAAATATAATGAATGAGATATAGTTGCCGAGCTAAAAACTAGCTCAGGAGTTATTACTATATTATTAGAAACCGAGCTTGCGCCTATAACTACTAATAATTTTATAGGTTTAGCTTCAGATTGATATTATGATTGAATTATTTTTCATAGGATAATAAAATGATTTATGATTCAATGATGAGATCCAGATGGAACTGGTATGTGATGAAAAAGTATATATTGAGAAAATTTTGTAGATGAGTTTCATCCTGAATTAAAAAATTATAAATATACTGTTTCTATGGCAAATGCTGGTCCAAATACTAATTGAAGCCAATTTTTTATAAATGTAGCTGATAATAATTATTTGGATAATAAACACTCTGTATTTTGAGAAGTAGTAGATTGATTTGATAATGTTGATAAAATATCAAAAGCAAAAACAGACTCAAATGACAGACCAGAAAAAGAAGTAAAAATAATTAATGCAAAAATAAAAGAATTCAAAGGATGAAGCCTTAAGGATTATTCTTTTGATAAGGAAGAGGCAATAGATAGATATAATAATTTTTTAAAACAAAATATGGAAGATAAAAAAGATTTAAAAATAGAAGCAAATTCAAAAGTAAAAGTTCATTATACGGGTACTTTAGAATCATGAGACAAATTTGATTCTAGTTATGACAGAGAAGAACCTTTAGAATTTGTTGCCTGAGTATGACAAATGATACCTGGTTTTGATAAAGCTATAGTTTGAATGAAAATAGGAGATAAAAAGTCTATTACATTAGAACCAAGCGAAGCTTATTGAGAATATAGTGAAGAAAACAAACAAGTAGTGCCAAAAGCTGACTTACAAAGTTTTGCTGATGCAGGTATACCTTTAGAAAAAGATTCAGTATTACCAACTCAGTTTTGACCACTTACTATAATTGATACTGATGAAGAAACTATTACCGTTGATACAAATCATCAACTTGCATGAAAAACATTAAATTTTGATATCGAAATAGTAGATATTGATTAATAAAAAAAGAGTAATTTTTAAAAAATTACTCTTTTTTTATACTCTAGTTTCTTTGCCTTACATTTTTGTGCTATATATCATATGACATTGATCTTCTCATACTAATTTTTTGTGTATTTCTGGATTTCATTCACATCATTCTGGGCAATATTTATTACAGTCCTCTTTTTTTTTACCAGATAACTTGTTTATAACAGTTACAGCATTTCTTCAATTTCATTTTGAACTATATAAAGCTTCATCAGCTCTTTTTGTGACACTTGTTAAACAATCATTGTCAGTTAATTCAGTAACACCTGAACTAATAGTTATTGTATTAAGTCCTATAGTATTAATTTTTCATTCTTGTCTTATCCTATTGTTAACTATTCTTATCAAGTTTTTTTCTATATAAGCTCTTACTTGGTCTAGTTTTCTTCAGTAAATATCTGTATTACCTCATTTCATAAATATTAAAAACTCTTCTCATCACCATCTAGCTACTTTATCTGTATCTCTAAAAAATTGTTTAAATATTTTTGATATTTCTTCTAATACTATATCTCATGCTATATGTCAAAAGTTATCATTTAATACTTTAAAGTAATCTATATCTACTAATATTACTCAATAACTTTCTGAATCTAAATTATTTATTTTTTTATCTAATGTTAATTCTATATAGTTATTTATAGATTCTTTTGTTAATAATCATGTTAAATTATCTATAGAATTTTTTATTTTTAACTCTCTATTTTCTAAATGTTTTGAGTACCTTTCATATCTTAGATGTATATTCGACACTTGATAAGCTATTCTTTTTATGTAGTTTCATACTACAAAACTTTCTAATTCTCAAGTTTCTATAAGTGTGTCTCACATTTTTATAGCTATTCACTCTATAGTAGATCCTCTTATTTCTTCTGGGTCTTTTCATAAAATATCTTTTATTTTTGATAAAACTATATTTGCTGTATTTATCACTTCTGGTGACTTAAGTTTTGATGTATCAAACTTTGATTCATCTAGTCATTCTATTTCTTTTCATTGTACTAGGTCTAACATTTGACCTACTTTTGATATACGAGAGAATTGTTTTATTGATTTTTCATCTATTCAAAAAATATTATCATCTTTAATGATTTCTTCTAATAATGGAGAGCTTTTTTCTTTTAAATTCATTTATCATTTTATTATGAATAAAACTTTATGTCCCACGATAATAAATAAAAAATAATAATTGTCAAATTATTTTTTATTTTGTATAAACATAGCATCACCAAAAGAAAAAAATCTAAACTTATGTAGAGTAGCATAATTATAAGCTTTTAATATAAATTCTTTTGATGCAAAGCTTGAAACAAGCATTAGTAGAGTAGATTTTGGAAGGTGAAAATTTGTTATAATAGCATCTACAAACCTCCATTTATATCCTGGATATATAAAAATATCAGTATCTTTTTCTCAATAGCTTAGCATTCACTTATCATCTGCAAAACTTTCTAGTACTCTTATTGATGTAGTACCTACTGCTATTATTCTTTTTCAATCTTTTTTATATTGATTTAGTCTTTTTGCTACAGATTCTTCCAATTCTATATATTCACTATGCATATTATGCTCTAGTATATTATCTGTTTTTACAGGCATAAATGTACCTAGTCATATATGTAATAATACTTTTTCTATTTTTACTCATTTTTGTTGTATTTTTTTAAGTAGTTCATTCGTAAAATGCAAACTAGCAGTAGGGGCAGCTACACTTCATTCTACTTCACTCCATACTGTTTGGTACCTTTCATTTTTTTCTAATTTTTGTTTTATATATGGAGGTAATGGTATTTCTCAAAGCTGGTCTATTGCTTCTAAGAACTCTATTCATGACTTGTTGAACTCTATTATTCTTCAGTTATCAGACATTTCTTTTACTATTGCTTTGATTATAGGTTCTTTTTCGTCTTTTAAATAAAAATATATTTCTCTACCAGGTTTTAATTTTTTACCAGGAAAAACCAAACAATCCCAAGATTGACTGTCTATTTGTTTGTGGAGAAATATCTCTGCTATTCTTCAGTTGTTCTTTATGTATCAATGTAGTCTAGCATTTATGACTTTTGTTTTGTTTAGTACCAATACATCATTTTCGCTCAATTCATTTATTATATCATAAAACTTTGATTCATTTATTTTTTCATTTACGGGGTCTATTTTTAATAATCTAGAGTGGTCTCTAGGTTCTATAGGTTTTTGTGCTATTAATTCTTCTGGTAAGTGGTAATCAAATTCTGATAATTGCATTTTTTTTATAATTATAATCTTATAATAGGTTTTTATTATATATTTTTTGTTTTTTAGTCAAAAAAACTACACTTATATAAGTGTAGCTTAGGCATTTTGAGTATATTCAAAATCATAATCTGGATCAAGTTTTAGTAGTTCAAATAAATTATAATCATGTATAAAGTAATCTGACTGAAATCTAGGATTGTTAGACTTTATAAACATTCTATTAGATATTACTCTTATTTGTAGTCATTCTATTCAATCATCCTCTAATATAAGACTAACTGCTTCTTCTTTTTGTCAATCTGTCAATTCTCATGCTGCTTCATTTATTCTATCCATATCTAGTTCTCAATTTGTCATCAAGTCTTCTATTCATTCTATTTGTTCTCAATCTTTTAGTAGTTGATTTATTCATATATAACCTACTACTCATATCAAAGCCATTGCTCTAACTCTACTTCATCCAGGCACATTTCTTACTCTTCTAATTGCCTCTCTTCAAAAGTGCGATAATCATGATCTAATTCATCATCTAGCTACAGTTCTGGTTGCAGAATAACCAATGTCAGCTACTCATCTACCCATAGAATATACATCCATAAATGGTTTCATCATATATCATCATACTCATCTCCATCATGATCTAATTGCCTCTCTTCAAAGTATTGCTCAATCTACAGTAATTAATGCTGTTCATATTCAGACATTCATAGGATCTATTGGTTTTGGTATTCAATCTTTCCAAGTCCATCAAGAGTTCATCAATATCATTACTGGTCATACTAGAGGAATAAGATATGGAACTTGTTCTTTTAGTGACTCAATTACTCATTCTTCAGAATTTGCAGCTATTCAAGCAACCATTATTATTGGAGCTTTGTCTATTGTTCATTTTAATAGTTCTGGAAATCTGTTTGCTAATGTATTAAGTCTTCTAAGAGCATCTCTTGCTTGACTTGGCGAATTAAAGTGAAAAGATAATCTATCTCACATTCTAGATATTTCAGGTATGTTTATAGCTTCTCTAATTTTTGAAAGTCATCCAGTCAAAAAGTTTGGATTGAACATTCTTTTTTGAGCATTTGAAATTGTTTCTAGTTTTCTATTAAGTCTATTTAGTTCAGCATTTGCTCAAAAACCTATTCTAGATGTAATCGATCATCTATTACTTGCAGCTGAAGAAATATTATTTTTTTCTCATAATACTCTTAATAAATCATCAAAATTTTCTGAATGAGAAGGTATGCTGATATTTTTTTCTGATAATAATCTTTTTAATTGTCTATATTTATTAGCATCATCTCAGTCAACTTGTTGAATTAAATCCATCATTACATAATTTTCTCTCACTTTTGCTAGATTATCTGTTGCTGCCCTCAAAATATCACGATGATCAGTCAAATTACTAGGGTCTAGGGCTCTAGCTATTCTGTCTATATTATTAGCTTGTTTTTCAAAATTATTCATAACACTAGCAGATATAAGACTACTAGAAGATACTGTTGTATTAGTTACCATTGATATAGCTGATCTACTTACTTGTTCTGATATATTAGATACTAGTGATAAAAATAGTCCTCATTTTCTATACAGCATTCATACAAACATAGCTTTTTCTGATTCATTCATATCTTCTATTTTTTGTTGAAAATTTTCAAAGCTTATGTTTTCATTTATTCAAAGAGCTCCTGCTCATATAGCTATCATTTTTCAACTAGCTTCCACAAAATTGAATGTAAAATTAGACATAGGTACTATTCATTTTGATATCAATCAAAACATAACATTTACAGAGTTAAACATTACTTCTCAACCAACCTCTGATAAATCACTGTATCTAAATTCTCTTTTTTCTACTATTTCTCTTATTTCCATTATTCTTTCATCACTTAGCTCTAGATTTTCTTTGACTAAGTTTTCTAGGTCTTGTCTTTTTTTGTCATCCATTTCTACATCTATACCATATTCTTCTTTTATTGATGTTGATAATTTTTCTATTATAGTTGTTTCAATTTCGGTTCTTATGTTTTCTATTTGAGCTTCATCAAGTATATCTGTAAATAAGTTAGGGACTATTCTTTCTATATCTTTTATAGAAAAATCTCACGATTCTATAGAGTGATATAATTGTCTAACTTGTTCTTCTGATAATCAGTCTATAGCTTCATTTAATTTTTCTCTATTGTCATCTGTAATATAGTCTCAAAGAGATTCATTTATAGTATCTTTTGTAGTTTGTTTTGTTTGTTCTATATTTTGTTCATTAAGAGCTTCTTCTGCTTGTTCTGCTGCTTGTTCAGCTTCATTTATTGCTTCATTTGCTTTATTAAGTCATAGCATTCATGTTATTCATAAAACAATAGATGCAAAAAATCACATTATTCATCATTTTTGTTTTGCTGATTCAAGCCAGTTTATAAATGAAGATACTCATGAAGCATTTTCTACATGATTTCTTACTTCAGAAGCTTGTTCTCTTACTTGTTCAGATGCTCTGCTTCAAGCATCTGCCAGTCTTTGAGTAATACTTTCTTCAGCTTCTTCTAGTTCTCATTGTCTTCTTTCAACTGATTCTCTGGTCATATTATTAAGTCTTTCTTGGTTTTGTTCAACTTGGTTTATAGATTCTACTTCTGATCATAGTTGTTCTCTTCATATTCTAGATATTTCTTCTATAGTAATTCTTCATTCTCTTAGTCTTTCTGCTTGTTCCATAGTTATCAAGACTTCTTTGTATTCTTGTATTTCTTCTGGACTAAATGTATCTTGCTCTACATCTCAAATCTTTATTTCTTCTATTTCATGACTAGGATTTTCGCTTGGTGTACTTCTAAGTGCCATTTTATATTTTTTATATATATAATTTATTAATATTTTATCATAATTATCTCAATTAGACAAAAAAACTACTGAATTTTATTCAGTAGTTTGTTCTTCTTCAGAAAAGTATCAAAGGTTTTCTAATATTATAGAATTAATAACTCATAAATACATATAAGATAAATAATCTTTTCATACTTCTTCTACAAATTCTTCCGATGTCATATCAGGGTATTCTCCAGTTTCATTAAATTTAATAACTCATTCTGTAATTGTTGGTATTGTTGAATATGCTCAAATTTTCATAATTCATCATTTCCAAGTTATATCATTTGAACTAAATAATATATTTTTAACAGCTTGAGGGTAGTTTCAATTTTTTATATTTATATAAGCATCTCTAGGTGTAGTTATTGGTGTAGCTATACTTTCTCATATTTTTCTTAAAGGCCACCTAACTCTTTCTCCATTATGTATAGGAAATCTAACAGCTCTATATGGATAATTTACAATGGGCATCCTTTCTAATGCTTTATTTATTTCTGACCTTATTTCAGGAATATTTTTTAACTTATCTCTTAAATTGTTAAATATTTTACTGTTATTTTCAGGAGTGTTTATAGCTTCTCTAGATATTGATGCTCTTTCTCTATTTGATGATGATTTGCTTTGTTGTCTTGTAGTAACTCTTGTTAGGTTTTCTTGTTTTAAGTTACTTACAACTCTTCAATTATGATTGTAATATTTTCAATCTAAAGTTCTTGTATAAGTTTTTCCAGTTTGGTTATGTCTAAAAAATGTTACAGGTGTACTAGTAGCTCATTCAACTATCTCTACTTTTTCTCAATTTCTTCTCATTCTCAACCTTTGAGCTCATGCTCATGCCATTCTAAAAGCTGCAGACATAATTATTGCTTGCATTATAAGTTCTGCATTCCATTCTCCTGGTTCTAATAATACTCATTCTAGTCATAATCATATAGATGAAAAAGCAACTGTATCTAGTGCTGTAAGTCTAGATAGTTGAACAGCTTGTGTTGCTAATGGCTTTGTTGTATCTATTCACCATCATAGTCTATTTGATAATGCTCATACTGCTCTAAACGCTCATGTAAACAATATAGATTCCATGTATCAATCAGTACTTGTAAATGGGTTTTCTCACTGAGCCGCTTGATATCAAACATTGAATGCACTACCTCATACTGCACTCATAGCTCAAAATCTTCAAGCTTGAGCAAATTTATTTCATGCATTGGCTGCTCTACTAACAGTTTGAAGAGCTTTTACTCATCTATATCATCTAGCTCACCAAACTGCAGCATTTACTCATACATAACCAGCTCACATTGTAACAGCTCATGCAGCTATAGCTATAACTTGAGTACCTAATATAAAGAATCATTCTTTTGACCAAAAAGCTAATGAATCAAGTGTGCTATCACTAGCATCAAAATAACCTACTCATTGAATGTCAGAAAACATTTCTAACATCTTGTTTTCACCCTCATATCAATGCCAATTACTAGTTTGTTCTAGTCATTCTACATAAGCTAATAATAATTGATTTTTTGTATAACTTCCAACAAAACTATCTATTATAGATTTTTTGTATTGATTATCCACTATATCACTAGCTTCTTGAGCATTTAGTCAGTTTTCTAGTGCTTGTTCTATAAACTGATCCCTATATTCATCAAAATAATTGTCAGCTTCAGTCTTTTTTTCTCTGATATTTTCTCTTATATCTCTATATTTTTCTTCTCATACAAGGTTTTTTATTGATTCTGCATTATTTGATGGATTTTGAATAAATGACTCTAGTTCTTCTTCTGATATTTCAGTTAATTCAAATAATTCTCAAACCAATAATTCATTAGCAATATTACTATCAATATCTCTTATAAATGATATTACTTCATATTTATTTTCTAAGTTTATAGGCTCATTTTCAGTTATTTCATTATTTTTTTCATCTATCCATGCTATAACTTGTTCAATTGATTCACTAGAAGAAATATCTAAGTTTTGTATTTTTTGATTGAATTCATTTTGAAGTTCTCCATATTTTTCATTATCAGATTTGTTTAATGCTGATATTATCATCTCAAAATTTGATATCTTTTTATTTGATTCTTGTATTGTTTCTATAGACTCTCTAAAATTTTCTGACATATTTGATGTAGTAAATACTTCTGGCTCTCAGTCTTCTCATATTATATATATTTCACCATCTTGAGAATAAGCTTTTACTTCTAATCTGTTTTGTTCTTCTGTTGATTCATTTAGTCAAACTGCATCTGATAATCAATCCAATGCTTCATCAAAACTATCAGCACTTGTTTCATCATTTGTATCTGTTTGCTCTGTAGTTTCTCTATCTGGTACTTGATCAGAATTTGTTTCTTGTTCATTGGAATCTTCTTGAACAGAACTATCCTGTTGTTCATCTGTTGCTTCTTGTGTTTCTTCTTGTATAGATTCTGTACTGTTTGTTTGTGTTTCTTGAGAACTTGAATTATTTTCAATACTAAAACCAGTAACATTTCAAATAATATCACCGTTTTTTAATATATTAGTTCATTCTACTTTTATAATATCTCAAGGATGTATTAGATTAGCTTCTCTTTGATTAGTCCATTTGATAGTATTTCATTCTAATGTAAGAGCTTTTAAGAAGTTTAATTCATCTCATCTTTGAACTTCCATTCAATCTTGTAGCTCCTCTATTATTTGATTATTTATTTCATGAGCTAACTCTCTTCTTTGGGCTTCTGAAAGTCTTTTTATGGATTCTTTTATTTCTCTTAGGTTTAGGTCTTTTTCTCTTGCTTCACTAAAACTATTAAATTCTATATTATTTTGCATTTTTAGATTATTAAAAATTTATTTACTTTAATAATATCATACTTTTATTTTTACATCAAAGCTTTAATCTTGACATTTGAAGTTTTTATTATAGTTAGTTTTTTGTTTATTTGTAAAATTTGCAAAAAAAATTTTATTATATAAACTAAAAAAAGTTATTAATAATTAATTTTTATGTTTGAGCGTATTACAAAATACTCAATAAAAAATACTCTTAGAAACAAGTTTTTGAGTATATCTTCACTTCTTGTTTTGACACTTTTGATGTTTTTTATAAATATACTTGTTGTTTTGGATGATGTTAGTTATAAGCTTATAGATTCTATAAACTCAAAGCTTACTTTATCTTTATATTTGAGTGATGATTACAATAGAAACTCTCTTGAAATTACAGACTTAATAGATGATATATACAATATTAATGATAAAATAGTTGTAGAATACAAGACAAAAGAAGATATTCTAGCTGAAATAAGATTAAAAGAACCAAATCTTGTAAAAATACTAGAAAGAAACAATCCTCTACCAGATACTATAGCATTATCAAATATCAATTTAGAAGATTACGAAAGAGTCAATTCTCTTATAGAATCTAAAATGTATCTGTTATCCAATGATGAAACAAAACAAGATTATTTTGCAAATTATTCTACTCAGTATCAAAAAATAGAGGATATAACAAATGTACTAGATATTTTAAAAACCTGATTAAACATTATAATATTTATATTTGTTTTTTCTATAGCTGTTATTATTTATAGTGTTATATCCAATTTTATATTTTATTATAGAGATGAAATATATATAACACAACTGGTTTGATGATCTAATGTATTTATATATTGACCATTTGTTATGCAGTGAATAATATTTGCTATCATATCATTTATATTTAATTTTATTTTGTTTAATATAGTATTAAATTATTTAAATAGTGTATTTGGTCATATATATTCTTTTAATTTTTCTTTATCTATTTTGTTTTTTGAATTACTATTATTTATGGTTATAGGATGATTGAGTTGATTTATATCATCAAAAAGATATTTAAGGTAACAAAAATCAAGTATTTTTTATTAAATACTTGATTTTTTTATAAAAATAAATAGCATAAACAAGCCTAAAACACAGGTTATATATAAAAAAAACAAAAAAAAGTACAAAAAAAGTTTGCACTTTAAATTTTTTTTAATATAATCTCGGAGCATTAGTTAAATGGATGCGTAGCTCAGTTGGCTAGAGCGCTGCACTGTCACTGCAGAGGTCGCGGGTTCGAGCCCCGTCGTGTCCGCCATTAATGTAGCACAAAGATGCTTAACAAGTAGAGAGTCTAAAGTGGTTTTTATGTTTTATGAATCGCCTCTGTACTGACACTATATATATGCTTAAAATTTATGCTTAAAATTTGGGGCCTTAGCTCAGTTGGCTAGAGCGCCTGCTTTGCACGCAGGAGGTCAGGAGTTCGACTCTCCTAGGCTCCACCATTTTTTTTTAAAATGACTACAATTAAGCTTTACGAGTTGCTGCAAGGTGATTCGATTTTGAGTTATAATTGAACTATTATATAAATAATAAAGAATTATGCCTGCAAATAAAAGACCTAGAAGATTAAATTATGCAGTTAACAAAAAATGACCTAAAACATGAGGTAAAGTTGGTAAGGCTGTAGCTCATTATAAAAAACTGCAAAAAAGAATCGAATTTGAATGAGAGACTAAATGGTTATTAAATGCTGTTAAGGTTGTTACAGCAAAATTGAACAAATACCAAATAAATCTTAACAAAATATAATATGCCAAGATTAACATGATACGCTCACAAAAAATTAAGAAGAGCATTGAATATAATTGAGAAAAAAGTAAAAAAGAGTAAAAGATAAAAATTTGATTTTACCAAATAAATTATTAAAATTTTAATACAAAAAATTATTTTATTATATTAAATATAACAATATTATGGCTTTTGATAGATCTAAACCACACATGAATGTAGGTACTATTGGTCACGTAGATCACGGTAAAACTACAACTACTGCTGCTATATCAACAGTATTAGGTACAAAAAACGGAAGTGATGTAAGAGATTTTGCTTCTATAGATAACGCTCCAGAAGAATCTGCAAGAGGTATTACAATTAATACATCTCACGTAGAATATGAAACTGATAATAGACACTACGCTCACGTTGATTGTCCAGGACATGCTGACTACGTTAAAAACATGATTACTGGTGCTGCACAAATGGATGCTGCTATCTTAATCGTTGCTGCTACAGATGGTCCTATGGCTCAAACTAGAGAACATATCCTATTATCTAGACAAGTAGGTGTTCCTTACATCGTTGTATTCATGAATAAATGTGATATGGTTGACGATGAAGAAATGTTAGAATTAGTTGAAATGGAAATAAGAGACCTATTAACTAAATATGACTTCCCAGGTGATGATACTCCTGTTGTTAGAGGTTCAGGTTTAGTAGCAATGGAAAATCCAGCTGATATGGATAAAGAATATGGTGCTAAAACTATAGTAGAATTATTCGAAAAATTAGAAGAATTCGTACCAGTTCCTGAAAGACCAACTGATAAAGATTTCTTAATGCCTATAGAAGATGTATTCTCTATTAAAGGTAGAGGTACTGTTGTTACAGGTAAAATTGAAACAGGTGTTATTAAAGTTGGTGAAGAAGTAGAAATAGTAGGTATAAGAGATACTCAAAAAACTACTGTTACTGGTGTAGAAATGTTCCACAAAATGTTAGATCAATGAGAAGCATGAGATAATGCTGGTATCCTATTAAGAGGTACTCAAAGAGATGATGTTGAAAGAGGTCAAGTATTAGCTAGACCTGGTACTATCAAACCACATACTGAATTTGATGCAGAAGTATATGTTCTTACTAAAGAAGAAGGTGGTAGACATACTCCATTCTTTAAAGGATATAAACCTCAATTCTACTTCAGAACTACTGATGTAACTGGTAATATAGAATTACCAGAAGGTGTAGAAATGGTTATGCCTGGTGATAACATCAAAATGGGTGTTAGCTTACAATCTCCAATTGCGATGACTGAATGATTAAGATTTGCGATAAGAGAAGGTGGTAGAACTGTTGGTTCAGGTGTTGTTTCTAGTATAAAAGCATAATAGAAATTAATATAATCTGATAAACTAAGTATTAGCTATAATGCTAATACTTAGAAATTAGAATATATTAAATTTAAAGTTTATTAATTATTTATAAAAAGTATATGGCAAAAAAAGCTGCAAACAAAATTAGAATAAGTGTAAAAGCATTCGAACACAAAATCTTAGATGAAGCTGTGAAAAAAATTGTTACTATAGCTACAGATTCATGAGCTAAAGTAGTATGACCAATCCCATTACCAACAAAAATTGAAAAAATAACTGTTAATAGATCAACTTTTGTTAACAAAGATGCAAGAGAACAA
Organism: Candidatus Altimarinota bacterium; assembly: GCA_041694155.1. Taxonomy (GTDB): domain Bacteria; phylum Patescibacteriota; class Gracilibacteria; order BD1-5; family UBA6164; genus JAAZVM01. The sequence goes on along the minus strand of JASMTS010000012.1, from coordinate 29,442 downwards.
TTTGAAATAAGAAGACATAAAAGATTAATTGATATCTTAGAACCAAGTTCTCAAACAATGGATATGCTACAAGATTTATCTATACCAAATGGTGTAGGTATTGAAATAAAAGCTTAATAAGACATTTATATATAACTAAAAACATGATATTATGGCAAGAATATGTGAAATAACATGAAAAAGAACTGCGGTAGGTAATAGAAGATCACACTCAATGAGATCTACAAAAAGAAAATTTTACCCAAATCTTTTTTATAAAAATATAAAAGACCCTGAAACTGGGCTAGTATTTAGAGTAAAAGTTTCTGCAAAAGGACTTAAAACTTTAAGAAAAAAATGAATTGTATAGAAGTATGGCCTCGCAATAAGCGAGGCGCTCTATTCATAAGTTTATTATATTTGCCCAGGTGGTGGAATTGGTAGACACGCGGGACTTAAAATCCCGTTTCTTCGGAAGTGCGGGTTCGATTCCCGCCCTGGGCACCAACTACAAATTATAAAAAAACTTTAAAAAAGCATTATATCTGAATTTTGATTTTTAGGAATCGAAAGGAGGGTTTTTGCAAAGCAAAAATTTTATTACGACGAATAGGAGTAATAAAAACGGATGGCCTACCCGAAGGGAGCCGATTCCCGCCCTGGGCACCAACTACAAATTATAAAAAATAAAAATAATAAACTGATATAAATTGAAAGTTATTGAGCTAAAAAAATATTTTTTGGTTTTAAACTCTCAATTTAAAATAAAAATACTAATTTAATAATTATACTGATTTATGTTAAAAATAAGATTATCTAGAGCTTGAAAAAGAAATATGCCTTTTTTTAGAGTAGTTTTGACTGAACATACTGCTGCTGCTAAACACGGATACAAAGAAGTATTAGGTTTTTATAATCCTATATCTAAAGAATTTAAAATTAAAGATTTAGATAAATTAAAAACTTATGTATCAAATGGTGTACAATTCTCTCCAAGAGTAGAAAAATTAATGAAAGCAAACAATGTTACTGTTTAATAGTATCTAATCCTTCAATTTTAAATAAAGTTGAAGGATATTATTTTATTTGATTTGATAAATATTATGAACGAAGTTAAATTTTTACATTATATTATAGAAAATATTGTTGATAATGTTGATGCAATCAACATTGAAAAAACAGAAGATGAGCTAGGAGTTCTTTTGACATTATCTGTTGACAAAAATGACATGTGAAGTATTATTTGAAAGTGATGAAATAATATAAACTCTATAAGATCTATACTTAGATTATATTGAGTAAAAATTAACAAGAGAGTTAATTTAAAAGTTTTAGATTAATATTAACCAATTAAAAAAATGATAGTAGATACAGCCTACGCAGTAAATGCATGATGATCTCTTTTTTCTTCTAACATGGAGTTTTGAGATTTAGTATTATTAATTATATCACTTTTTGTACTAATAGCAGGAGTATTTTCGATAGTTTTTATATTATGGTGAGGTTTATTATTGATATTATCTTGAGGTAAAGACGATAAAATTAAGCCAGCAATAAATACTATAAGATATGCTGTTATATGAATTATAGTAACTATATTGACAATATTTTTGTTTCCTATATTAGGTAGGTTATTATGACTTGATGTAGAAAAATATGCTGAACCAAAAAGAATTTTTGAAAAAATAGAAGAAATAGGTGATAATATTTTTTGAACTACTGCTGAGTACCCAACTAATGAAACAATAGATCAATTACCTTCTGACTTTTCAGACTTATAAAAAAAACTAGGATTAATTAATCCTAGTTTTTTTTATTTTGTAAATAATAAATTTATCCATTTTTCAAATATTGTCATATTTTTTATTTCTTGATTTTCATCGTTGTCTTCTTGTATACTTATCTCCGTTATTGTATCCTTTATTTCACTAGTATATGTATTATAGATTTGTTCTGATGTTAAATATGTTACCATTTCTCATTTATTTTTATATCATTGTTGCTCTTTTAGTATTTTATTTTTGAAAGCATTAGAACTTTTATATTCTATTATTTTATTTCATTCAATTATTTTTTGCTCTATTTCTTGATTTATTTGCCTTATATCATCAATATGACTATTTATTTTGTATTCTTGGTACTTATAACTTCATATTAGGTATATAGAGTACAAAATAATTAATAAAAGCGTTAGAAATAAGTATTGTTTTTTCATATGTTTTGAAATTTGTTATTTTTTATATATTATATTTTAGATTTTACTTTATTATAATATCTATAATGACAAAAATACAAAGTCAATTTTCTTGAAAAGAAAAATCTAAATTATTTTGATTAAATAACAAATTTATTTACTTCATAATTTTTTTAATATTATTACTTATTTTATTCATAGTTTATAGTTGATTTTCTAAAACATCATATGATAGAAGCTCTTATGTTCAGCTTGTTGAATGAGAAGCCTTTTTAAATGAAGATGCCCTTTTGGAATGGGAAAAAGAAAAGCTATCAATTGGAGATACAATAAAAACAACTAAAGAAGAATCTATAGCTATTATTGAATGGTGAGATGGTAGTATTACTAGGCTTGGTTGAAATACTCAGCTTCAAGTAAATGAACTTTTTGTTTCTCAGTCAAAAGATAGACTTAATATTGCTTTTGAATTGTTTTCATGAAAAACTTGGTCTAATGTTCTTAGTTATATACCATGAGATTCATATTTCAAGCAAAGCTTCATGGATATGGAGGCAGCAGTTAGATGAACTGTTTATAATGTAGATCTTGAAAATGATTACTTGTATGTAGTTGATCATAAAGTTGAGCTTACTACTATAGATTGAGACTCATATTCTATAGAAGAGAATAAACCTTTTGATATTAAAAATTTTGATTTTTTAAAGCTAGAAGAGTTTATAAACAAGTATAAAGATTCAGTTTTCGAAGATGTTAATAGAAGACTTGATAATGAACTTTTTAGACAAATAAAAGCGGATATCAATAAAAAAATAGATGATTTATCAGAGCTTGCACAAATGGATTTGTCACAATTAGAGAAGGATATGCAAGCAAAACTATATAATCAAGTATTATCTAGTTATCAAGATTTAAATTCTGTTTGAGTAGAAGATGGATCTTTATTTGAACTAAAGATTGATTTAAAAGAAAAACTTTATTTATTATCAGATAATCAAGAAAAAGAATTAGTAGCTAATAGTTTTGAATACGATATAAAAGATGCTAAAGACAGCAATAATTATGAATATTTAAATGATATATTAACAAAAGTTAATAATAATGGAATAAATATAAATGAAAGTATAAAAAATTATGTAGATAATATAAATTATGATAATATTAATCCAGAACTTAGAGAATCATTAAAAAATAATTATGAAAAATTTATAAATAATGTAAATATTGATGCATGATCATTGATTGATAATGCTAATAATGTAAAAGATGATTTTGAGCAATCATTTATGGGTTCTATAAAAAATTTATTTAACGATATATCTAATTAATAATCATGAGTTTTAAAAAAATATTTGATAATAGAGTATTTCTTACATTATTATTGTCTTTAATAATATTGATGATAATAATACCTTTATCTGGACCACTTAGTATTTTAAATGAAAAAATAAAGTCATATACAATATTGAATATGATGAATTTTTCATCTAATAATATAGTAAGTGATGATATTGTACTAGTTACCATTGATGAAAAAACTTACTCTGAATTATGATTTCCTTTTTCTAGGTCCTATTATTCTAAGTTGATAGAAAATATAAATAAATGATGAGCAGAGGTTATAGGTTTTGATATAATGTTTGCTAATAATAACCCTCAAGACCTGGAGTGAGATAATTTATTTGCTGATTCTATAAAGGAAGCTTGAAATATAGTCTTGTGATCTGCAACTACCACAAAACAATTTTGAAATGAAACTTTGGGTGTTATAGAAATGCCTTTGGAAAAATTTTACACATGAACATTGGCTCACGGTTTTTATACACCAAATATAGACAAAAGAACAAAGATAGCTACATCTTTTACTCCTAGTATGAAGATACATGACTATAATAAAGATTTAAACAATTATAACCATTTTTCTATAGCTGTATTAAAATCTTATTATTCACAAATATTTAAACAAGACTATTTAAGCTATAATGAATCAAATGATGATTATTTTTATGTAAGACCTGATCTAAAAATACCTTATCAAAATAGCATGAATAATAGTGTTCTTATAAACTATGTACCTCTTCCTGACCCAGCTACTTGAAGACTATCAAAGTTTAAATATTATTCTTTTTTGGATGTCTTACAAAACAAGGTAAATCCAAAAGAATTTGAATGAAAAATAGTTCTAGTATGAGCTACAGCTAAATGAATAAAGGATACTTTTATAACTCATAATGGTATAGAGTATTGAGTTTTTGTCTTGGCAAATGCAATAAATACTGTTTTGACTAAAAGTTATTTAGTAGAGTTAGATTATTTAGTAGAATTTACTCTTATATTTTTGCTTATAATATTATCAGTTTATTTCAATTTGTCTCGTTCAGGTTTTGTATTGATACTGTCTAATTTATCTATTACTTTAATATTTTTGATAATATTTCCATTAGTAGTAATAGTTTTTACTCAATATTTATTAAATTATCTAGCCCATCTATTTTTTGCCCTAGTAGTTTCATTAACTATATCTAATACTGTTAAGTATTTAATAGAAAATAAAAATAAAAATAAGCTTAATAAAGCTCTTTCTGAGTATGTATCATCTGCAATAGCTGATGAAGTTTTATCAAGTTCATGAAAAATAAATCTTGATTGAGAAATAAAAAAATTAGCTATATATTTTTCTGATATAGAATGATTTACTACAATATCTGAAAAATTTAAACCTGATCAATTAGTTTCATTTTTGAGGCAATATTTATCAAGTATGTCAGATATAATAATGGATGAAAAATGATTTATTGATAAGTATGAATGAGATGCTATAATGGCTCTTTGGGGATCATTTATAGATTATGATAGAGGTTGATACCATGCATGTTTGTCTGCTATCAAACAACAGCAAAAACTAAGAGAATTAAATAAAAAGTGGCAAAAAGAATGATTTTGAGAAATAAAAGCTAGAATATGATTGCATATATGAGAAGCTATTGTATGAAATATAGGTTCTTCTGGTAGAAAAATTGAATATACAGCTCTTTGAGATAATGTTAATCTAGCATCTCGTTTGGAATGAGTTAATAAGTTTTATTGAACTTATATCTGTGTAAGTGAGGTAGTTTATAATGAATCTAAAGATTATTTTGAATTTAGATATCTTGATAAAATAAAGGTAAAATGAAAAAATAAGCCTATAAAAATATATGAATTACTATCACTTAAATGAGATATTGATCAAAATAAGAAAAAAATAGTTATAGATTTCGAAAATGCTGTACAAAAATATTTAGATAGAGATTTTATATGAGCTAAAAAAGACTTTGAAGATCTTATAAAAAGATGAGATAAACCAAGTTTAACTTATTTAGATATGTGTGAGATATATATTAAAAATCCTCCAGAATCTGATTGGGACGGGGTTTCTGTTATGACATCTAAATAAAAATAAAAAAAAGTTAAAAAAATAGTCAAAAAAAGTTTGACTATTTTTTTTTCTGATTATAATAAGTCACGCAATAGAGATAAGCGGCTATCGTCTAGTGGTTAGGACTCGTGGTTTTCATCCACGCAACCGGGGTTCGATTCCCCGTAGCCGTACCATTTGTTTATATATTTTATAGACAACACTATTGCAATTTTTTTTTATCGCGGAGTGGAGAAGTGGTATCTCGTCGGGCTCATAACCCGAAGATCACAGGTTCAATTCCTGTCTCCGCAACCAATTAAGAACTAAAAGGAAAACATCGTTATCAAGTATAACGATGTTTTTTTTATTTCAAAGGAATTGAAAGGAGGGTTTTTGCAAAGCAAAAATTTTATTACGACGAATAGGAGTAATAAAAACGGATGGCCTACCCGAAGGGAGCCAATTCCGCATCAATGCAACCAATAAACAATTAATAAAAAGCTTTGTTATCAAAAATAACAATGCTTTTTTTATTTTAAAGGAATTGAAAGGAGGGTTTTTGCAAGGCAAAAATTTTATTACGATTATCTTTATTAGTCTACAAAAAAAGATATTAGATTATTTCTAATATCTTTTTATTTATATATCCATGGAGCAATTATTTGTAATATTGGACCACTCAAGAAAAGTACAATTAATCATATGATAGTTCATATTATTCTTTTTTTAGATTCTTCTTTTAATGATTGATCAGCTCATCACATACTATAAAGTATACCATTGTATACTATAAATAGTACTCAAACTAATCATGCTAAATATGTAAAATACTTTATTATATCTCATAGCATTGATATAACAGTGCTAGCTCATTGTCATACTTCACATTTCCATGTTACAGGTTGTAGGTTATCATTATTATCTTCATTTTTTCAACCTGTATTAGTTAATGGTTCACAATTTGCTCATGGTATTTTTTGTGTAGTTATTACACTTGTAGTTCATCCTTCTTCTCCATTTGCAAAAGATGTATTACTGTATACTGATATACTAAAAAATACAGTAATTATTAATAAAATTATTTTTTTCATTATAATGTGATTAAGTCATTTAAAAATATGTATGATAAAAGTAAAATTACTGTTCATAGTACTACATTTATAACAATACTCTTTCATTTTTTTACTTTATCTTCATCTCAGTTGGCTGTTATATAATAATATCATGCTAGTGTTAAGAAAAATATTGCTATAGGTGCAGCTAGAAATAGCAATAAATTTGCAATTGTTTCAAAAATATCTTTTCAATCACTTATTTCTCAACCATATGCAAATTTTTGCCAAGCTTCTATAAATCATACAAATATTAGACCTACTACTGACCATAGTATTTTGCTTTTTGATTCAGTTACTTGCTCTTCTCTTCATCTAGCAGTAATTATTTTTAATCATGCTATTATTATAACTAATACTGCAACAGAAACTAAAAGTATTTGTATAAACTTGATTATATGATCATTTAATGTTTCTGCAAATACATCAAGATTTATAAATAAATTTTGTGATGTGTTATTCAATTCATTTGCCCAAGAACCGGATATTCATCATGCTCAGTTAGTTCTATTTCAATTAAGAGCTTCATATAATGTACCAGGCATATTTATAAATACCAATCATATCATAGAATACCATATTGTTCTTTTTGATTTTGATAAAGCATCTTCATCGCTTCACATAGACATAATCATTTGTGCTCATGCATATACCAAAAATATTAATAACACTCATGAAAATATATATTTAACTTTTGTTAATAAGTTTAATCATACATTTTCAACGGTAGATGATATGCTTGTAGAATCTGTTCAAGATATCTGTATAGATGTGTCAGAATCTGATGTTTGTGTTACATCTTGTCATAATCATTCAATATTAGCTCACATTACAATAGAATATGATGAAACGATTAATATGATTATTAAGGATATTATTCTTGTTATTTTATTCATATTATTTTATTTTATATAGTTATTTGTACTTCAGGTCTTATAAAGAATGTTAATATGAAATAGTTTAATACTAGTAATGCTATTCATATAGTTATATAGATAATAGATTTTTTTGCCTTTGTAAGTTTTTCTTCATCTCATCAAGAGAATAAAACTTGTATTCAAGCATATATTATCATTAGTATAACAATTATTCATATAAAGCTGTTAGCCCAGTTTATAATTTGAACAATTATATTTCATATTCATGATAATTGGTTATCTGCTACACAACTATTTCAATTTATATCAAATATTCATAACAATGTTCAGTCGTTACATGCTATTCTTCAATATGAAGCATAAACTAAGTCTTTTGATAATTTTATAACTATGAATCATATCAATCAATATACTATAGTCATTTTTCATTCTTTTACCTTGTCATCATTTCAATTAGCTGTTACTATTCTATAAAAAGCATATATAGCTATAAGTAAAAAGAAAAATGAAGCAGCAGTTTCTAGTATTTTTATTATAGGCTGTATAAGATTTTCTGTAAGACTTCTTGCTAGACTAGCTCATACCTCTTGAGCATATAATATTTCTACGAAAAAATATACTATTTGCATCAAAACTATTCATATAGTTATCCATATAACTCACTTTTTAAATTTTGATACTTCTTCATCAGTATTATTAGATATAATAAGTTTTAGTGTTATTATAAGAAAATATATACCAGATACTATGTATATTATAGTTTTTAGATCTTTTGCTATAGTATACAAAAACTCTACTATTGATTTTTCTCATTCATTTCATATTTCTATGTCAGAATCATTTTTTAATTTGTCTAAAAACTGATTATTAGTAGAATTTCATGCGTCAGGATTTCATATCTCTATATCATTTGCATTTGGTGCTGAATTTACTGCATGAGTAGTTGATATTCAGGCTGATAAAATAGTTATTATCATAACTAGTACCAATAATATTTTTTTCATAAATTATTATTTATTTAATATTTGATATTATTTTAACATATTTTTTACTATTTAACAAAAAAGTAAGTACTTTTTTAGTACTTACTTTTTATTGTGGATCAATTCATAGTCTGGCTTCTATTTCCATATCTACATATTTTTTCTTTCTACCATATTTTTTTCTAGAGTATTCTTTCACTATTTCTGCTATTTTTTCATTTTTATAATTATTATCCCATATTGTTTTAAAATCAAATGGCCTAGTAGAAGCATTGTCTATATTCAATTTACAGTATGCTGTAAAGTTTGCAATACTTATTATGTCTTGTTGAGATAATAAAGGAGCATATTCTTTTTCCATATATTCTGCATCATCAGCACCAACTTTAAAACTCATTATAGTTCAAGCATTACCAAATACTGCATCTTTAATACTAGGTTTGTCTCAATTTTGTCATGAACCACTTCATATTTGTGCAATATATTGGTGAGCCATTATAAGGGCAAGATGATATTTTCTGGCCTCAGATAGTATTTCACCAAATGTTTCTGTAGCAAAGTTTTGAAACTCATCTACATACATGTAAAAATCTTTTCTTTCTGATTCTGGCATATCTGCTCTAGACATGGCAGCCATATTAACTTTAGATACAAATATTAGACCTAATAATTGTGCATTTAGTGCTCATATTTTACCTTTTGAAAGGTTAACAAGAAGTATTTTTTGATTGTCCATCATCTGTCTAACATTGAAAGCTGACTTTGGTTGTCATATAATATTTCTTATAGTAGTATTTGTTATAAAAGGTCAAAATTTAGAAGAGAAATAAGGTATCATTTCTTGTTTCTCTCTTTCTCAAGTATTAGCATATTCATGATCCCAAAATGATCTAACCACAGGATTTTTTACTTTTGACACTTTGTATTTCATAAAAGCATCATCTACAAACAATCTAGGTACATCAATAAGAGTTCATCAATCTTCTACATCTTCCATCAATGTCAAACATCAGTTTCTGAAATAGTGTTGTAATCTAGGACCAAATATCTCATCACCAAATATCTTTATAAATATTTCTGTTGCATCCATTGCAGCTCTATCCATTTCTCTTTTTCTCATATCTGGATCTGTAGATATTACCTCTAGCATATTTAGTCACATAGGTCTTTCTGTATCACTAGGATCAAAAACTACTACATCTTTTGCTCTTTCTTTTGGAGTAAATGATAATACATCTTCGACTAAGTCACCATGTGGATCAATTACACAAACTCAATCTCCATTCCGGACATCTTGTCTAGCTAAATATCATATAAATACTGATTTTCAACCTCATGATTTTCAAATTACATAATGGTGTCTACCTCTATCTTTTCTAGCAAAATAGACAGGTGTTTTCTTGTTTCTGTATTCATTCCATCATAATATTACTCAGTCTTTATAGACAGGGAAACCTCATAAGTGTCTATGTTTTTGTATAACATTTCATTTTTCATCTTTTTCTTCTAGTATAGTTTTTTCACTAGGTGTTTTTAGGTTATGAGGTGTTGGTAATTTTTTGTAATCTAACCAACTAATAATTGACGATCTATTATATGTAATATCTGGTAAGTGATACAATGTTGATATTTCATCTGCTGCAAACCGTGATTTATTTTGTAAAAATCAAACTAACTTATTTTTAAAGGCAAAATATCTAACAGGAGTAAAAAACCAAGGAAATGCATCTTCTAGTATTTGAGGATTATCAAGAGCATTGTTATATTCATCGGTAAACATTGATGCTGCAGCTACTATGGCATGCACTCATTCTTCACTGCTTTGTTTTTGTTTGCTGGATACTATAACTCTAATCGAAGATTTAAAAGTAGGTTGTGCTGAAGTTTCTCACATAGTTTTTTGTGCTTCAGTTTCTGCTTGGTTAAATATTTTATATGCATCTCATTCACTTGCTCATGGAGCATTATTTCATGATATCATATCATCAGGTCCATCAACCAAACCCACTATAGGGTTCCGTAAAAAACTCAGAAATCAAAGTAGTCATTTTCTTCATTTTTTATATTTTCACTTTGCTACTAATCTAGCAGCTTTTAATGCTTTGTTATTATATCTAGATGATTCAGGTTTGATAACTACTTGAAATACTGCCTTATCATCTTTTTCTAGTCAACCAAACACATTAGTAAAGTTGTTTATAGGATCATCTTCTAAGTATTTGAATATTTTTATTGGATAAACATCATCATTTTCTTTTCAAAGTGATGCTGCTCTCATCTTGTATCATTTTTCTTTTAGGTTTACATATCAACCTTGTTTTGGATCTATAACTATTATTTCAGCATCATTATAGTTAGATGTTAAGTGCTGACTAATTAGATTTACATAGTTCTTGAAAGTGACAATATAAAAGTGAACTTGTCATTTATCATAAACCAGTTCTAGTGATATTTTTGAGTGTCAAAATATGAAGTTAAGCAATGTGTCATGTAATCATGCTTCACTAAGTTTGTGTATTGCTTTATAAAACATGCTCATTATTCATATTTTTTCTTTGAAGTCTTTTTTTGTTTCTTTTTCTTTATCCATCTTTGAGTCAGCTCTAGGAAGAGTAACTTTTAAATACCTAAGGTTTTTTGCATAATAAAGCTCAAACATCAAACCAAAAAACTTTCTTATAAGAATAAGACCTATAAAAGCTCATATCAAAAGAATAATAAAGGCAGCCAAATCATAGAATAATCAACCATCAGTAATATCTAAAAATGTACCATCTGTCATTGATCATCACTCTTCTTGTTGCTTTGTTTGTGTTTGACTTTGTCAGCTAGTAGTTAATACTCTAGCAAAAGTATCTTGTATAAATAGTAGGTATCAGATTATGAAAAAAATTATTTTTCTCATTTGTTTTTTTATTAATAGCTATTTTACAATTATTTTAACATATTTATTTTTATATTTAAACTATATTAGATTGACATTTTTATACTTACTTATTTAAATATTATTTTATTATTAAAAAGCACATGTTTTGGCTTGTTTTTTGAATAAAAATAGTTATAAATAAATGTAAAATATATTTAATAATAACTATTAATAAATGGATTACGGAAAGGAAAGTCTTGATAGATTAAAAAAAATTAACGATTTAAAAGAAGCTTGAGTTATTTGTTATGCAAATAATTATAGATGAAAACAAAATATAGATTTTATAAGAAAACATGAATCAAGTATTTTGGATTCAAAAACTCTTATGGAAAATTGAAGTTCTAATACTTTTCAAACAGCTTGAAGAGTAGTTTCAAGTAGATGAATGTGAAAACTTCTTTTTGCAAAACTTAGAGATAATACTTGAGATATCCAACTTTGTTTTTCTAGAGATAAGGTAATTTTCAATACATGAAAAGAATTAGTTGATTTAGTAAATATTGGATGAGAAGAAAAAACTGCTTTCAAAATAGCTGAAAAGTTTTGCCAAGTATGAGATTATATAGGTGTTAAAGGTGATTTGTTTTTGACTAAACATTGAGAATTAACTATTTTTGTTAATGAGTTTCAAATATTGTCAAAAGCCTTGAGACCATTGCCTGAAAAGTTCCACTGAGTACAAGATATAGAAACTATCTATAGACAAAGGTACTTAGATTTAGTTATGAATGATGATAGCTATAATAGATTTATACTTAGAAGTAAATTTATAAAAACTCTAAGAGATTTCTATTTTGATAATAGTTTTATAGAAATAGAAACTCCAGTGTTAGGTAATGCTGCTTCTTGAGCTGCTGCATCTCCTTTTGTTACTCATCATAACGATTTTGATGAAGATTTTTATTTGAGAATTTCTCCTGAAACTGCATTAAAAAAAGCTACTGTAGGTAGGTTTGAAAAAGTAGTAGAATTTACAAGAAACTTTAGAAATGAATGAAGTGACCCTTCTCATATGCAAGAGTTCTCTGCTATAGAGCATTATTCTGCTTGGTGGAATTTTGAAGATAATATGTCATTTACTGAACAAATGTTTGATTTTGTTTTTGAAAAAATGCCAGAATTGTCAAAAGAAATCAAGATAAAAGACAAAAACTGAAATGAAAAGTTAGTAAATTTTCAAACTCCTTGGCAAAAAATTGATTATGTAGAGTGAGTAAAAGAAGCTTCATGAATAGATGTTTCTAAATATAAATCATGAGATGAAAAAGAGCTTATAAAAGATATTAAAGATGCTTGAATTAGCTTTGAATGAATGGATAATATGTTAGTTCCAACTTTGATAGATTATTTATTCAAGAAGGTATTAAGACCTAGTATCGTATGACCTGCATTTGTTTACAATTATCCAAAAACAATGCAACCTTTAGCTAGACAAAGTGATGAAAATCCTTCTATTGTTGAACAATTTCAAGTAGTTGTTAATGGTTGGGAAATAATAAAAGCATACTCTGAATTAGTTGATCCTCAAATTCAGTCAGCCAATTTTGAAGAACAATCAGGTGCTGTAGAAAAATGAGATGAAGAAGCTACTAGTCCAGATGATGATTTTGTTCTTGCTATGGAGTATGGTATGCCATGCCAGTCAGGTTGGGGTATGTGAATAGAAAGAGTTTTTTCTCTTTTAACATGACAAGAAAATCTAAGAGATGTTACTCTTTTTCCACTTATGAAATCAAATAACAATACAATTGAAGAAAAAAAAGAAGAAAACTTATAAGTTTTCTTCTTTTTTTAGTGAGTACTAGATATTGTTCTATATACTTCGTAATTTTTTCATTCTATTAGTGATGTAACAAATCATTTGAATTCTTTTAATACTCTTTCTGCATTTTCAGAAGTTATTACATTGTCATGATTATCAGATACTAATTCACCTACATTTACTTGATCTATATTTCATCACATCATAACTTCTTTTGTTTTTTCTACTACTTTTTGTGGATCTACGGGAACTATAACATCTATTGGTTCTGCATTAGTAGGTAGATGCCATTCTATCATGTTTCATACTTTTATAGTATAAGTATCCATCTTTCATGCAAACATTCATATTTGAGCTTTGTTTGTTTCTATTTCTATAGCATTTATTAATGTTTCAACTTCTTCTGGTGTAAGTTCGTATTGGTCAAAAGATTCATTTATTTCTTTTTGTTCACCAATTTTTATAAATGTTTCGTTAAGAGAGTTTATTACATAGTATTCTTCTCATACTCTTATTTCAAATGAGTTATTATCTATCTGATTTACTTCTATTATATCTCATTTTTTAATAGCATTAAATTGATCTAGATTATCCATCATTATTTTTCTAAATATCATTCTATCTTGTAGATTGATATTTCTATTTATTGTTTGTTGTAATATTGAATAAAGAGTTTCTGTTCAATCTTCTTTTTGTACTTCATATTGTCATAAGTCATTAAATCATTCTTCTACTATATGAATACTTTCTTTATTTGTGTTATTTTGTAACTCTTCATTATTATGTTCTAGTGGAGTAGGTGTTTCGTTCATAATATTTTTATTAAATTATATATAATTTTATATATTTTAACACATAAAATTTTCTTGGTCAAAAATATAGCTTTTTTAATATTTTTTAATACAATTAATGACAAAAAATATATTACTTTTTAATAACTTGATTAGATGTTTGTACATTTGCATAACCATTCTCATTATTCTATATTGGAGTGATTACCAAAGCCAAAAGACTATGTAGCAAAAGCCCTAGAAATGTGAATGGATGCAGTAGCTATAACTGATACTTCCAATGTACATGGTTGTCATGATTTGTACAAAGAAGCTATATCAGCTTGAATAAAACCTATACTTGGTACTGAAATATATGTAGAATCAAGTATTGATTCTAGTATAAACCACAAACTAGTTTTGCTTGCTAAGTCATTGGATTGATATCAAAACATAATATCACTTACAACAAAAGCATCTCTAGAAAATGCATGAAAAACTCCAAATATAACTTTTCAAGATATAGTTGATTTAAAGAATAATGTTTGAAATCTTGATATAGTTTGTCTTTCTTGACCGATATCTTGAGAGATACCTTTTTATATATTATCAGGTAAAAATGAATGAGAAATCATCGATAGAATAAAAGAGTATCAAGATGTTTTTTGAGAAGAAAACTATTATCTTGAATTACTTTATCATGATGATATACCAAAACAAAAACTTATAACAGATAAACTAATAGAATTAAACAAAGAGTATAATATACCTGTAGTTGCAGCAAATAATTGTTTTTATGTAAATAAATCAGATGCAAAAACTCAAGATGTTATAATGGCATTGGGTACATGACATGAATTGGAAAATCCTGACAGACCAACTATGGTTAATTGAGATTACTCATTTTTGAGTCATGAAGAAATGGAAGTCTTATTTTGATTTATACCAGAAGCTATTGAAAATACACAAAAAATAGCTTCTATGATAGATATAAAAATTGAAACATGAGGTATATTGATACCAAAATTTGACTTACCTGATGAGCATCAAAAAATATACGAAGAGGCACTAGAAGTAGAAAAATGAGATTATTATAGTGAGGATAAGTGATGAGAAAAAGAATATTATGTAAAAAAATTGACTAGTGATGAATGGTATTTGAGATATTTATCATTTGAATGACTTAATTGGAGATATAATGCATGAATATCAAGAGATGTAATATTCAAACTTGTACAAAAACTTGATAAACCTAGTTTAGATAAAAAACTTACAGAAACATCCCCAGAAGAGTTAAAAGATTTATCTCTAACTTATTATTCAAAAGAAAAAATAGATATTTTAGAGTCCTTTTCAAAAGATATACAGGATAAAATAGAGAGATTAGAGTATGAGCTGGTAGTAGTTCACGAAATGTGATTTGATGCTTACTTTTTGATAGTTGCAGATTATATAAATTGGGCCAGAGATAATGATATCCCAGTTTGACCTGGTAGATGATCAGCTGCTGGTTCTTTGATGGCATATTTATCATGAATAACTGATATTGATCCATTACCATATTGACTTCTTTTTGAAAGATTTTTAAATCCAGCTAGAGTTTCGATGCCGGATATAGATACTGACTTTGCTGATACAGACAGAGATAAAGTTATAAAATATTGTAGTGAAAAGTATTGAGCAGATAAGGTAGTAAACATTTGTACTTTTTGAACATTTGCAGCAAGAGCAGCAGTAAAAGATGTCTGAAGAGTATACTGAATACCTTTTTCTGAGATGAATGAATTAGCAAAACTAATACCAGAAAAACCAGGAACAAAACTTATAAAAGCATTAGAAGAATCTATAGAGTTTAAAGAAGCTTATGATAATAATCCCAAATATAAAGAGATAATAGATAATGCTTTAAAAATAGAATGAAATGTTAGACAATTATGAGTCCATGCCTGTGCTGTCATAATTGCACCAGAGTCAATGACTAATTTTACAGCATTGCAGCATCCTCCAAAAGATCCTGAAGCAGTAGTTACACAATATAGTGCAAACCCTTTGGAAGATTTAGGTCTTTTAAAGATGGATTTTTTATGACTAAGAAACTTAACAGTTATAAAAAGAGCTCAAAAAATAATCAAAGCTAATAAGCAGGAAGATGTTGATATTTTGTGAGTTGACTTGAATGACCCAAAAGTATTTGAAGTATTTGCTGCAGGTGATACTACATGAGTTTTTCAGTTTGAATCTGATGGTATGAGAAAATATCTAAAAGACTTATGACCTGATAGTTTTGAAGATTTGATAGCGATGGTATCTCTTTATAGACCATGACCATTGGCTTATATTCCTACTTATATTGATGTTAAATACTGAAGAAAAGAATTAAAATATTTAACAGATGATCTTAGAGAAATACTAGAAAAAGCTTGATATAGTGAGGAAGAAATACAAGAAGAAAAAAGAAAACTAGAGCATGACTTAAAATGAATACTTGATGTTAGTTATGGTATATCCGTTTATCAAGAACAATTGATGTTTATAGTTCAATATATGGCATGATTTAGTCTTTGAGAAGCAGACCTTCTTAGAAGATGAGTTTGAAAGAAAAAACTGGATGTAGTAGAAGCACTAAAAAAAGAATTTATTGAAAAATGATCTTCTTATAAGCAATACAAACCAGAAACTACCAACTACATATATACAGAAATGATAATGCCGGCTGCAAACTATTCATTTAATAAGTCTCATGCCGCATGTTATGCTTTTATTGCTTATCAAACAGCATATTTAAAAGCTTACTACCCTACAGAATTCTTAACTGCCCTGATGGTTTCAGATGAAGAAAATATGGATAGAATAGTGCTTGAAGTATGAGAATGTGAATCAAAGTGAATATCTGTATTGCCTCCTAGTGTAAATGAATCTTTGAAACATTTTACCTATATAGATGATAATAGTATAAGGTTTTGATTAAAAGCTATAAAATGAATATGAGATTGACCAATTGATAGAATTATACAAGCTAGAGAAGAAGCTTGAGGTAAGTTTGAAAACTTAGAAGATTTTATAGAGTATTGTTGAAAAGAGGTAATAAATAAAAAATCTTTAGAAGCTCTTATTATGTCATGAGCAATGGATGAGCTAGGAGTTAGAAAACAAATGTATAAATCAATAGATGATATTATAAAGTATTGTCGTCGTGATGAAAAACAAAAAGAAACTAGTCAAATATGACTTTTTGATAATTCTAGTGAATTTGAAGACAAATTGGAGTTGGTTAAATGTGATGAATTTAGTTTTGAAGAAAAACTTGCTTGAGAAAAAGAAATGATATGATTTACTGTTTCTGGGCATGCTCTAGATTGATTGAAGAGATATTGTGCTAGAAGAAGTCAAAAAACAAAGAAACTAAAGATGTGATTTGATGAATTATTAGAACTAGACAAAAAAAATAATCCTGAAAAATATGAACAAGAAGACATAGAAATGTGATTGGATGCTTCTAATGAAAAACCTAAAAAAAAGACAAATGCCTACAATAATGAAGAAATAGTACAAGCAGTTTGAGTTGTTGTAGACTTGAGAAAAATAGTTACAAAAACTGGTAAACAAATGATGTTTTTGAAATGTGAATGATTTGACTATGATTTTGAAGTAGTTATTTTTCCAAAAGATATTGAAAAATACAAAGATAAACTTGATATAGATAAAATAGTTATAGTAAATGGTAGTTTGGATATAAATTTTGAATACAAAAGAAAATCTATTAGAAGTCGTGATATAAAAGTAGCTAGCATATCTATGGTAAGAGAACAAGCTCAAGATATGGGGCTCTTTGATAAATCAAAAAGGTATGTAAATATCAATTTAAATGAAATAAAAGAGGAAGATATTCAGGATGCAAAAAATAATGATAAATGTAGTGTTATAAAAGAAAACTTTGAAGATAGCTTGGATAATAAAATATTTGCAAATAAGCAAGAGCCAGAAGGTCAATTACCAGAAAAATTTGTTATAGATATACCAAGTAATGCTGTAAAACAAGACTTGCATGATCTTAAAATATTTTTATCAAATCAAGAATCATGATATACAAAAATATATATAAATTTGAAATGACAGGAGATAGATACTAAGCTTAGTATCAATGATTTGGTAACTTTGAAAAACTGGATAACTGAAAAATGGCAATAAAAAAGAAGATTTTTAAAATCTTCTTTTTTTATTATCCCTTTTTATTTCTTTTTCTATCAGTTTCTTTTAAGTATTTTTTTCTAAGTCTTATAGTTTCAGGAGTTACTTCCACATATTCATCTTCAGAGATATAGTCAATGGCTTCTTCCAAAGTCATTATTTTTGGTGGAGTAAGTTTTAATGCTTCATCACTACCAGATGCTCTAACATTAGTAAGTTTTTTATTTTTTGTAGCATTTACTGTTAAGTCTTGGTCTTTGTTTGATTCACCAATAATCATACCTTCATATATATCAGTAGCAGGTTCAACAAATATTGTACCTCTATCTTGTAAGTTAAAAAGAGAATAAGCCATTGTTTTACCATTTTCCATAGATATCATAGATCCTCTATCTCTTTTTTCTATTGTTCATTTATAAGGTGCAAATTCATCAAAACCACTTGATATCAAACCTTCACCTTTTGTCATAGTAGTAAATTCTGATTTGAAACCTAGTAATCATCTAGTAGGAACTTTGAATTCTAAATTAACTAAACCATTTTCAGGTATCATATTTATCATTTCTCATTTTCTTTTACCTAGTGCAGCAATAACTGATCATTCTACACCTTCTGGAACTGTAACTGATACTTTTTCAATTGGTTCCATTTTTTGTCCATTTTCTTCTTTCATAATTACTATTGGAGCACCAACTTGTAATTCAAATCATTCTCTTCTCATAGTTTCTATAAGAACAGATAAGTGTAATTCTCATCTACCAGAAACTTCGTAATTTTCACCTTCAAAATTAACTTTTAATCAAACATTTGTTTCTAATTCTTTTTCTAGTCTATCTCTTATTTGTCTAGAAGTAACAAATTTACCTTCTCTACCTGCAAATGGAGAATTATTTACTAAGAATTCCATTTTTAGAGTAGGTTCATCTATAGTTATGGCAGGCATTGGCTCAGCTCATGATACTGATGATATAGTTTCTCAAACAAATATATCAGGTACACCTGCTATAGTTACTATATCTCATGCACTTGCTTCTTTTACTTTTACTTTTGCAAGTCATTGATTAGTTAATATTTCTGTTATTTTACCTTTTCTTTCTACTCATTCATTATCAGTAACAAATACTTCTTGCCCTATTTTTACTACTCATTCATATATTCTACCTATACCAAGTCTTCATAAAAAGTTGTCAAAACCTAGGTTTGCTACTTGCATTTTGAAAGGACTTTCAGAATCATTAGCTGCTTCTGGTACTTTTTTCATTATATAATCAAGTAAAGCACTAATATCTTCTTTTTCTTCACTTGAATCAGTCCATGCTTTACCATCTCTAGCTATAGCATATACTGGTTCATTTAATAGTTCACATTGTTCATCATTTGCTCATAATTGAACAAATAAATCAAATAATTGATCTATTACCCAGTCAGGTCTAGCACTAGGTTTATCCATTTTGTTTATTACAACTATAGGATGTAGACCTTGTTCTAGTGATTTTTTTAATACAAACTTAGTTTGTGGCATTGGTCCTTCATAAGCATCAACAACCAAACAAACAGAGTCAACTGTTCTAAGTACTCTTTCTACTTCTGAACCAAAGTCAGCATGCCCTGGAGTATCTACTATATTAATTTTATTACCTTTATAATTGATACCTGTATTTTTTGAATAAATCGTGATACCTCTTTCTTGTTCTTGAGCATTAGAGTCCATGGCTCTTTCTTCAATACCAACTCTAGTATCAAAATTATCATCTGCTTTTAATAATTCATCAACCAAAGTAGTTTTTCCGTGGTCAACGTGAGCAATAATTGCTATATTTCTAAACGACATAAATGTATGTTCTAAAATTTTAAAATAACAAATTAAGTCCAGCAAAATCTAGCTGAACTTAATTTTACGCGCGAATTATATGTACAAAAATAAAAAAGTAAAGTTTTTAATCTTTTGTTATAAAAATAAAAAAACTTTGGAAGTGATTCCAAAGTTTTCAAAATTAACCTTCGTAGTTTGGGTCGTATCCTTTAACAAAAGGTAATAAAGCCATAATTCTAGCTTTTTTAATTGCTTTTGCTAATTTTTTTTGATTTTTTAAACATACTCCAGTGTAATATCTAGGAGTTATTTTACCAAACTTAGTTATGTATTTTTTTAATAAGTCTACATTTTTGTAGTCTATATTTTGACCTTCTAAAGGACATGTATTTTTTGTCATAATATTTTTTGATTATATATAATAAATTCTGGATTTTGAGTAAAATTATTATTCACTCATTATTGCAACCAAACATTAAATATATGTCTGATAATTTATCTATCTTTTAATTGTATCAATTAAAATTTGTCATCTTCGTCATAACTTGCTTCAGAATCATCATATGATTCATCAAATTCTGATTTTTTGTTTAAGAAGATTAAGTTAGAAACAACAACTTCAGTTTTATACGATTTAGTTCAATCATCTTTTTCTATAACTCTAGTTTTCATTCTACCTTCTGCATAAACTAGTTTACCTTTAACTAAATATTTTTCACATCTTTCAGCTAAATTACCCCATGTTACACAGTTATGGAATTCACTTTCAGATCTTTGTTCTCCATCAGAAGTTTTGAAATATCTATTAGTAGCTATAGTAAATAATGCTACTTTTTTATTAGATTCAGTAGTTTTTACTGCAGGATCTCTAGTTATATTACCTATAAGTATAACTTTATTAACTGTTCTCATATTATATTTATTATAAATAGTATAAAATTATTGAAGTTTAATTACTAAGCTTCTTTTTTGCTAAACATGTATCTTATAATATTTTTATCTAAGTTTATTAATCTAGATAATTCTTTTATTTTTTTACCATCTAATTCTAAATCATACAAAGCGTAAAAACCTCTGTCTAACTTGTTTATTTGGTATGCCAATTTTCTGTCTCCCCATATATCTTCTTTTTCTACTTTAGCTTCGTTTTTTTCAAACATGCTTTTTAAGTTTTCTAATGAAGTGTTTCTATCTTCTTCAGATACATTAGGATTGATAATAAGCATTAATTCATAGTTTGCCATATTTTCCTTTGGGTTATTATCCAATTTAATTAATTGGAAGGATATAAAATACTTTTTACAAAGTAGCGATATTTTATTTAATTAAGTTAATAAGTCAAAAAAAATTTGACTTTTTATCGTTTATAAATATAAAGACTCAGCAAAATTAATATATGTCAGTGTAGCTCAGTTGGTTAGAGCGCGGGATTCATAACCCCGAGGTCGGTGGTTCAACTCCACTCATTGACACCATGTTTAAAGCAAAATAATTACTCTTAAGATAAAATATCTTAGGAGTAATTTTATTTTTTAGGAGTTGAATGGAAGATTTTATTTATTAAAATAAACATTTGCTTTTTATTTTATTTGTATAAAATTCAGCAGTTATTGAAAAATAAATAAAAATACTTATAATAAAATTAATATTAAATTTAATAAATCAAAATAATGTTTATAGATGAAGTAAAAATCAAGGTAGTTTCAGGTAAATGATGAGATTGATTAGTTTCTTGGAGAAGAGAAAAATATATACCAAAATGATGACCTCGGGGATGAGATGGTTGAAAATGAGCAGATGTATATCTTCAAACTGATATCAATTTAAATACTCTTTCGGAGTATAGACATAAAAAGGTATTAAAAGCTCAAAAATGAGAATGATGATGAACAAATACTATGCATTGAGCTAATGCTTCAGATTTGATTTTGAAAGTACCAGTTGGTACTATAGTCAAAGATGCTGACACTTGAGATCTTATAGCTGACTTGGATCAAGATAATTTAAAATTATTAGTAGCTAGGTGAGGTAGATGAGGTTATTGAAATGCACACTTTTGTTCTTCTATTAGACAAGCTCCTGCTTTCGCTGAATTATGAGATGTTAATGAAGAAAAAAATCTTTTGTTAGAATTAAAGTTGGTAGCTGATATATGAATAATATGAGTACCTAGTGCTGGTAAATCAACTCTTATATCAAATATAACTAATGTAAAAGCAAAAGTTTGAGATTATCCTTTTACTACACTTACTCCAAATTTATGAGTATTAGACTATAAATGAAAGTCACTTGTGTTGGAAGATGTTCCAGGTCTTATACCATGAGCTAGTGAATGAAAATGACTTGGTATAGAGTTTTTAAAACATATTGAAAGAACAGGTGTTTTATTGCATATGTTAGATATGTATAGAATGGATCAGGTTTTTGATGATTACAAAAATATAAGAAAAGAATTAGAGTACTTTTCTTCTGAATTGGCCCAAAAAGAAGAAATATTAGTTTTTTCAAAAGCAGACCTGCTAGATGATGAAATGAAACAATTTATACTAGATGAATTCAAAAATAAGTTTGATAACAAAAATATTTTTGTTATTTCTGCCGCTACATGAGAAGGTGTTGATGAGCTTGTAGACTTTTTGATAGATAATTATTCTAGGGAAAATATTGTTTCTGTTCAAGAAAAAGACAGTGAGCCAAAAGAAGTAAAACTATATGATTTAAAACAAGACATAGATCCAAAAAGATATAGTGTAGAATATGTTGAATGATATACATTTAAAGCAAGAGGAGAAAGAATAGAGCAAATAGTTAGAATGACTGATTTTTCAAACCTAGAAGCTGTAGCTAGGGTTTATGATGTTATTGAAAAATTAGGTATATTAAAAACAGTACAATCAGAGTTAGAGGGTATAATGAAGGATACTTGAAAGGATAACAGTTTCTTTTTTGAGTGAAACGATGATGAGACATTTTCACCAAAAATAATTATTGCCTGAAAAGAAATTCCTCTTGATAAATTAAAATATGATTTGTAGTATTCTTGAAAAAATTCAAAAACTTCATAGTATGTATTTTAATTAATGTAATTTTTTATAAAAAAATATGAAATTTAATTTAGATAATTTGGTAGATGAATATTCTCAGCTTGAACAAAGTCTTTGAGATCCAGAAGTTTTTAAGGATCAGAAAAAAATAAGGCAAGTGTCAACTAGAAAAAAATCAATAGAAGAAGCTGTAAATCTTTATAAAGAATATAAGGAATTATATACTTCTTTAGACGAAAACAAAGAAATGCTTTCTTGAGAAAAAGATGAAGATATGAGAGAGCTTTTAAAAGAAGAAATTCAGTCAGCAGAGGATAGAATTCCAGAACTAGAAGAATCTTTAAAAATAGCTCTTTTACCTAAGGATCCTAATGATGACAAAAACATTATAGTAGAGATAAGGGCTTGAGCTGGATGAGATGAAGCTGCATTATTTGCATGAGAACTTTCAAAAAGCTATATAATGTTTGCTGAAAGCCAATGATTTAAAACTGAAATAACTGAACAATCTGTTAGTGAAGCAGGTTGAGTAAAAGAAATAATTTTTGAGGTTAAATGAGAATGAGCATATTCTTGGTTTAAATATGAATCATGAGTACATAGAGTACAAAGAATACCTGAAACAGAAAGTAAATGAAGAGTTCATACTAGTACTGTAACTGTAGCAATAATGCCAGAAGCAGACGATATAGATATAGAATTAAATGAAGCTGATGTAGAAATGTCATTTACCAAATCTAGTTGAGCATGAGGTCAGCATGTTAATACAACTGATTCTGCTGTTCAATTAAAACATAAACCGAGTTGAATAATGGTTTTTTGTCAAGATGGTAGATCTCAACACAAAAACAGAGAAAAAGCCCGGACTATATTGAGAAGTAAGCTTTATGCTTTTGAAGAAGAAAAAAGACAAAAAGAATTGTGAGAAGCAAGAGCTTCACAAGTAGGTAGTTGAGATAGATCTGAAAAAATTAGAACTTATAATTTTCCTCAAGACAGAGTTACTGATCATAGGATAGGTCAAAACTTTTCATGAATACCTGGTATAATGATGTGAAAAATATCAAATATTATAGAAGCATGTGCTTTAGCTGACAGACAAGCAAAGCTAGAAGCTGCATGAAAATGAAACTTATAAAACTAAACATATATTGTTTAGTTTTTATTTATAAATAACTATTATTATGAGTAATAAATTATGATTGTTTATTGGTAGGATGAATCCTCCACATTTGTGACATTTATCTATTATTAATAAAATAATAGATGAAAATGACTTTGTATTGATACTTGTAGGTACTATGAAAAATAGAGATGAAAAAAATCCTCTAGACTTCAAACAAATAAAAAATATTTTATCAAAAAAATATTTATTTAATAATAAATTAAAAATAGTAGAATTAAAAGATGATTCTAGTGATTTAGTATGGGTTTATAGTATATATAAAATATTATATGAAAATTTTCCATGAATATATGATATAAATTTTTATTTTTGAGATATTAATAATGATAGTGCTTATAAAGTTTTGAATAAAAACAAAAATCATCTACCAAATTACAAGATTAATTTTATAGAAAATTCCAGAAAAGGTAGTTTTATAGAGTTTGGCTCAGAAAAATATGACTTATCTGCTACCAATTTGAGAAATGCTCTAAGGTCTTGAGACATAGATCTAGCTTCTAAGTTTTGTGATAATAAAATGTTTGAAGAAATAAAGAAGGAGTTTTAAAAATTTAAAAGACATCATAATTTTATTATGATGTCTTTTTGTTTTTTGTAAAAATTAGTTACTAGGTATTGTTACTAGGCCATAATTAGTAGCTTCACTCCAAGGTATTATATGAATACCAATTTTGCCATAATCAGCTGTTCTAGAGCCTTCCCAGTTTTGATCAATAACATAAACTCCTTTATAATTAGATCCTATAGCGAGTGCTACATGGCCATTTATACTACCATTATAGTAACCATCAGGTCCAAATTTAGCAATAAGTTTCCATGAAACGTCAGTATTTTGGTCTATATTTGGATCTCCCTCTGGTTCTTTCCATCGTCCTGTGGCTGTGCCAGCATTTGATATTGCTTGAGCAAATTGAACACATTGGAAATATTCTATATAAACCTGACATTCTCCTTCACCGCTATATGCCTTTGAGCCATTACCAACAGATAAAAGTTCTTCTGTTGATGATATATATGGTTGATCATAATTATAGCATTTTGGGTGATATATTTCACCAGATGTAGTTCCGTATTTATTAAAGACACTAACAGTATAGTTAGTATGCTTTAAATATGCAATATTTTCATTAAAGTGATATTCTGTTTCACCTACAAAGTTATCAGAATCAGCTATTAATGTAACTATATCATTTTTAACCCCTGCCTTTAGTACTGGATATTCATAACCTTGAGAAAAAGCATTCAATGAAAAAATCATTAATGCAGCGAATACTAATTTTTTTACAAAACTCATTTTAGAGCTCCTTTTTCCTATTGAACAAAATTGACTTATATCTTATGATATAAATCATGAAAAATAGTATTGTTTTTTTTTTTTAGTCAATACAATAATTTTGTATAATTATTAATATAAAATTATGGTTAAAAAAATATTTGCAATATATTTAATTAGTATTTTAAGTTTTTCAGTAGTATCTGCTAGAACAGTAGAATATCATTATTTCTCTCCTAGTAGTGATCAAAAAAGAATCCAACTTCTTTGAACTCTTGTTCCAAATAAAGAAATACAAATGACAGAACATAATTATGAGGCTATATTTACTACAAATGATAGAATTAGATATGAGATTCCTAAGTATACTCCTTTAGAAAAAAAATTAATTGATAGGTTTGGTAGTGAAAAATTAAATAGATTCTTATCTGAAGGTATTATTGATATAGAATGAAACATTTATAGATTTATAGATAAAAATCATCAAGTAGCACCAGATTATGCTCGTTCTTTCGATGATGTTAAAGTAGAAAAAAAAGAAGTGTTATATACTAATATGATTCATAGTCGTAGTGTTTTAATAGAGTCAGATATAGATCAAGAAGTTTTGTTTAAGTTATATCCTATTCCTTCAGAATATCATTCTGCACAGTATTCTCGTGAATTATTATCTTTCCCTCATTATTCTATTCCAGATAAAAATAGTCTATTAACTTTGTATGATACAACTTCAGAATATTATAATGTAGGTTGATCTATAAATAATAATCCTTTATCTCTATCTGATGCATACAAAAAATTAGATAGTTGAGCTGATTTATCTGAATTAAACTCTAGTGTTAGTTCTTTAAATATAGAAAAAAAATATGAGTTAATACAGTTTAAAAGAAAGTTCCCAATTTGATTAGATTGGGTGTCTAGAGCTTTTTTGCCATATTATGAATTTAAAGTTAATCTATCAAAATGAAAAAATATTTTAAAGTTAAATTACTCTACTTATCAGTTTCCTGATGAAAAACTTCAAATTAGATAAGTTTCTAAAACTTAAAATTTTGACTTATAAGCAATTTTATTTTTTATCCCGTATGTTTAAAAAATATAAAAAAACACCAATTTTTAAAAATTGGTGTTTTTTATATAAAAATTTCCTTTCTAAGAGTTTTTATTTTTTTTCTTGTCTAGGTATAGACATAACCTTGATTTTGTTGTAAATATTGTTATATTATTATTATAACTTATTAAATAAGATTTTTATAAAACATGGCAGAACAAAATTATTGAGCTGAGAATATTCAGGTTTTAGAATGATTAGAACCTGTAAGAAAAAGACCATGAATGTATATTGGTTCTACTGATGAAAGATGATTACATCATTTGGTTTGGGAAATAGTAGATAACTCTATAGATGAGGCAATGGCTTGACATTGTGATACTATAAGTGTAACTTTATGAGCTGACGGTTCTTGTACTGTAGAGGATAACGGTAGATGAATACCTGTAGAAAAACATGGTAAAACATGAAAATCTACTCTAGAGACTATATTAACTGTATTACATGCCTGAGGTAAGTTTGGTTGATGAGGTTATAAGGTTTCTGGTTGATTGCATGGTGTTTGATCTTCTGTAGTAAACGCATTATCTACCAAGATGGAAGCATGGGTTCACAGAGATTGAAAAATTCATTACCAATCATTTTCTACTTGAGTTAGTGATTGAGATATAACTGTTGTTTGAAAAACTGACCATACATGAACAATTATAAAGTTTTATCCTGATGAAAGTATATTCAAAATAACTACTAGCTTTGATTATAAAACTATTAAAAATAGATTAAGACAACAAGCTTATCTTACAAAATGAATAACTTTGTACCTTAATGATGAGAGAACATGAGAAAGGTATAAATATTATTTTGAATGAGGTATCAAATCTTATGTAAATTTTTTAAATAAAAATGAATCTACTTTGGGTGATATATTTTATGTAGAAAAAGAAGCAAAAGATATTATGGTAGAAATATCTATGCAGTATAATAGAGAATATTCTAATAATATAATATCTTTTGTTAATAATATTCATACTCCAGAATGATGAACACATATGACTGGTTACAGGACTGGTCTTACTAGAACTATTAATAAATACGCTAGAGATAAATCTATACTAAAAGAAAAAGATCAAAATTTAACAAATGATGATGTTATTGAAGGTCTTACTTGTGTAATATCTGTAAAAGTAGTAGATCCTCAATTTGAATGACAAACAAAAGGTAAGCTTGGTACACCAGAAGCTAGATGAGCTGTTGACAGTGTTTTTAGTGAAAAGTTCATGGAGTTTTTGGAAGAAAATCCTGCTACAGCTAAAAAAATAATAGAAAAAGTTTTCTTGGCTGCCAAGGCTAGATTAGCTGCTAGAGCTGCTAGAGATACTGTTATAAGAAAATGAGCATTAGAATGAATGACTCTACCTTGAAAGCTTGCTGACTGTTCTTCAAAAGATCCTTCTAAGTCAGAGCTGTATATAGTTGAGGGGGATTCTGCATGATGATCTGCCAAATCTGGTAGAGACAGAGAAACTCAGGCTATTTTGCCACTTAGAGGTAAAATACTTAATACTGAACAAGCTCGTATAGACAAAATATTTGCAAATCAAGAAATCAAAAACCTTATAATAGCACTAGGTACATCTATATGAGAATCATTTGATATATCAAAACTTAGATATCACAGAATTGTAATAATGACAGATGCTGATGTTGATGGTGCTCATATAAGAACATTACTTTTGACTTTTTTCTTTAGATATTTAAAAGATCTTATTAAGGACTGATATCTTTATATAGCTCAACCACCTTTATATAAACTTACTAAATGAAAAAAAGCTTGGTATGTATTTACTGAAGATGAAAAATCTGCAATTGTTAATACTGAATGAATAGCTTGAGATAATATACAAAGATATAAAGGGCTTTGAGAAATGAATCCTGACCAATTATGGGAGACTACTATGGACTCAAATACTAGAAAAATGTACAAAGTGAGTATTGATGATGCTGAAAAAGCAGATGAAATATTTAAAATCCTTATGTGATGAGAAGTTGCTCCTAGAAGAAGATTTATTCAAACAAGAGCAAAAGATGTTCAAAACTTGGATGTTTAATTGTTATTTATTTTGTGGAGTTTCAGCGAAAAAGCTCCACAAAATATTTTTAAAAAAGTGCTTTTTTAATTTAACCTAAAAAAAGTATAAAAAAAATTTTGACAATATTAAAAAAAAATATAAAATCATTCTCGCTTAATCAGATAAGCAATAAAAAAATATTCCTCCGTAGCTCAGTGGTAGAGTAGATGGCTGTTAACCATTTGGTCACTGGTTCGAATCCAGTCGGGGGAGCCATTTTTATTTATAGATATGTTCTTTAAATAATGTTTGCGTGGAGAGATGGCTGAGTGGACGAAAGCAACGGTCTTGAAAACCGTCGTACCGCAAGGTACCCAGGGTTCGAATCCCTGTCTCTCCGCCATTTTTTTAAAAAAGTTAATTAGGAAGGGTGCCAGAGTGGCTGAACGGGCTCCCCTGCTAAGGGAGTGAATCCTTACGGATTCCGTGGGTTCGAATCCCATCCCTTCCGCCATCAAGTTATCTTGTTTAAAAAAAGATAATACATGAGGTGCGGTATATTGCCTTAACCTTCCTTATTATAATAAGGGCCTGTAGCTCAGGGGTTAGAGCAGTTGGCTCATAACCAATTTGTCGTTGGTTCAATTCCAACCAGGCCCACCATTCCAAACTCAAAAAAAGCTTAAAAAAGTTTTGACAAACTGAGTTAAATTAATAGAATCTTGATGCTTTAAAAAGAAAGCGAATATAGAGAAGACAAAGTTCATTAAAATAAACAGAATATTAGAAGAAAATTAAACAAATTCTTTGC